>JAEYZK010000135.1 GCA_023428085.1 Pseudomonadota bacterium
CAGCGCGGAGTCCTGGCAGAGCGAACCAACGCCGACCTACGAGTGCACCGAGGGCTGGACCGCCTCAACGTCCGGGGACTCGAGAAGGTGAAGACGGTCGTGCTCCTCGCTGCCTTGAGCTTCAACCTTCTGCGACTGGTGGGGACCGGACTGCTGTAGCCGAGACGGGGCCCGCTCGGCTCCAACGGCCTGGAGACGAGTGACCAAGCGGGCGCCGCGGGACGGACGCCCACTGGACGCGAGAAGACCGAAAGTCATCGAAGAGAGACTTGTCGGTTCGGCCAAGGCGATACCTTCACGGTCCCTGAGCCGTCACCGGATCGCGTACACCACGTCCACCCGCGCCGTGAGCTCGAGCTCGCCCGGCGAGACCGCCGCGCCCCCGGCGTCGGCGGCCTCCATGCTCCGCATCATCTGCGGCTTGAACATGGGGATCGGCGCCATCCCGCCGGACTCGCCGAGCTGGAGGACGTCGCCCAGCGTCACGCCCGCCGCCTTCGCGAGGGCCTCGGCCTTGACGCGCGCGGCGGCGTAGGCGGCGGCGAGGGCGCGGGCGCGCTCCGGGTTCGGATCGTCCTTCTCGAAGGTGAGCCCCCGCAGCGCGTTGGCGCCGGCGGCGGTGACGCGATCGAGCGCCGGGCCGAGGCGCTCGAGGTTGCGGACCGTGACGCGGACCTCGTCGTTCACGGTGTACCCGGTGATCGGGCCGGGGCGATCGTTCTTCCAGGGCCGCTCGACCTGCACGTCGTGGCGGGTCGTCTGGACGTCCTTCTCGGCGATGCCGGCCTCGGAGAGCGCCGCGAGCAGCTTGCGCATCCGCGCGTTCGCGTCGCGCGTGACGCGGGCGAGGTCGGGCCCGGTGGCCTCCACGCCCGTGGTGAGGACGGCGACGTCGGGGCGCACCCGGACGCTGCCTTCGCCCGAGACGTGCAGCACGCGTGGCGCTCCGGGGAGAGGCGGCTGGGGCTGCGCCTGCGTCTGCGCGACCGCGAGGAGCGGAGAGGAGAGCGTCGCGCAGGCGAGCGCTGCGAGGACGGACGGGCGGTGAGGCATGAGATCGGGCTCCGGGGTTCGAGGTGGTCTGCGGACAAGAACGCGCGCCGGCGGCGTTCGATCCAGACCCTCGCGGGGTACACCTCCCGAGCCCGGGCGCCCCCGCGCCAACCGTGAAATCCCCGGCGGCCGTCGCTAGCCTTCGGCCATGGCCCACGACGTCTCGGCGAGCGGCACCTTCTCCCTCGGAGAAGGGCTGGAAGTGCACCGGCTCGGCTTCGGCGCGATGCGCGTGACGGGCCCCGGGATCTGGGGCCCGCCGGAGGATCGCCCGGAGGCGCTCCGGACCCTGAAGCGCGTGCCCGCGCTCGGCATCGACTTCGTCGACACCGCGGACAGCTACGGACCGTACGACAGCGAGGAGCTGCTCGCCGAGGCGCTGGCGCCGTACCCGCGCGGCCTGGTGATCGCGACCAAGGGCGGCCTCGTGCGCCACGGGCCCGGCAAGTGGCTGCCGGTCGGGAGACCCGAGTACTTGCGCCAGTGCGCGCTCATGAGCGCGAAGCGGCTCCGGGTCGAGCGGATCGATCTGTGGCAGTACCACCGCCCCGATCCGAAGGTCCCCCGCGACGAGGTGTACGCCGCCATGGCGGAGCTGCAGCGGGACGGGATCGTCCGCCACCTCGGGCTCTCGAACGTGAGCGTGGACGAGATCCAGGCGGCGCGCCGCCACTTCCGCGTGGTCACGGTGCAGAACCTCTACAACCTCGCCGACCGGGCCAGCGAGGACGTGCTCTCCTACTGCGAGAAGGAGGGGATCGGCTTCATCCCCTGGCGGCCCCTCGACGTCGGCCCCCTCGGCGCGCCGGGCGGCCCCGTCGAGGAGATCGCGCGGCGGTACCGCGTCACTCCCGGTGCGATCGCGCTCGCGTGGCTCCTCCGCCGCAGCCCGGTGATGCTCCCCATCCCCGGCACCGGCAAGGTGAAGCACCTCGAGGAGAACGTCGCGGCGGCGCAGGTGCAGCTCTCCGACGACGAGTTCCGCCTCCTCGACGAGAAGGGGCGCGAGGCCGCTCGCACCCGCGGGCGCTGAGCCGGTCGAAGGGCGCGCCCGGGGCCCCGCGGGGCGTCAGTCCTCGAGGAGGACGCGCGCGGGCGCGCCGTCCGCGCCCTGGAGGAGCGCCGGGAGGCAGTAGAGCCGGTACCGGCCGGGGTTCACGCGGCGGAGATCGAGCCCCTCGATCGCCACGATCCCCGCGCCGAGCAGCGCCCGGTGCGTGATCGGCGCCTCGGCCTTCGGCGGCTCGATCGACAGGTAGTCGATCCCGACGAGCTTCACGCCGCGGTCCACCAGCCACGCCGCCGCGTCGTGCCCGATGCCGGCGTAGTCCCAGTCGAAGGCGTCGCGCGAGAACATCGGGCGCGGGCCGGTGCTGTTGCGGGTGCGGAGGAGCAGCCGCTCCGGCGCCGGGCGGGGAGAGGGGAAGAGCGCCTCGAGGTCCGCCGCCCGGACGTCCGGGGCGCCGGGCACCGCCACGACCTCGCACGGGCCGACCAGGGCGTCGAGCGGGAGCGCCTCGACCGTCTTGCCGCCTTCGATGAAGTGCTCCGGCGCGTCCACGTGCGTGCCGGTGTGGAGCGCGAGGGTGAGCTTGCGCACCTCGGCGGCGTCGCCCTGGGCGCGCGACTTGATGCGCTCGAGCTTCGGGCCGTCTTCGCCGGGGTAGGTGGGCATGCCGGCGCGGAGGAGCACGGTGACGTCGTGGAGCATGGTGCTCCAGCGTAGCGAGAGCCGCGGCGCGGCGGAAGAGGAGACCCGAGAGGCGCGAGCGAGCGAGCGCGTGAGACGCCGGCGTCCCACGCGCGCCGGAGCCATCGCACCTCGGCCCGCGCCGCGAGAGCCGAAGAACTACGCCGAAGTCCGGGCGACCCAGCGGGGCGCCTTCCTCGGGACTTCACGTCGCCGACGAATGGGCGTAACGTTTCTCTCGAAGCAGCAACACTGCGCGGGAGGCTGAGATAGAGGAACCGTCGACGTCACCGACATACTCGCAGTCTCCACCGGCCTAGGCCGGATCGGCGTCCACCCGAGGACGCCCAAGCAGAACGAAGAAGCGAGAACGGAAAGAGGCCCTGTGACGGGCCTCTTTCCTTGTCAATCTAGCGGGGGCTGCGCCCCCGCCCCAGGGGCGGAGCTCCTGGGGCCCCACCCCTGCTGCGCGGATCCCTGGGCCGTGCTCGCCGCTTCGCGGCTGCGCCGGCTGCCCTCTCCGGTGTCCCGCTCAGCCTGAGCGTAGCGGCGCGCCAGCGCCGCGGAGTCGAAGGCCGTCCCTCCCCCGCGCTGCGCGCGGGGCCCCCACCCTGCGTGACGCGGTCGGCGATATGTTCACTCGCATGAAGAGCCTCGACCGGAAGCTGCGCGCCATCCTCGACGGCCGGTACACGCCGGACCACTTCATCCTCGCCGACGCGAAGGACGCCGACATGGCGTGGGGCGTCGCGGCCGCGGGGCCGGCGCGGAGCGAGGACGGGACGCCGGCGGCCGGGCGGCGGTACCGCACGCGGCCGGAGTTCCTGGAGGCCATGCGGGCGATCGTGCGGCAGGGCGAGCAGGACGTGCTCCTCGCCTCGGCCTCCAACGGCGAGGTGCTCGCGCGCGAGGGGCTGTTCGAGGGCGGCCCGGTGACGCTCGCGATCCGCGCGAACGACGCGACCGACATCTGGCGTCCGCGCGGGCACGCCTACGAGCACGAGCCCTCGCGGCCCTTCCGCACGGCCAGCCTCGAGGCGGTGAAGCCGTTCTGCGATCTCGGCCTGTACTCGGTGACCTTCAACAACCAGCTCGCCCACGACGTCGCGTCGCTCGAGGCCTACGCGCGGTTCCGCGCCGAGGCGGCGCGGGTGCAGCTCCGGCACTTCCTCGAGGTCTTCAACCCGAACGCGCCCGCCGGGCTCGGGCCGGCCGACGTCCCGCACTTCGTGAACGACTCCATCGCCCGGGCGCTCGCCGGGGTGACCGCCGGGGAGCGGCCGCTGTTCCTCAAGGTGGCCTACAACGGCCCGGCGGCGCTCGAGGAGCTCGTCACGTACGACCCGACGCTCGTCGTGGGCGTGCTCGGCGGGGCGGCGGGGACGACCCGCGACTGCTACGAGCTCCTCGCGCAGGCGGAGCGGCACGGGGCGCGCGTGGCGCTCTTCGGTCGCAAGATCAACGTGGCGGAGTCGCCGCTCGACCTCGTGGCGCTCATGCGGCCGGTGCTCCGGCGGGAGCTGAGCCCGGAGGAGGCGGTCCGCGCGTACCACGGCGCCCTGGCGCGGAGGAGGCTCCGCCCGGCGCGCGCGCTCGAGGACGACCTGCAGCTCACCGAGGCCGCGCTGAAGGGGTGAGGTCGCCATGCGCCGGGGCGTCCTGTGCGGCGGCTCGATCATGGTCGACGTCAACAAGACGATCGACCGCTGGCCCGAGGAGGACGGGATCGCCTTCCTCGAGGGCGAGACCAGCGACTCCGGCGGCCCCGGGTTCAACCTCGCGGTGGATCTCGCGCGCCTCGGGGCGCCGTTCCCGGTCGAGGTGGTCGGGGTGCTGGGCGACGACGCGCACGGCGCGCTCGTCCGGGAGGTCTGCCGCGCGAACGGCCTGGGCGCGGCGGGCCTCACGACGCTCCCCGGCCTCCGCACCTCGCACACGGACGTCATGATCGTGAAGGAGGACGGCCGGCGGACCTTCTTCCACGATCCCGGCGCGAACGCGGTCCTCGCGCCGGAGCACTTCGACCTCGCGCGGAGCGCGGCGCGGATCCTCCACCTCGGGGCGCCCGGGATCCACGCGGCGATGGACCGCGCGCGCCCGGGCGGCAACGGCTGGGCCGAGGTCCTCTCCGCCGCGCGCGCCGCAGGGATGTGGACCAACCTCGAGCTCGTGACGCTCGTCCCGGAGCGGCAGCGGGCGCTCGCGCTCCCATGCCTCCCGCACCTCGACAGCCTGATCGTGAACGAGCTCGAGGCCGGGGCGCTCGCCGGGATCGAGACGCACCGGGACGGGGCGCCGGACCTCGACCGCGCCGAGGCCGCCGCCCGCCGGCTCCTCGCGCTCGGCGTCCGCGAGCTCGCGGTGGTCCACTTCCCGGCCGGCGCCGCCGCGGCCGTCCGCGGCGGGCGCACGTTCCGGCAGGGCTCGGTCCGGGTGCCGCCCGCCGAGGTGAAGAGCACCAACGGCGCCGGCGACGCCTTCGCCGCCGGCGTGGTGCTCGGGGTGCACGAGGGCTGGCCCGTCGAGCGGTGCCTCGAGGCCGGTGTCTGCGTCGCCGCCGTGAGCCTCGGGGCGTTCAGCACCTCGGGCGCCATTCGCCCGATCGAGGAGTGCGTCGCGTACGGGCGCGCGCGGGGGTTCCGCGGGACGGGCGCGCAGGGGACGTCGTAGAGTCGGCGCATGACCCGCTCCCAGCTCGAGGGCGCCCTGTACGGCCTCCTCGTCGGCGACGCCCTGGGCGTGCCGTACGAGTTCCACGCTCCGCAGGAGCTCCCGCCGCGCCAGCGGCTCGAGCTCGCCCCGCCCGCGGGGTTCGCGCGCGCCCACGCCGGCGTGCCGCCCGGCACCTGGTCCGACGACGGCGCGCACGCGCTCTGCCTGCTGGCGTCGCTGCTCGAGCGCGGCCGGCTCGACCTCGAGGACCTCGGCCGGCGCCTCGTGCGCTGGCACGACGAGGGGTACCTCGCGGTGGACGGCCGCGTCTTCGACGTCGGCATCCAGACCCACGGGGCGATCGCCGCGCTCCGCGCCGGCGCGCCCGCGCACGAGGCCGGCCCCGCGCGCGAGCGGGACAACGGCAACGGCTCGCTGATGCGCGTCCTCCCGCTCGCGCTCTGGCACCGCGGCCCCGACGCGGAGCTGGTCCACGACGCGTGCCTTCAGTCGTGCGTCACGCACGGGCACCCGCGCGCGCAGGCGGCCTGCGCGCTGTACTGCCTGTGGGCGCGCTCGATCGCGGAGGGCAGGCCCGCGGAGCCCGACGGCTGGGCGGACGCGACCGCGCGGCTGCGGCGGGCGCTCGCCGGCGAGGCGAGCCTCGCCGCCGAGCTCGAGGCTTCCCTCCGCCCGGACGATCCGCCGGCGGGGCAGGGCACGGGGTACGTCGTGGACTGCCTGCGGTCCGCGCGCCTCGCGGTGGCCGCCGGGCCGTACGAGGTCGCGGTGCGCGCCGCGATCGCGCTCGGGAACGACACGGACACGACCGCCGCGGTCACCGGCGGTGTCGCCGGCCTGCGGGACGGGATCGAGGCGATCCCGCGGCGCTGGCTGGACGGGCTGCGCGGGAAGGAGCTGTGCGCGCCGCTCGTCGAGGCGCTCGTGGCGCGGGCGGCGTGACCCGCGGGCCTACAGCCGCGCGCCGAGGCCGACCGCCGCCCGGAAGGTGAACGAGGTCTCGAGCGCGTCGGGCTCCGGGTCCTCGTTCCGCACCGGGATGAGGTACATGGGGGCCGCGCCGGTCACGGAGAGGAAGGCGCGGCGGCCGACGTCGCGCGAGATCACCGCCACCGGGGCGACCTGCAGGGCGAGGCCGGTCTCCGGCCGCCGGACGGTGCGCGTCTCGGAGCGGTACTGCTTGTGGATGATCGACGGTCCGGCGATCGCCCCGAGCTCGAGGGAGAAGCCCGCGAGATCCCACGCGTGCGTCGCGCCGAACTCGAGGTCGAAGGTGCTCGCGGTGGTCCAGACCTCCGGGGACCCGCGGAACCGGCTCACGCACCAGCCGAGGCGGGCCTGGATGGTGACCTCCCGGAGGGCGATCGACGTGCCGGCGGCCGCGCCGGCGCACGGTGCGCCCTCGACCGCGACGGGGCTGCGCCCGCGGGCCTCGAGCTCGAGCGCGTACGCCGATCGCGCCGAGGGGAGGCCGCCCTTGCGGACGAGCCGCGCGTACGAGAGCCGCTCGAGCCGCGCCGGGTCGATCGCCGTCGTCGCCCCCGCCGCGGCGGCGACCGCGCCCTCGAGGAGCTCGTCGCGCCCGCGCCCGCGCACGAAGTAGGTGCCCGCGCGCAGGCTGAGGCGCCGGACCCGATCGTCGCGCCCGATCTCGCCGATGACGGGGCCCTCCAGCGATCCCGCGAAGACCAGCCAGGTGCGGCCGGGGGGGAACTCGAGCCAGCCGCGGCGCGGGTCGGTCCGCTCGAGCGTGGCGAGCACCACGTCGCCGTGGCCGCGGACGTCGTAGCGGAAGGTCGGGTGCTGGAGCCCCGCCAGCGAGCGGCTCGAGCCGCGGACGGTCGCGTCGTAGGCGTGGCGGTACGCCTCCTCGAGCGTCACGAGGCCGTCCGCGTCCGCGTCGGCGGCGCCGAGGAGGCCGGAGACGAGCGCGTGGGTGAAGAAGCTCCCGCGGAGCTCGTCGGACTCCTGGCTGTCCTCCGAGGCGGCGCTCGACGTGAGGAACACCGCGCCCTCGCCCGGGAGCCGCTCGCTCACGGCGAGCTCGAACGGCGCGATGGGCGCCCCGCCCTTCACGCGGGTGAGCGCGCCCGAGCGGCAGGCGTCCAGCACCAGCATGCGGAACCCGGCCGCCGAGCCGCGCACGAGCTGCTCCAGCTCGGCGAGCTCGAGCGCGCTCGCGCCCAGGTGGAGCGCGGCCGCGTCCGCGTGCCCCGAGTAGTAGACGAGGAGCATGGTCTCGCGGGCGGACCCGCGGATGCGCTGGTTGACGGCGATGAGCGCCCGGCGGACGGTGTCCGCGTCGCGGCCGCGGAGCAGCACCAGGTTCTCCGGCCGGACCCCGCCCACGTCCTGGAGGACCCCGGCCACGCGGCCGGCGTCGGTCTCCGCCCAGCGGAGCGGCAGCTGCCCCGGCTGCCCCTCGTCGTTCCCCACCACCACCGCGAACCGCTCCACCTGCGCGGCGCCGAGCGCCGGCAGGGCGAGCAGCGCGGCCCCGATCAGCGCTTGACGAAGGTCCATCGGGTCACCTGGCAACCGCCGGGCGCGGCGCCCGCGGCGGCGGCCTCCACGAGCGCGCGCACCGGCGCGAGCTCCAGGGGCCGGTCGCAGAAGAGGCCGAAGACCTGCTCTTCACCGACCGTCGCGTCGAGGCGCGTCGCGAGCGGGAGCGCCACGTCCGCCCCTGCCTGCACCTGCGCCGCCCGGGCTCCCTCCGGGAAGTAGACGGAGGCGCGGCCCGCGGGGTCGAGGCTCAGCACCGCGACGTACGCCGGCTCCGGCAGCGAGACCGCGAAGCGGACCGCGTCGCCCGCCGCCACCTCCTCGCCGGGCGCCGCCCGGCGGACCGCGCCGCCGTGGCGGACGTACATCGCGAGCGCCGGCGCGGCGCCCTTGATCCTCGTCCCGGCGGGCTCCGGCGGGGGGAGGAGGAAGAGCGCAGCCGCCGCAGCGGCCGCGGCCAGCGCGCCGCCGGCGGCGACCCACCGG
>JAEYZK010000181.1 GCA_023428085.1 Pseudomonadota bacterium
TGGATCGCGGTCTCGCAGCAGTACGCCGAGCAGTACGGCGCGATCCTCGAGGAGCACGGCGTCCCGCGCGACCTCATCTACCTCGCCATGGTCGAGAGCGGGTTCCGCACGCACGCGCGGAGCCCCGTCGGCGCGGTGGGGCCCTGGCAGTTCATGGTGGGCACGGGGCGGGAGCTCGGCCTGCGGACGGACCGCTGGGTGGACGAGCGCAGGGACCCGGAGAAGTCCGCCCGCGCGGCGGCCCGGTTCCTCCGGCGCCTCCACGATCGGCTCGGGGACTGGCACCTCGCCTGGGCGGCCTACAACGCCGGCGCGGGGCGGGTGACCCGGGCGCTGCGGCGAGGGTACTCCGACTTCTGGCACCTGGAGCGGCAGCGCCTCCTCCCCGTCGAGACCCGCGACTACGTCGCGAAGATCATCGCGGCGGCGATCCTGGCGCGACACGCGGCGGCGTTCGGCCTGGAGGTCGCGCCGGGCCGGCCGGGGCCCTGGGCCGAGTACGAGCTCGTGATCATCCCGCGCGCGCGGCCGCTCGCGCCCATCGCCCGCGCCGCGGGCGTGAGCGTCCGCGCGCTGCGCGAGCTCAACCCGGAGCTGCGCAGGGACGTCACCCCGCCGCGCCCCTACGTCCTCCGGATCCCGCGGACGGCCGCGGGCGCGCTGGCCGAGAACTGGCCGAGGATCTGGCCTGCGCGGCGCGCGGTCGGCACCGCGCCGCGCACGGCGCGGCCGGCGAGCGCGAGCGAGAGCGACGTTCGATTCGCGGCCCGCGGCGCCGGCGCGAGCGCACGTCCGCCGCGCGGGCTCAGCGCCTCCCGCGCGCCCGCGTCTCGAGCACCAGCGAGATGAGCGACGACACGCGCTCGTGCCGCTCGATGGGGTGGCGGAGCGGGAGCTCGGTCCGGACCTCGTAGCGGTTGCGCCGCCCTTCGCGCGAGCGGTGCAGGTACCCCGCCTGCTCGAGGTCGGAGACGATCCGCTGGACGGCGCGCTCGGTGATCCCCACCTGCTGCGCCACGTCGCGCATCCGCACCTCCGGCTCCCGGGCGATGCAGAGGAGGACGTGCGCGTGGTTCGTGAGGAACGTCCAGTCCGCCGCGGGGATCGCGGGGTCCGGTTCCGCTCTGGTCGTCTGCTTGCGCACCATGCACGTCCCCGGGCGACCGGCCCGCGCAGCCTGGGTCGGGCGCCCGTCTCTTACCACCAACGGGGCGCGGGCGCGACGGGGCGGGAACGCCGCACCGGCGGGCTCCCGGCCCCCCCGACCCTGCGGCCGCCCGCCCACTTGCAGGAGACGTTCATGACACGATACACGTCACACGACTTCGGTGTCGCGTATTGTGGTTCCCTGTTTCGGGACGGGCGAGGCCGCCGGCCCCGCACCCCCAGGAGCTCCCATGTTCGCCGCCGCCCTGCCCCCCTCGACGCGCCCCGCCTGGACGCTGGACCGCCTCGTCCTGCCGGACGACGTCGCGCGCGCGCTGGCCGCCGCGCCCGCGGTCCGCTTCGCGGACGACCGCGCCGACCTCGCCACCCTCGCCCTGGGCGGCCCGGGGCGCGAGCGGCACGAGGTGCGGTACGCGCTGCCGGACGGGCGGACGGTGCTCGAGGCGGAGGTGGTGCGCGCGCGCAACGGCGTGGCGGTGAACTACACCGAGCCCTACATGCGCCGGCGGGACCCGGACTCCATGGTCGTCGGCGACGAGGGCCCGACCGATCAGCCGCGGTTCGCCGATCGGTTCGACGTCCCCTTCTCGCAGCTCCGCGGCGACGTCCTGCGCTGGCTCTCCGGGACGGAGCTGCTCGCGCTCCCCTTCACCGCGGGCGGCGGGCTCGACTTCCCCGCCCTCCTCGTCTGTCCGGCCAACGCCGCGTTCTTCGCGGCCGCCCTGGCCGACCTCCAGGCGCCGGTCTTCGCCCCGCCTGCGCCCGGCGCGCGCTGGGTGCCGCGCGCCGTGATCCTGGTGGCGCCGCCGTTCCGGCACACGCACTGCGCGGGCAAGCAGGTGGTCGTGCACCACCGCACCGACGCCGTCCACGAGGTGTTCTCGCTCAACCTGTACCCCGGGCCGAGCGCGAAGAAGGGCGTGTACGGGGTGCTCCTCAACGTGGGCGAGCGCGAGGGGTGGCTGACCGCGCACGGCGCGACCGTGCAGGTGGTGACGCCGTACGACAACACGCTCACCATCCTCCACGAGGGCGCGAGCGGCGGCGGCAAGAGCGAGATGATCGAGTATGCCCACCGCGAGCCCGACGGCCGGCTCGTGCTCGGGCACAACACCGTCACCGACGAGGTCCGCCACATCGCCATCCCGCAGGCGTGCGCGCTGCGGCCGGTCACCGACGACATGGCCCTCTGCCACCCGTCGCTCCAGGGCTCCTCGTCGAAGCTCGTCGTCCGCGACGCCGAGGACGGCTGGTTCGTCCGCGTGAACCACATCCAGGCGTACGGCACCGACCACGAGCTCGAGCGGCTCACGGTGGAGCCGCAGCGCCCGCTCGTCTTCCTCAACCTGCGCGCGGTCCCGGGCGCCACGACGCTCATCTGGGAGCACACCGAGGACGCTCCGGGGAAGCGCTGCCCGAACCCGCGCGTGATCCTGCCGCGGGAGCTCGTTCCCGACGTCGTGGCCGGCGAGGTCGAGGTGGACGTCCGGAGCTTCGGCGTCCGCTGCCCTCCCTGCAGCGACGCCGCGCCGAGCTACGGCATCCTCGGCCTGTTCCACGTCCTCTCCCCGTCGCTCGCCTGGCTGTGGCGGCTCGTGGCGCCGCGCGGGCACGACAACCCGAGCATCGTCGCGAGCGAGGGGCTGGAGAGCGAGGGCATCGGCTCGTTCTGGCCGTTCGCCACCGGCAAGCGGGTCACGCTCGCGAACCTCCTGCTCCGCCAGATCCGCGAGAGCCCCGGCACGCGGCACGTGCTCGTCCCCAACCAGCACGTCGGCGCCTGGAAGGTCGGCTTCATGCCGCAGTGGCTCACCCGCGAGTTCCTGGCCCGGCGCGGCGGGGTGAAGTTCCGGCCGGACCAGCTCGTGGACGCGCGCAGCCCGCTCCTCGGCCGCTGCCCCCGCTCGGTCCAGATCGAGGGCGTGCCGATCCCGCGCTGGTTCCTCCAGACGGAGACGCAGCCCGAGGTGGGCGAGGCCGCGTACGACGCGGGGGCCGCGGTCCTCCGGGACTTCTTCCGGCGCGAGCTCCGCGTCCTGCTCGCGGACGCCGCGCTCGATCCGGCCGGGCGGCGCATCATCGAGTGGTGCATGGACGGCGGGACGACGACGCAGCTCGACGCGCTGGCGCCATGAGCACGCTCCCGGGCTGGTTCGCGACGGCGCCGTTCGACGCCGTCCCGGCCTCCGAGAAGGCCCGCGCGTTCGGCGTGGACTACGTCGCCCTGCACCTCCCCGAGGGCGACGAGCTGTACCTGAGCCGGTTCGGCTGGCCCTGGCGCGAGCACCTCCTCCCGGAGCGCTGGTACGACGGCGGCGGGTACTACAAGCGCGGCACCCGCCTGACCCGGAGCACGGGCACCGTCTACCGGGTCACCACCACGGCGCGCGGCCGCGCGCTCCAGACCGTGGCGAAGATCTCGCGGTTCGCGCAGCACGTCCCCGAGGGCGAGATGATGCCGCTCCCGCCGGGCACGTCCTTCCCGGCGTTCGCGAGCCCGTTCGAGGAGTTCGGCGCCGTCCTCCGGTTCCGCCGCTCGCGGCGTGGCCCGCCCATCCTCACCAAGCGGCCGCTCGCGATCCTGTGCCCGGCGCGGACGTACCGTCCGTGGGAGCTCGGACGGGACGAGAGCTGGCTCGCCTGGCACGCGGCGCGCCTCGAGGAGGCCCAGCGGGACGGGGACGGCGGCCAGCGCCTCGAGCTGCACCCGCTGCGCGACTACCTCGCCATCTTCCAGTGGATCGAGGGGCTCACCCTCCTCGACCTGCGCGCCCGCGGCCTCGTGAGCGACGCGGACATCAAGGAGATCATGCTGGTGGTCATCGCCGAGCTGGAGCGGCACCGCCTGCGCGTGCTCGACCACAAGCCCGATCACGTGATCGTGCGGCCGCGACCGGACGGACGGCTGCCGACGCGCCGCGGCCGCCTGCTCTACGCGCTCGCGGACTACGAGCTCCTGGTCCCGATCCCCGACGCCGCGGCCGCGGGCGACGCCACCTGAGCCGGCGCGATCAGCGCCAGGAGAGCACGAGCGCGGCGTGGTCCGGGCTTCCGATGGGCCGGGTGAACTCCACCCGGAGGTCCTTGGCGCCGTTGATCTCGAGCACGGCCTGGAAGAACGCGGCGATGATCGGCTCCATGAGCCGGTGCGTCTCCTCGAACCCCCGGTACCGCAGGATCACCTCGCCCTTCCGCGGCTCCTCGCGCTCGACCGTCACGCCCCGGAAGAAGAGCGCGTTCACGGTCGCGAGCCGCGCGATCAGCGCGTGCGGCGAGGAGAGCTTGGCGAACACGCGGTAGACGCCGCGGAGCTGGCGATCGAGGACGATCCTGGAGCGCTTCAGGAGGAGCTCGTTCGCGTCCTCGCCGGCCACGTCCACCTGCGCCTGGAGGTAGCGCACGAACGCGTCCACCGGGATCCACTCGTTCGCCTGCACCTCCGCGACGAGGGCGCGGGTCTCCGGGTCGAGCGACGCGAGCACCCGCCTGCACTCCTCGGGCAGGTAGGTCCGGTAGGCGTTCACCGCTTCGACGACCGTGCTCCCCTTGATCTCCGGCATGACGGAGGGCCTCCGGCGTCGATCGTACACGGGCGGGCGCGCTCGACGCCGTCCCCCGCCGCCGGGGGTCGAGACCACGGAGCCTTGCGGACTCCGGGTCTGGAGCGCCGCGCCGGAACCCACCGCCCCGCGGGCCTCGGCGCTGGCACGGGCGGTGCTCTGCTGTGCGCAGGGACACCCATGCTCGCGAACACCAGCATCAAGACGAAGCTCGTGGCCCTGAGCGTCATCGCCGTGACGCTGGTGCTGGGCGCGATGGGTGCGTACCAGTACGGAGCGGAGCGGGCGCGGCTGCGCACGGCGCTCACCGCGACGGTCGACGCAGCCGCCGTGCGCCTGTCGAACAGCCTCGTGGAGCCGGTGTGGGCCCTCTCGAAGGACCAGACGCTGGCCGTCCTCCGGCCCGAGATGGCCGTGGAGGACATCCACGGCATCGTCGTCCGCGGGACGGACGGAGGGCTCTTCGCAGCGGTCATGCGGCAGGGCGGCGACGTGGTGGACCGCGCCGCCGAAGCGCCCCCCGACGGCGCGCGCTCCAGGAGCTTCGAGCTCCAGCGGGAGGGCAGGCGCGTGGGCGTCGGCGAGATCTCGTTCACCGACGCGGGGCTCCGCGATCGCCTGGCGCACCAGCTCGCCACGTCCGTGGCGCAGATCGTGCTCGTGGACGCCTTCCTGATCGGCGTCCTCCTCCTCCTCTTCTCGACCCTGGTCCTGCGCCCGATCGACGTCCTCGCCACGGAGGCCCGGTCGCTGCGCGCGCAGGTCGCGCGCGGGAACCTCCGGTCGCGGGGCGACCCGACCCGCGTGGCCACCGAGTTCCGCCCCGTGATCGAGGGCATGAACGCGACGATGGACGCGTACGCGAGGCCCATCGAGCTGACGAAGGAGTACGTGACCCGCATCGCGCAGGGCGACGTCCCGCCGCCGATCGCCGAGGCGCTCCAGGGCGACTTCGAGCTGATGGGGTTGAGCCTCAACGCGCTCGTCGACACCGTCACCCGCCGCGGCAGGGATCTGGACGCGCTCATCCAGGGAGCCATGGCAGGGAACCTCGGCGTCCGCGCGGATCCCGGCGCGTACGAGGGGGCGGACGCGCGGGTCATCGACGGGATGAACCGGATGCTCGACGCCATGGCCAGCCCGCTCGCGCTGGCCGGCTCGTACCTCGACCGCATCGCCCGGGGCGACATCCCGGAGCCCATCGCCGCCAGCTCCCCGGGCGCCTACGGAGAGCTCGAGCGGAACATCAACACCTGCATCCTCGCGGTCCGTGCGCTGGTCGCGGACACGAAGCGCCTCTCCGGCGCGGCGGTCGCGGGCGCGCTTCAGGTCCGGGCCGACGCGAGCCGGCACACCGGCGACTTCCGGGCGATCGTCCAGGGCATGAACGACACGCTCGACTCCATCGTGACCCCGTTCCGCGTGGTGGCGGAGTACTGCGAGCGGATCTCGCACGGCGAGCTCCCGCCGCGCCGCGCCGACCCGGTCCAGGGAGACCTCGTCCCGATGCAAGCCGCGCTGAACCGCTGCCTCGACGCCGTCTCCGCGGTGGTCCACGACGTCGATGCGCTCGCCACCGCGGCCATCGAGGGACGGCTGAGCGCGCGGGCCGACCTCTCCCGTCACGAGGGCGCGTTCCGCAGCGCGCTCGACGGCGTGAACCGTACGCTGGACGCGGTACAGGCCCCCATCGCCGACGCCGCGACGGTGCTCGAGGAGATCGCGAAACGAGACCTGGGCGCGCGGGTCACCGGGAGGTTCGAGGGGGACCACGCCCGGATCACCGACAGCGTGAACGCCGCGGCGTCGGCCTTGCACGACACGCTGGTCCAGGTCGCCCAGGCCACCGAGCACGTCTCGTCCGCGGCCGCGCAGATCGCCTCGTCCTCGCAGGCGGTGGCGTCGGGCGCGTCCGAGCAGGCGGCCTCGATCGAGCAGACGACCTCGTCGATCGAGTCCGTCTCCGAGACGACGCGGAACGCCGCCGGCAGCGCCCAGCAGGCGAACGCGCTCGCGCAGCGGGCGCGCGGCGCCGCGGCGGACTGCACGGCGGCGGTCGCGGAGCTGCAGGGCGCCATGAACCGGATCAAGGCGAGCGCCGAGGGGACCTCGCAGATCATCCGCGCCATCAACGACATCGCCTTCCAGACCAACCTCCTCGCCCTGAACGCGGCGATCGAGGCGGCGCGCGCCGGCGAGGCGGGACGCGGGTTCGCGGTGGTCGCCGAGGAGGTCCGTTCGCTCGCGCTGCGCGCGAAGGACGCGGCCACGAGGACCGAGGAGCTCGTCCGTCAGTCGGTGACGGAGGCGAGCGCGGGCGAGGCCTCGGCCGGGAACGTGGCGGCGCGCCTCGCGGAGATCGGCGGCGGAGTCGACGAGGTGAGCGGGATCGTCGCCGAGATCGCCGGCGCGGCCCGCGCGCAGGCGAGCGCCATCGAGCAGGTCACCCGCGCGGCGGCCGAGATGGACAAGGTCACGCAGCAGAACGCCGCCAGCGCCGAGGAGTCCTCCTCCGCCGCGAGCGAGCTCTCGGCGCAGGCGGAGGAGCTCGCCGCCATGGTGGGCCAGTTCCGCCTGGGCCACGGCGCCGTGCTCCCCGGGAGACGGGCGCCGAACGGACTGGCTCACGCGCTGGGCGGGACAGGGGCGGAGTCGAGGGATCGCGACCTGGCGGTGACGGGTCGAACCAGGAACGGGACGAGGAGAGCTCCATGAACGCGCGGATGATGGGGGTGATGCTCGCGGCGGCCCTGGCCTGGGTCGCGCGTCCTGCCCTCGCTGGCGAGAAGGTGACCATCGCGGTGCACGAGTCGCCGTACTACACCCCGGGCGGCGGTGGCCTCGGCGGCGAGATCCTCGTCGGGGCGTTCCAGCGGACGGGCGTCGAGGTCGCGCTCTCGGCGTATCCGATCAAGCGGGCCGTCCAGGCGTTGTTCGCGGGCGAGGTCGATGCGCACTCCCCCGGGGCCCTGTTCATCACGGGCGACCTGCAGCAGAAGATCGAGTGGGTGGAGTACGGGAAGGTGATCCGCGCGTACGCGCGCTACCTGCCGGCGACCCCGCAGCACGCGCTGCCGGAGGATCCCGCCGAACGCGCCCGGTACCTGAAGGAGCGCGGGCTGAGCGTCGGCGTCCTGCAGAACTCGCCCTCCGCTGCGTTGCTCCGGGCGCAGGGCGTCACCGTCCAGGAGTGCCTCGACGACGCGCAGCTCCTCCGCATGCTCAAGGCGGGCCGGTTCCAGTATGCCATCAGCGACGTCTACTCGCTGGCCACGAGCCTCGCCTCGACGTTCCCGCGAGAGAAGACGCAGTTCGCGATCGTCCTCGGCGATCCGCTCACCGCCTCGCTGGCCTTCGTCAAGGGCGCGCCACGCTCGGCAGGGCTCAAGGCCCGGTTCGAGCAGGGCCTGGCGGCCATGATGAAGGACGGGACGTTCCTCGAGCTGAACGAGAAGTACTTCGGGAAGGGCAACGTCCCCGCCGCCATCTTGCCGCCCGAGCTCGTCGCCCAGGGCACGAAGGCCATCGACGTCGCGAAGCTTCCGACGCCGTAGCGCCGCTCGTCTCAGCGCGAGCGCGGCGGAGTGGGCGCCGGGCGGTCGAAATCACGCGGCGACGCCCTCGCGGTGACGCGCCGATCGACCCGTTCCGGCCTTAGACTCGGCGCGTGTCCCTCCTCCTCGTGCTCGCCCTCCCATTCGCAGCGAGCCTGCTCGCGGCGGCGCTCCCGCCGCACGCGCGCAACCGCGCGGCCCTGCTCGCGGGGATCGCCTCCCTGGCGAGCCTCGGGGGCGTCGCGGTCCGGTTCGGGGAGGTCGCGGGCGGCGGCGCCGCCGTCGAGCGGCTCCCCTGGATCCCGGCGCTCGGGCTCGACTTCGTGCTCCGCCTCGATGGGCTCGCGTTCCTGTTCGCCGCCCTGGTGCTCGGCATCGGCGCCCTGGTCGCCCTCTACGCGCGGTACTACCTCTCCGCCTCCGACCCGATCCCCCGCTTCTACGCGCTGCTGCTCGCGTTCATGGGCTCGATGCTCGGGGTCGTCCTCTCGGGCAACCTCGTCCAGCTCGTCCTCTTCTGGGAGCTGACCTCCCTCCTCTCGTTCCTGCTCATCGGGTACTGGCACCAGCGCAAGGACGCGCAGCGGGGGGCGCGCCTCGCCCTCACCGTGACCGCGGCGGGCGGGCTCGCGCTGCTCGCGGGGGTCCTCCTCCTCGGGCACGTCGTCGGGAGCTGGGAGCTCGACGACGTGCTCGCTTCGGGCGCGCGGATCCGCGCACACCCGCTCTACCCCGCCGCGCTGGGCCTCGTCGTCCTGGGCGCGTTCACGAAGAGCGCGCAGGTCCCGTTCCACTTCTGGCTGCCGCGCGCGATGGCGGCGCCCACGCCGGTGTCCGCGTACCTGCACTCCGCGACCATGGTCAAGCTGGGGGTCTTCCTGCTCGCGCGCCTCTGGCCGGCGCTCTCGGGGACCCAGGCGTGGTTCTGGGTGGTGGGCGGCGTCGGGCTCGCGACGCTCCTCGCAGGCGCCGTGCTCGCGACCGTCCAGACGGATCTCAAGGGGCTCCTCGCCTACTCGACCCTCTCGCACCTCGGGCTCGTGACCCTGCTCCTCGGCCTCAACAGCCCGCTCGCGGCGGTCGCGGCGGTGTTCCACATCCTCAACCACGCCACGTTCAAGGCCTCGCTGTTCATGGCCGCTGGGATCGTGGACCACGAGACGGGCACGCGGGACCTCCGCCGCCTCTCCGGCCTCTGGCGCGCGATGCCGATCACGACCACGCTGGCCGTCGTGGCCAGCGCCGCGATGGCCGGGGTGCCGCTGCTCAACGGCTTCCTCTCGAAGGAGATGTTCTTCGCCGAGGCGGTGTACCTGGACGCGAACCCCTTCGTCGAGTGGGCGCTCCCGATCGCCGCGACGGTGGCGGGCATGGGCAGCGTCGCGTACTCGCTCCGCTTCACGGTGGACGTCTTCTTCGGCCCTCCGGCCCGGCACCTGCCGCGCGCGCCGCACGAGCCGGTGAAGTGGATGCGGATCCCGGTGGAGCTGCTCGTCGGCGCCTGCGTGGTGGTCGGGATCGCCCCCGCCGCCTCCGTCGGCCCGCTGCTCGCCGCCGCCTCGCGTCCGGTGGTCGGCGGCGCGCTGCCCGTCTACGACCTCGCGGTCTGGCACGGGTTCGGCCCGCCGGTCGTCATGAGCCTCGTCGCGCTCGGCGGGGGCACCGCGGTGTATGCCTTCCTCCGGCGGCGCGAAGCGTTCGGGAAGCTCGCCGGCCTCCCGGTCCTCCGCCTCGACGCCGGCGCGATCGCTTCCCGCCTCGTCGCCGCCGCGACGCGCGCGGGGCGGTGGACCCGCCGGCGGCTCCTCGAGGCCGGCCTGCAGACGCAGCTCTTCCTGCTCGTCGGCGTCGCGGTGGTCCTGGGCGCGCTGTCGCTCGGCGGCGCCGCCGCGCCGGGGGACCGGCCGGTGATCCCGGTCTCCCCCTCCTTCGCAGGCCTGTGGGTCGTCGGTGCCGCCGCGGCGATCGGCGCGGCGCGGTTCGCGCGCACCCAGCGGCTCACCGCGCTGGCGCTGGCGGGCGTCGCGGGCCTCGCCGTCTGCGTCACCTTCATCTGGTTCTCCGCGCCCGACCTCGCCCTGACGCAGCTCGCGGTCGAGGCGGTGACCACCCTCCTCATCCTCCTCGGGCTCCGGTGGCTGCCGCAGGGGGCGGCGCCGGTCGTGCTCCCGGCGGCCGATCGATCCGGCCGCCGCCGCGCGCGCGACCTCGCCCTCTCGCTCGCCGCGGGGGGCGGGATGGCCATCCTGGTCTACGCCGCAGCGACCCGGACCCTGCCCGAGGGGCCGTCCACGTTCTTTCTCGAGCGCGCGCTCACCGTGGGGGGCGGCAGGAACGTGGTGAACGTGATCCTGGTGGACTTCCGCGGCTTCGACACGTTCGGCGAAGGCGTGGTCCTCGCGATCGTGGCCCTCACCGTGTATGCCCTCCTCCGGCGCTTCCGGCCGGCCCGCGAGGTCATGGCCCTGCCGCCGCAGCAGCGCGCCGTGCCCCCCGACCTCGCGACGGATCTCCTCAACCCCCGCCGCGTGCGCGATCCGGCGGTGGGCTACCTCATGGTGCCGGCCGTGCTCGTGCGCCTCCTGCTGCCGGTGCTCCTCCTCGCGGCCGTCTTCCTGTTCCTCCGCGGACACAACGCGCCGGGCGGCGGCTTCGTGGCGGGGCTCGTGACGTCGGTGGCCCTGCTCGCGCAGTACATGGTCTCCGGCACGGAGTGGGTGGAGGAGCGGCTGCGGCTCGCCCCGCGCGGCCTGATCGGCCTGGGGCTCCTCCTCGTCATCGGGACGGGCGCCGGCGCGTTCGCCGCCGATCGCCCGCTCCTCACCTCGCACACCTGGCACCTCGCGCTCCCGCTCCTCGGCGAGGTCCACGTCCCGAGCGCCCTGTTCTTCGACCTCGGGATCTTCTGCCTCGTCGTCGGCTCGACGCTGTTCATCCTCATCGCGATCGCCCACCAGTCGGTGCGGGCCCACCGCGAGGCGGAGGGAGACTGATGGAGCTCGTCCTCGCGCTGGCGATCGGGGTCCTGACGGCGTGCGGCGTCTGGCTGCTGCTGCGCGCGCGCACGTTCCAGCTCCTCATCGGGTTCTCGCTGATCTCGTACGCGGTGAACCTGTACATCTTCGGCATGGGCAACCTCGCCATCGACCGCGAGCCGATCCTCGTGGACGGCGTCCCGCCCGACCTCGCGCACTACGCGGATCCCACCCCGCAGGCGCTCGTGCTCACGGCCATCGTCATCAACTTCGCCATGACGGCGCTCCTGCTCGTGGTGCTCCTCGCCTCGCGCGGCGCGACCGGGTCGGATCACGTGGACGGTGTCCGATGACCTCGCTGGTCGCCGCCTGCATGCCGCACCTCGTGGTCGCGCCGATCCTGGTGCCGATGCTGGCCGCCGCCGCGATGCTGCTCGCCGGGGAGGGGCGCCCCCGCGTGAAGGTGGGGCTCGGGGTGGCGAGCGCGCTCGCCGGGATCGGCGCCTCGGTGGCGCTGCTCGGGTGGGTCGCGACGCATGGGCCCGTGACCTACGTCCCCGGCGGCTGGCCGCGGACCGCCGGCATCGCGGTCGTCGCCGACCGCCTCTCCGCGCTGCTCCTCGTCCTCGCCTGGGCGCTCGCCGGGTGCGTCGTCGTCTTCGGCGCGGCGCGGTGGCACCGGGCCGGCGTGCACTTCCACCCGCTCGTGCAGCTCGAGCTCATGGGGCTCTCCGGCGCGTTCCTCGCCGGCGACGTGTTCAACCTGTTCGTCTTCTTCGAGATCCTGCTCGCCGCGTCCTACGGCCTCGTCCTCCACGGCGCGGGCCGGTCGCGGATCGGCGCCGGCCTCCGCTACGTCGCGGTGAACCTGGCGGCGTCGTCGCTCTTCCTCGTGGGCGCGACGATGCTCTACGGCGTCACCGGCACCCTCAACCTCGCCGCGCTCGCCGAGCACCTGGCCCGGGTCTCGGCGAGCGACCGCGGCCTGCTCCACGCGGGGGCCGCGATCCTGGCGGTCGCGTTCCTGGCCAAGGCGGCCGCCTGGCCGCTCAACTTCTGGCTCGTCCCGGCCTACGCCGCCGCGACCGCCCCGGCGGCCGCCCTCTTCGCGATCCTCACCAAGGTCGGCGTGTACGCGCTCGTGCGGACCTCGGCCCTCTTCGCCGCGGGCGGCGCGCCCTCTGCGCCGGGCGCCGACGTGCTCTTCGCCTTCGGGACGGCGACCGCCGTCCTCGCCGCGCTCGGGATGCTCGGCACGCACCGGCTCCCGCACCAGGCCGGGCTGAGCGTCGTCGTCTCGGCCGGCACGCTCCTCGCCGCCCTCGGGCTCGGCCGGGAGGCCACCGGCGGCGCGCTCTATTACCTCGCCAGCTCCGTCCTGTCGGCGAGCGCGCTCTTCCTGCTCATCGACCTCGTGGAGCGCTGGCAGAACACGGGCACCACCCTCCAGGAGCCAGCGCCGTTCCTCACCCCCGCGCTCGAGCGGAGCGAGGTGAACCTCGACGACGAGGAGGAGCCGCTCGTCGGCGTCCCGTTCCCGGGCTCCGTCGCCTTCCTCGGGCTCGCCTTCCTCGCGTGCACCCTCCTCGTCGCCGGCCTCCCGCCGCTCTCCAGCTTCGTCGGCAAGGTCCTCATGCTGACCGGAGCCCTGGGCGCGCGCGCCGGCGCCGCCGTCCCGGGCCGCGTCTGGATCTTCCTGGGGGTCCTGCTCGGGACCGGCCTCGTGACGCTCGTCGCCCTGACGCGGACGGGGATCCGGACGTTCTGGGCCGGGTCCCGCGACGCGCCTCGCCCGCAGATCCGGCTCGCCGAGGGGCTCCCGATCGTCCTGCTGCTGGGAGCGAGCCTCGGCCTCGCGCTCGGCGCAGGCCCGGTCAGCCGCTACGCCACCGAGGCCGCCCGCGCACTCGCGGGCGAGGCCGCGCGCCCCGCGGCGGCGCCGGCGGCCGCGGCGGAGGGCGCGCCGTGAAGCGCCTCGTCCCCTCCCCGGTCCTCTCCTGCGGGCTCTTCCTCGCCTGGCTGGCGCTCAGCCCCGCGATCGACGCCGGCGCCGTCCTCCTGGGCCTGCTCTTCGCGATCGTCGGCCCCTTGCTCACCGCGCCGCTCCGTCCCGCGCCCGTCCGGATGCGGCGGCCGATCCTGGCGGCGCGGCTGCTGGGGCGCGTGGCGTTCGACTCGCTGCGCTCGAACGTGGACGTGATCGCCAGCGTGCTCAGCCGGCGCGCGCGGACCCCCGCCTTCGTGCGGATCCCGCTGGAGGCGCGCGATCCCAACGCGCTGGCCGTCCTCGCGATGATCGTCACCGCGACCCCCGGGACGGCCTGGGCGGAGCTCGCCCCGGACCGGAGCGCCCTCCTGCTCCACGTGTTCGCGCTCGAGGACGAGGGGACCCTCGTCGCCGCCATCAAGTCCCGCTACGAACGGCCGCTCATGGAGATCTTCGAATGACCACGCTCCTCGCGCTCTCCCTCCGCGTCGCGCTCGGCCTGCTCGTCCTCGCCATGGCGTTCGCGCTCGTCCGGCTCGTGCGCGGGCCCGCCCCGGAGGACCGGATCCTGGCGTTCGACGCGCTCTCGATCGACGCCATGCTGCTCATGCTCACCCTGGGGCTCGCGTACGGAAGCGCCACGTACCTCGAGGCCGCCCTGCTCGTCTCGCTGCTCGGCTTCGTGAGCACCTCGGCCATGGCCAAGTTCGTCCTGCGCGGGGAGGTGATCGAGTGAGCGCCTCCGCCCCGCTCGCCGTGGAGATCATCGTCGCCCTCCTGGCGCTCGCCGGCGCCGTCGCGGCGCTCGTCGGGTCGCTCGGGCTCCTCACGACCCGCTCGTTCTTCGAGCGCATCCACACGCCGACGCTCGCGACCACCCTCGGCGCCTGGTCGCTCGCGCTCGCGACCGCCCTCGAGCTCTCGTTCCTCCGCGGCCAGGTCTTCGTGCACGCGCTCCTCGTGCCGATCTTCACCACCCTGACCACGCCGGTCACGACGATCTTCCTCATGCGGGCCGCCCTGTTCCGCAGGCGTGCGGAGGAGGGAGCGAACGTCAGCTCGCGCTGAGGCGTGCGCACCGCGGCGCCGCCACCTTAGTGATCCCGGCGATGGACTTCACCAAGGTGCGGCTGCCGCTCCGGGTCGGCGTGCCCTTCGCCGCGCTCGCGCTCGGGTTCCTGGGCGCGGTGCTGTACGTGCCGCTCGCGCTCCGCCCGCTCACGCAGCGCGCCGAGGTGATCCAGCACGAGCTCGCCGAGTCGGTGCGCCACCTGTCGAACGTGCGCGGGGCGGCGCGCGACGTCCGGATGGAGGCGCTCCTCCTCGCGTACGAGGCGCGGAGCGACGCGGGGACCGATCCCCGGCTTCGTGCGGAGGCGATCGCCGCGGCGCGTGCGCAGCTCGAAGAGCACGCCGCCGCCTACGGCGCGCTCCCCCGGAACGGGGACGAGAACGCCATCTGGCGGCGCGTCCGCGAGGCGGACCTCCCCGCGCTCGACCGGGCGGTCGATCGCACGCTCGCCGGATCGCCGGCGCCCGCCGCGGGCCCGAGCGCGCTCCGGCAGCTGCTCGAGGCGGGCTCGACGCTCGACGAGGGGCTACGCCGCCTCGTCGAAGTGAACGTCGCGGCGACGCAGGCGGAGACGGCCCGCATCCACGCGGCGATCGGCCGGCTCTCCTTCGCCTACGTCGCGCTGGCGGCGCTCGGCGCGCTGGGCGCGCTCCTGCTCCTCCCGCAGCTCCTTCGGCTCCTGCGGTCCTACCAGACCTCGGTCGGGAACCGGCTCGCCGAGCTGGAGGCGTTCGCGGGCCAGGTCTCGCACGACCTGCGCACGCCGCTGCAGACGGTGCAGCTCGCCGTCCAGACCCTGGAGCGCGTCGCGGAGGACCCGGCCAGCGTGCGGCGGCTCTCGGCGCGCGCGGCGAGCGGCGTGCGGCACCTCGAGGGGATGATCCAGGATCTCCTGCAGTTCGCGCGGAGCGGGTCCGCCGCGGGCGAGGGAGGGTCCTCCGACGTCCGGGCCGTCGTCGCCGAGCTCGCGGACGAGTTCGCCGGCCACGCGGAGCGGGCGGGGGTCACGCTCACGGTCGAGGCCCCGGCGGTCGCCGCGCGCATCCCGGCGATCGCGCTCCGGACCATCCTCGCGAACCTGATCGAGAACGCGATCAAGTATCGCAAGCCGGAGGGCGCGAACTCCGTCGCGGTGCGCGCGTCGGCCGAGGACGACGAGGCGGTGCTGCGCGTCGAGGACGCCGGCGTGGGCATCGCGCCCGAGCTCCTGCCGCGCGTGTTCGAGCCGTTCTTCCGCGGGACCCGCCGGCCGGACAGCTACGGCCTCGGCCTCGCCACCGTGAAGCGGCTCGTCGAGGCGCACGGCGGGACCGTCGCCGTGGACTCCGCGCCCGGGCGTGGGACCACCTTCACCGTGCGCCTGCCGCGGGCGGAGGAGGAGCGGGCGCGCCTCGACGCCCGTACCGCTCCGCGAGCGCCGAGCACACCAGGAGCTGAAGCTGGTGGTACACCATGATGGGCAGGACGATGAACCCCAGCGCGGGGTGATCTCCGAAGAGGACGCGCGCCATCGGGACCCCGGACGCGAGCGTCTTCTTCGAGCCGCAGAACACCGCGGCGATCTCGTCCTCCACCTCGAGCCGGAGCAGCCGCGCCGTCCGCCGCGTGAGGAGGAGGACGAGCGCGAGGAGCGCTCCAGCGCCGGCGATCGTGAGCGCGAGCGCCCGGAGGCCGTACCGGCCCCAGAGCCCGGCCGCCACCGACTCGGAGAACGAGAGGTAGACGAGCAGCAGGATGACGCCGCGATCGAGGGGGTTCGTGAGGCGGCGGTGTCGGGCGAACCACGCCCCCGCGAGCGGCCGCGCGAGCTGGCCGAGCGCGAACGGGAGGACGAGCAACGCCGCGATCTCGAGGATGGCCGCGCCGAGCGGCAGGGCTCCCGCCGCGGCGCCGCCGGCCCGGACGATCAGCGGCGTGAGGAACACGCCGAGGAGGCTGGAGAGCGACGCGTTGAACGCCGCGGCCGCGACGTTGCCGCGCGCGACGCCCGTGAGCGCCACCGACGACGAGATGGTGGACGGCAGGGCCGCGAGGTAGAGGAACCCGAGCGAGAGCTCGGGCGAGAGCCGGTCGCCCAGGCCCGCCTGCGCGCCCCACCAGAGGAGCGGGAAGACGCCGAACGTGAACCCCTGCACGACCGCGTGGACCTTCCAGCGCGCGAGCCCGTCGCGCAGCTTCGCGGCGGAGAGGCCCACGCCGTGCAGGAAGAAGACGACGGAGATCCCGACGTCCGCCACGCGTCCGGCGGGGAAGGCCGCGCCGGCCGCCGGCGCCCAGAACGCGAGCGCGACGGCGGCCGCCATCCCGAGCGGGAACGCTTGCGTGCGGAGGAGCTCGAGCAGTCGTCGGAGCACGGGATCGAGGCTGCGGCGCGCGACGGCGCGCCCGCATCCTACGAGCTCAGCGCCGACGCAGCACGCTCGATCGACTCCGGCTGGTACAGGACGGCGACGATCCGGAGCCGGCGCGTGCCGCCCTCCGGCATGGGCCAGTCGATGACCTCGCCGACGGCGAGGCCGAGGAGGGCCATCCCGACGGGGGAGAGCACCGACACGCGATCCGCCGCGCGGTCCACGGCGGCGGGCGGAAAGACGAGGAGGACCTCGCGCCGCGCGCCCGCCTCGTCCTCGAAGACGACGCGCGAGTTCATCGTCACGACGTCGAGCGGCACCTGGCCGGCGGCCACGACCGACGCTCGATCGAGCTCGGCGCCGAGGCGCGCGGCGGCCTCGGACTCCCGGCCGTGCGAGTAGATCTCGACCAGCGCCCGGAGGAGCTGCATGTCTCTCGTGGTCACCACCATGGCGGCACCTCCTGCGCCCATCGAAATCTAGGCGGCCGAGCGCGATTCGGAAACGGGGTGGGGGTCCCGCACCGACCGCGGGCACCTCCCCCGTCACCGCGTCGCAGCGAGCGGCTCCTGCACCTCCCCGACGATCGACGCGATCCGGAAGGTCGCCTTCCGCCCTCCGGGCAGCGGCCAGTCGATCGAGTCCCCGACCCGCAGGCCGAGGAGCGCCATCGCGACGGGCGCCAGGATCGAGATCCGCCCGTTCGCCGGATCGGCGTCGCGCGGGTAGCTGAGCGTGATCTCCCGCCGGCGACCCGCCTCCGGATCCTCGAAGACGATCCGGGCGTTCATCGTCACCACATCGGGCGGGACCTCGGCCTGCGGCACGATGGTGGCGCGATCGAGCTCGGCCTCGAGCCGCTCGGTGGCCGCCGCGTCCCGGCCGAACGCGTGCGCCTCCACGACGGCCCGGAGGCGCTCCACGTCCTCCTTCCCGAGGATGATCGCCGGCTCGCGGGCCGGCCTCGCGCGCACTGCCACGTTCTGGTTCGTCATGGTTCTCTCCTTTCGGCGGCGCACCGCCGGTTCAGTACCGCAGGATCGCGGCCACGGGGACGTCGGTGGGCATGCGCTCCTCCGCGACCTCCACCACGTCTCCGCCCTTCAAGAGCGTCAGCTCGCACAGATCGTCGATGAGGTCGGAGTCGCCCGGCTCCCGCTCGGCCTCGCCGGACCGGAGGACGAACGACCCGAGCTCGGGATCCATCCGGCCCCACAGGTGCGTCCCCTCGCGGTGCAGGAGCAGGCGGACCCGCCCCTGCGCCGTCGCCTCGATCACCTCGGAGAGGACGTCCGTGGCCATGCCGGCGCCCCGGAACGAGAGCCAGTGCATCGCGGCGTGGCGCTCCGCGTCCGCCTGGTCGGCGCACACGATGGGCCAGGCGTGCTCGTGCAGCGCGTCCTCGTCGAGTCCGTCCACCTCCGCGTCCACCCCGGCCCACAGGATCCGGGAGAGGCCACTCACCGAGCGGTACAGCGACCGGCGCTCGTGCGGGCCCGCGAGGACCAGCGGCGCCTCGGTGGGAGCGAGGAACGCGCTCACGGCCTCGTCCACCGCGGCGTACCAGCGGCGTTCACCCTCCCGCCCGTCACGCTCCGACCCGGCCTCCTCGGGCGCGAGGCCGGCCGGGATCGCGTCCTCGGTGACGTCGGCGAGCCCGTCGGCGTCCCCCTCCAGCAGGCGGACCGATCGCGCCCCGAGCGCGAGCACGAAGAACGGCTGGTTCCGCTCGAGGAACGAGAGGAGCGGCTTGGTGTGGAACGTCGGCGCGACCACCGCCACGTCGGGCACCTCCACCGGCAGCTCGAACCCGACGTTCAGGTCCGGCGAGCGGAGCAGCGCGATCCCGCGCCCGCGCGGCGGCCACGCCCGCTGCACCTTCTCCGCCACGGGCCCGAGGAGCCCCTCGACGGCGCCGGCGTGGTGCACGCGCGCGAGCCTCGTCGCGGCGTCGCGCAGGAGGTTGCGGAGGCGCATCCGATCGGCGGGACCGCCGGGGCTCACCGCGTCGGTGGACATGTACACGGACACGCACGGCTGGGCGCGGTGCTCGAACAGCTTCTGCACGTCGCGGATCGTGACGTTCATCATGGCTCGACTCCTGTGAGGTGAGGGGGGCGCCAGGCCCGCGCGCGGCCTTGCCGGCGCGGGCGGAGAAGGCGCGGCGCGCGAGGCTCACGCCTCGGTACGCCGCGCACGGATCGCCGCGAGGGAGGGCGCCCCAGGTCTCGTGGTTCAGCCGAGAGCCGGAGCGCCGTCGCCAAGGAAGGCCGACGTCCGGGCGAGCGCGTGCTGCATCGGCGTCGCCGGATTCCGGCGATCCTCGCAGGCGCTCGAGCGCGGACTGATGCGACCCCACATCATGGCATCACCACCATAACGGCGATGGCCGGGGAGATCAACCCACGCCACGAAGAGGGCGCGGGTGGACCTGCACCCTGCGTGACGTTCCAGGACCGCGGGATCAGCTCCCCTCGCAGTGGCACTCGAGGCAGCCGTGCGCGGCGCACGCGCCGCACAGGGCCCCGAGCCTGCGGCCCAGGGCCTGCCGGGCACGATGGAGCCGGACACCGGCGTTGTTGGGCGTGATCCGCGCCTCCGCCGCGACCTCGCGCAGCGCCCGGCCCCCGAGCTCCACCTCGCGGATCAGCGCCGCGTACTCGGGCTTCAGCGCCTCGACGGCGTCGTGCACGCAGGCGCAGATCGCGTCGCGGAGCTCCGGATCGGCGATCGCCTCGTCGATCTCGGCGGCGAGCCGCCGCGCGGCGGCGCTCTCCACCTCCACCCGGCGGACCCGGTCGAGCCAGGCGTTCCGCAGCACGGTCTGGAACCAGGCGACGACGCCCTCGTCGCCGACCGCGGGCGTCCCGCGCTCCAGCGCCCGCGCGTACGCAGCCTGGAGCACCTCCTCGGCGACCTCGCGGCTCCCGGTCCTCCGCTCCAGCGACCGCAGGAAGCGCGCGCGGTGCGTGACGAGGACCCGCTCGGCCTCGGGATCGAGCGCGCCGCGGAAGACCTCGTTGGATTCGCCGCTCTCGTCCATCCGTCTCTCTTAGCTGCGCGCCCCTGGCAGGGCCAGGCCAGCGCACCCGCGCTGCCGCCGCGGCGAGGGGGGGTGTAAGGCCCGCGCGCCTCGCTCGTTTCCGGATCGGAAAGGAGAACACCGGATGAACCCGACCCAGCACCAGCACCACCACGCCAGCCACGACGCCCACGAGCACTGCAGGCGCAAGACGGGCGGCGTGGCCCACCGCCCGGCACCCACACCGGCGATCCCTCCGCGGCCGGCCGCCCCGGCCACGTCCGCCGTCGAGTACACCTGCCCGATGCACCCGGAGGTCGTCCGGTCGGAGCCCGGGTCGTGCCCGATCTGCGGGATGGCGCTCGAGCCGCGCGTCGCCACCGGCGCCGAGGAGAACGTCGAGCTGCGCGACATGACGCGCCGCTTCCGGGTCGCCGCCGCGCTCTCGGCGCCGCTGCTCGCGCTCGCGATGCTCGGCGCGTCGGCGCCCGTCGCGCGGCTCCTGCCCGGGCGGTCGCGGGTCCTCGCCGAGCTGCTCCTGGCGACGCCCGTGTGCGTCTGGGCCGCCTGGCCGTTCTTCGTGCGCGCGGTGCAGTCGGTGCGGAGCCGCCACCTCAACATGTTCACGCTCATCGGGCTGGGGGTGTCGGTCGCGTACGGCTACAGCGTCGTCGCCGCGCTCCTGCCCGGCGCCTTCCCCGCCTCCTTCCGCGAGGCGAACGGAGAGGTGGGGGTCTACTTCGAGGTCGCGGCCGTCATCGTGACGCTCATCCTGCTGGGGCAGGTGCTCGAGCTGCGGGCGCGGAGCTCCACCAGCGCCGCCATCCAGCGGCTGCTCGGCCTGAGCCCGAGGACCGCGCGCCGCCTCTCCGCGGACGGGGCGGAGGAGGACGTGCCGCTCGAGGCCATCGTCGCCGGTGATCGCCTGCGGGTCCGCCCCGGCGAGAAGGTCCCCGTGGACGGGGTCGTGCGCGAGGGCGTGAGCGTCGTGGACGAGTCGATGGTGACGGGCGAACCCATCCCCGTGGAGAAGCAGCGCGGGGACCGCGTCACCGGCGCGACCGTGAACGGGACCGGCTCGTTCGTGATGCAGGCGGAGAAGGTCGGCGCCGAGACGCTCCTCGCGCGCATCGTCTCCATGGTGGCCGAGGCCCAGCGGAGCCGCGCGCCCATCCAGCGGCTCGTGGACGTGATCGCCGGGTACTTCGTGCCGGTGGTGATCGGCGTCGCGATCGTCACCTTCACCGCGTGGGCGCTGGTGGGCCCATCTCCGCGGCTCGCGCACGCGCTCGTCGCCGCCGTCGCCGTGCTCATCATCGCGTGTCCGTGCGCGCTCGGCCTCGCGACGCCCATGTCGATCATGGTGGCGACCGGGAAGGGCGCGGCGCTGGGCGTGCTCTTCCGCGACGCCCGGGCGATCGAGACGCTGCGCAAGGTGGACACGCTGGTCGTGGACAAGACCGGGACGCTCACCGAGGGGAGGCCGCGGCTCGTGTCCGTGACGGCCACCCCGGGGTTCGACGAGCCCGGGCTGCTCCGCCTCGCGGGCGCGCTCGAGCGCGGGAGCGAGCATCCGCTCGCCGCCGCGATCGTCCGCGGCGCCGAGGAGCGCGGGGTCTCGCTCGGCGCGACCTCCGGCTTCGAGAGCCTCACCGGCCAGGGCGTCCGCGGGACGGTGGAGGGCCGGGCCGTCGCGCTCGGGAACCGCGCGCTCATGGCGGCGCTGGGCGTGCCGCTGGGGGCGCTCGACGCCCAGGCCGAGGCGCTCCGCGCCGGCGGCCAGACGGTCATGATCGTCGCGGTGGACGGCGTGGCCGCGGGGCTGCTCGGCGTCGCCGACCCCGTGAAGGCCACCACCCCGGAGGCGCTCCGTGCGCTGCGCCGGGAGGGCATCCGCGTGGTGATGGTCACGGGGGACGGGGCCACGACCGCCCGCGCCGTGGCCCGCGCGCTCGGGCTGGACGAGGTCGTGGCCGAGGTCCTGCCCGCGGAGAAGGTCGAGGTCGTGAAGCGGCTCCAGCGCGAGGGGCGGTTCGTCGCCATGGCGGGCGACGGGATCAACGACGCGCCCGCGCTGGCGCAGGCGCAGGTCGGCATCGCCATGGGCACGGGGACGGACGTCGCCATGGAGAGCGCCCCCGTCACCCTCGTGAAGGGCGACCTCCGCGGCATCGTGCGCGCGCGGCACCTGTCCCGCCTGACGATGCGGAACGTCCGCCAGAACCTGTTCTTCGCCTTCGCCTACAACGTGGCCGGGATCCCGATCGCGGCGGGGGTGCTCTACCCGTTCTTCGGCCTGCTGCTGTCGCCGATGATCGCCGCGGCGGCCATGAGCCTGAGCTCGGTCTCGGTCGTCGGGAACGCGCTCCGGCTCCGGCGGGCGCGCGTCTGAGCCGGCCCGACCACGGGTCGACCGCGGTCACGCCTCACGAACCGGAGGGGCCGGGCGGTCGCGCGGCCCCTCCGTGCACCTTGAAGTCGTCGGCGCGGACCCCGTAGCGCTTGAGCAGCCGGTGCAGGCTCTCGCGCTCCATCCCGGCCCGCGCGGCGGCGTGGGTGACGTGGCCCCCGAACTCCCGCAGCAGGGCGACGAGGTAGTCGCGGGACGCGCGGTCCCGCGCGAGATCGACGACCTCGCGGTAGGGCATCGAGACCATCGACTCCCCCGGGAGCTCCCCCTCCTGCGCCTCCTGGACCTCGGGCGGGAGGTCCTGGACCGTGACGAGCGGACCGGCGGAGATCGCCACCGCCCGCGCGACGGCGTTCTCGAGCTCGCGGACGTTCCCCGGCCAGCGGTAGCCCGCCAGGAGCCGGAGCGCGGCCTCGTCGAAGCCGGCGCAGTCCCTCCGCAGCGCCCCCGCGTGCTTCGCGAGGAAGTGCCCCGCGAGCAGCGGCAGGTCCTCGCGCCGCTCGCGCAGCGCGGGCAGCACGATCGGGAACACGTTCAGGCGATAGAAGAGATCCTCCCGGAACCGGCCGGCGGCCACCTCGGCGCGCAGGTCGCGGTGGGTCGCCGCGACGAGGCGCACGTCCACCCGGACCGGCGTGTTGTCGCCGACGCGGCGGATCTCCTTCTCCTGGAGCGCGCGGTTGAGCTTCACCTGGATCGGCAGCGGGAGATCGCCGATCTCGTCCAGGAAGAGCGTGCCGCCGTCCGCCTCCTCGAACAGCCCCGGCCTGGCCTGCGCGGCCCCGGTGAAGGCGCCGCGCGCGTGCCCGAAGAGCTCGCTCTCGACGAGGTCGCCCGGGAGCGCGCCGCAGTTCACCGGGACGAACCGGCGCGCGCGCCGGGCGCCGTGGGCGTGAAGGGCCCGGGCGGCGAGCTCCTTCCCCGTCCCGGTCTCGCCGTGGAGGAGGACGGTGATGTCCAGGCCCGCCGCCTGGGCGAGGACCCGGAAGAGGAGCTGCATCGGGCGGCTGCGGCCGAGGAGCTCGTGGAAGGCGCCCGCCGGCGCGGCCGCCGGCGCCGCGCTGGCCCGGAGCTGGCGGCGCTCGAGGGCGCGCGCCACCACCAGCGCCACGTCGTCGGGATCGAACGGCTTCTGGACGAAGTCGAACGCCCCCTGCTTCACGGCGCGCACCGCGTCCTCCACGGTGGCGTAGGCCGTCATCATGACGACCTCGGCGTCGGGCGCCCGGAGCTTCGTCACCCGGAGCACCTCGAACCCGTCCGCCCCGGGCATCTTCAGGTCCGTGAGCACCACGTCGAAGGCGCGGGAGGCCAGGAGCGAGAGGGCGCGCTGCCCGTCCTCCGCCGCGGTGACGTCGTACGCCTCGCCCAGGATCCGGGAGAGGAGCGCGCGCACGTTCTCCTTGTCGTCCACGACCAGCACCCGCGCTCGCGCGGTCACCGCAGCGCCTCCGATCCGGGCGCAGGCAAGCGGACCTCGAACCGCGCCCCACCGCCCGGCACGTTCGCGGCGGTGATCGTGCCGCCGTGCGCCTGGACGATGCCCTTCGAGACCGCGAGCCCGAGGCCGGTCCCGCGCGGCTTGCTCGTGAAGAACGGCTCGAAGAGGCGCTCCTGCGCCTCGCGCGAGAGGCCGGGCCCCGAGTCGCGCACCGCGAGGCTCGCGTGGCCGGGCGCCCCTCCCACCTCGATCTCGACCTTCCCGCCGGGCGCCGCCTCGGCCGCGTTCTGCACCAGGTTCATCAGCACCTGGCGGAGCTTCTGCGCGCTGCCGGCGGCGCTGCCCGCGCCCGACACGGCCACGGTCACGCCGTCGAGCCGTTGCGCGTCGCGGAGCCGCTCGACCGCCTCGTCCGCGAGCGCCCGCAGATCGACGCGCTCGCGCTCGACCTGCGTCGGGCGCGCGAGGTCGAGCAGCCCGTCCACGATCTCCTTCGCCCGGAGCGACTCCTCCTCGATGATCCGGAGGTCGGCGGCGCCGTCGCCGGTCGCCTTGCGCCCGAGCAGCCGCGCGTAGCCGAGGATCACCGCCAGCGGGTTGTTGATCTCGTGGGCCACGCCCGCGGCGAGCCGGCCGATGCCGGCGAGCTTCTCGTGCTGCACGAGCTGCTCCTGGTGCTCCTTGAGCGCCCGCGTCATCGCGTTGAACCGGCGCGCGAGCGCGCCGAACTCGTCCGGCGAGTCGATCTGGATCCGCGCGTCCAGGTCGCCCTGCGCGATGCGCTCCGCGCCCAGGGCGAGGCGGGCCACGGGCCGCGCCACCGATCGCTGGACGTAGAGGCCGATGAGGACGGCCAGCGCCGGGACCACCACGACGAAGAAGATGTTCCACCGCAGCGCCGAGGCCTGCATCCGGGCGACGTCCCGCTGGAACTGGGCGATGGCGGTCTCGAAGCGATCGACGAGGCGATCCGCGCGGTCCTGGATGAGCGTGACGAGGAGCTGCGCCTGCGCGTGCTCGTTCTGCACGTCGGCCCCGGAGCGCTTCCGGACGGCGGGCACGATCCGCTCGCGGAACACGCGGTCCAGCCGATCCGACGCCGTCTCGATCTCGTCCACCCACGCGCGCTCGTCGGGCAGCCGGGCGTGGGCCCGCATCTGCTCGATCATGTCGGAGACGTGCCGGTGGGCCGCCGCGTAGAGCGGGAGGTGGCTGTCGTCGCCGAGGATGATCGTGTGGGCCTGGTGCGCGTACTGATCGCGGACGGCGCTCGCCAGCTCGAGGGACAGCCGCACGCCCTCCTCGTACCGCTTCGACTCGAGGAGCCCGTCGTGGATCGCGCGGACGTGCGCGAGGGTCAGGTAGGAGGCGACGGCGAACGTGGACACGAGGAGCGCGAAGGAGATGAAGAGCCGCTGACCCGTCCCGAACCGCGCGCGCATGGTTCACCTAGCGTAGCAAACCCCACGCCAGCCGGGCCGCCCCCGGAGCCGCTCGGATCCGCGCGCCGCGCCGTGACGGAGCCGGTCACACCGTGACCGGGTCGGCGCCCGCCCGGAGGGCCCCGGGCGCCGCGGGATCCCCTGGGCAAGCGCGCCCGCCGCGCGGATTTTCGCGGCCCGGCGCGTGCGCGCCGCTAAGAGCAACCGGCGGCCCGCCGGCTCTGCCCCTCCCCGGAAAGGGCTGGCACGCCCGCTGCTAAGGGCAGGCTCGACGCCCGCCGCGCGAGTTCCCATGACCCCATCGAACAGGCGCTCCTCGCATCGCTCCTCGACCTCCGCCGCCGCCCTGGCGCTCCTCGTCGTGACCGCCGCGGCCCCGGGCCTCGCCCGCGGGCAGGCCGCGAAGGGCTCCCGCTATGCGCTCGGCGCCATGGACGGGCTCCCGACCGATCCCGTGCTGCAGGAGCTCATCGACGAGAGCCTCGCCGCGCGCCCGGAGCTCAAGCAGGCCGAGGCGACCGTCCGCGCCGAGCGCGAGCGGGTGCCGCAGGTGGGGGCGCTGCCCGACCCGACGCTCTCGCTCGGCATCCAGAACGACGGCTTCGACGAGATCATGGTCGGCGAGATGGAGACGAGCTTCTACCAGATCATGCTCTCGCAGCCGCTCCCCTGGCCGGGCAAGCGGGGCCTGCGCGAGGACGTGGCGGAGCTCGCGGCGGAGGGGGCCGAGTCCGACGTGGCGCGGCTCCGGCTCTCGACGGAGGCGGAGGTCCGGCGCGGCTACCTCGACCTGCTCGTCGTGCGCGAGCGGCTCGCGCTGCTCGACGAGCTCGAGCGGATCTGGGAGAGGTCGATCGGCACGGCGCGCGCGCGGTACGAGGCGGGCGACGGCGCGCAGTCGGACGTGATGCGCGCGCAGCTCGAGCTCCTGCGGCTCCGGCAGCGGCGGTGGTCCCTCCAGGCCGAGGAGGCGGCGCGCCTCCAGGGGCTCAACCGCCTCCGCGGCAAGCCCCTCGACGCCCCCATCGCGTCGAGCGCCTCCGTCCGCGCGCAGCCGCTCCCCGCCCTGCCCGCGCTCGACGCGGCGACGTCGGACGCGGAGACCCGCAGCCCGGAGCTCGCCGGCGCGCGGACCGCCGCGAGCCAGGCCGACGCGCAGACCCGGCTCGCGCGGCGCGAGCGGTTCCCGGACGTCGCGCTCCAGGCCGGCATCATGCTGCGCGGGAAGCTCGACCCGATGTGGACGGCGGGGATCTCCGTCGAGCTCCCGCTCTGGTCGGGGCGCAAGCAGTCGCGCGCGGTGGCCGAGAGCGAGGCGCGCGCCAGCGGGAGCACGCTCGGCGCGGAGGCCGTGCTCCTGACGCTCCACCAGCGGGTGGCCGAGCGGCGCTCCGCGCTCGCCGCGCTGCTCGAGACGATCGACCTCTTCCGCAAGGGGCTGCTCGTGCAGTCGCAGGCGACGACCGAGAGCGCGCTCTCCCAGTACCGGGTGGGCAAGGTGACCTTCGCCTCGGTCCTCGACGCCAACGCCGGCTATCTGTCCGACCAGGAGGCCCACCTCCTGGCCGTGGCCGAGGCGCAGCGGATCGCCATCGCCACGGCCGAGGTCTCGCTCGATCCGGCGGGCGGCGGGGGCGGCGGCGCGATGGGCGGAGCCTCCGTCCCCGGCGCAGGGGCGGCGGGCGGCGGGTCGGCCCGCGGCGGCGGATCCGGCGGCGCGACGCAGGGCGGCGCCCCCGGGGCGGCGCCGGCGGCGGGCGGCTCCATGTCTGGCGGGATGTAACCTCTGGTGAATACGATGACCTCCGAGACCTCGACCCCGACTCCTCCTCGCCGCCGCTTCGGCGCCGGCGCGCTGATCCTCGTCGCGCTCCTCTCCGCCGGCCTCGCCCTGGGCGGGAGCGCCCTCCTGCAGCGGTCCGGCCACGATCACGGCGCCACGGCGGGCGGCGCGACCGCCGCGGAGACGTGGCAGTGCCCGATGCACCCGACGATCGTCCAGGACCACCCGGGCAAGTGCCCGATCTGCGGCATGGACCTCGTGAAGCTCGAGGCGGCGGCGCCCGCCGGCGGCGCGCAGGCGAGCGCGGGCGGCGCGCGGAAGATCCTCTTCTACCGGAACCCGCACGATCCGAACGACACCTCGCACGAGCCGAAGAAGGACCAGATGGGAATGGACTACATCCCCGTCTACTCCGACGAGGTCGGGAGCGGCGGCGCCGCGGCGGGCGCGCCGCCGGAAGGGCTCGCCACGGTCAACATCGACCCCGCCCGCCAGCAGCTCATCGGGCTCCGCACGGCGCCGGTGGAGCGCGGGGACGTCGGCGGCGCGTGGCGGACCAGCGGGCGCGTCTCGGTGGACGAGACCCGTGTCCACCACGTGAACCTCAAGGTGGGCGGCTACATCAGCCACTCCCACGCGGCCTTCGTCGGGCAGCCGGTGAGGAAGGGCCAGCCGCTCTTCTCCTTCTACAGCCCCGAGCTCCTCGCCGCGCAGGAGGAGTACCTGCTCGCGCTGCGCACCCGCGAGCGCCTTCGCCAGGGCGGCGCCTCCGAGGACGGAGATGTCCTGGTGGAGTCCGCCCGGCGCAAGCTCGAGCTGTGGGACGTGCCGCGGGGCGCGATCGAGCGGCTGGAGCGGACCGGCAAGCCGGACAAGGAGCTCACCTTCCACGCGCCCGCGAGCGGCGTCATCACCAAGCGCGACGCCGTCGCCGGCATGCGCGTCGAGGCCGGCGCGATGCCGATCGAGATGGTGGACCTCTCGCGCGTCTGGGTCCTCGCCGACGTGTACGAGGGCGAGATCCGCCACGTGAAGGTCGGGATGCCGGCGACGCTCTCGCTGAAGGCGTACCCGAACCGGACCTTCACGGGCCGGGTGTCGTTCATCGCTCCCCAGCTCGACCCGAAGACGCGGACGGTCTCGGTCCGGCTCGAGTTCCCGAACCCCACCGGCGAGCTCAAGCCGGAGATGTTCGGCGAGGTCACGCTCCAGAGCACCGCGCGCGAGGGCCTGCGCATCCCCGCCGACGCGGTCATCGACTCGGGCACCGAGAGCGTCGTGTTCGTGGCGCTCGGCGGCGGCAAGTTCGCGCCGCGCCAGGTGGAGCTGGGCGAGTCGGACGGGAAGCACGTCGAGATCGTGAAGGGCGTCTCCGCGGGCGAGCAGGTGGTGACCCGGGCGAACTTCCTCATCGACTCCGAGTCGCGCCTCAAGGCGTCGCTGGCCGCGATGTCGGCGGGGCAGCCTGCAGCGCAGCCACCTGCACCGCCACCCGCGGCGCAGCCGTCCGCGGCGCCGTCCGGGCCGTCCACCGCCGCGGGCGCCGGGTCGCAGCAGGGGAACTGATCCATGATCAAGGCGATCATCCGCTTCTCCGCGGAGAACAGGTACCTCGTCATCGCCGCCACCATCGCCGCCCTCGTGGTCGCCTGGTGGTCGATGAAGAACATCCCGCTCGACGCCCTGCCCGATCTCTCGGACACGCAGGTGATCGTCTACTCGAAGTGGGACCGGAGCCCCGACATCGTCGAGGACCAGGTGACGTACCCGATCACCGCGGCCCTCCTCGGCGCGCCGCGGGTGAAGGCGATCCGCGGGTTCTCGGACTTCGGGTTCAGCTACGTCTACGTCATCTTCGAGGACGGGACGGACATGTACTGGGCGCGGAGCCGCGTCCTCGAGTACCTGTCCAAGATCCAGGCCCAGCTCCCGCAAGGCGTCCAGACCGAGCTCGGACCCGACGCGACGAGCGTCGGCTGGATCTTCCAGTACGCGCTCGTGGACCGCACCGGCCAGCACGCCTCCGACGAGCTCCGCTCCTACCAGGACTGGTTCCTGCGGTACGCGCTCCAGTCCGTGCCCGGGGTCTCCGAGGTCGCCACCGTCGGCGGGCAGGTCCGCCAGTACCAGGTGACGGTCAACCCGAACGCGCTCGCCTCCTACAAGATCCCGCTCCAGCGCGTGATCCAGGCGGTGAAGAGCGGCAACAACGACGTCGGCGGGCGCCTCGTCGAGCTCTCCGGCCGCGAGTACATGGTCCGCGGCCGCGGCTACGTGAAGAGCATCGCCGACATCGAGAACCTGGTGCTGCGCGCCGAGGGCGGCACGCCGGTGAAGGTGAAGGACGTGGCCACGGTCGCGCTCGGCCCCGAGCTGCGCCGGGGCGTGGCCGACCTCGACGGCGAGGGCGACGTCGTCGGCGGCATCGTGGTGATGCGCCAGGGCGAGAACGCCCTGAACGTCATCGATCGGGTGAAGGACAAGCTCGAGGAGCTGAAGCCGTCGCTGCCGAAGGGCGTCGAGGTGGTCACCACCTACGACCGCGCCGACCTCATCCAGGGCGCCATCCAGACGGTGGAGCACAAGCTGATCGAGGAGATCGTCATCGTCTCGATCATCATCCTCATCTTCCTCTGGCACGTCCCGTCTGCGATCATCCCGATCATCACCATCCCGGTCTCGGTGGCGCTGGCGTTCATCCCCATGAAGATGATGGGGCTCAACGCCAACCTCATGTCGCTCGCCGGCATCGCCATCTCCATCGGCGTGCTCGTGGACGGGGCGATCGTCGAGGTGGAGAACGCCTACAACAAGATCCACCACTGGATAAAGGACGGGAAGAAGGGCGACTTCCACCACGTCCGCCTCGAGGCCTTGCTCGAGGTGGGCCCGGGCGTCTTCTTCTCGCTGCTCGTGATCGCCGTCGCCTTCCTGCCGGTGTTCACGCTCGTGGACCAGGAGGGCCGGCTCTTCCGCCCGCTCGCCTGGTCGAAGAACCTGGCGATGGCCATCGCCGCGCTGCTGGCGATCACGCTCGATCCGGCGATGCGGATGCTCTTCGCGCGCATCGAGCCGTACCGGTTCCGCCCGAGGTTCCTCTCCTCGCTCGCCACCTCCGCGCTCGTCGGCAAGTACTACTCGGAGGAGCGGCACCCGGTCTCGCGGCTCCTCCACCGGCTCTACGAGGGGCCGTGCCGCCTGGTGGTGAAGCACCCGCGGACGACCATCGCGGCGAGCCTCCTCCTCGTGCTCAGCACGATCCCCGTCTACCTGCAGCTCGGCTCCGAGTTCATGCCGCCGCTCCGCGAGGGCACCATCCTCTACATGCCCAGCGCGGTGGAGCCGGGCATGTCGGTGGCCGAGGCGCAGAACGCGCTCCAGGTGCAGGACAAGATCCTCCGCACGTTCCCGGAGGTGGAGCGCGTGTTCGGCAAGGCGGGCCGCGCCAACACCTCCACCGACCCCGCGCCGTTCACGATGATGGAGACCACCATCATCCTGAAGCCCGAGCGCCACTGGCGCGAGAAGCCCCGCTGGTACTCGTCGTGGGCGCCGGATTGGGTCAAGGCGGTGCTCCGGCCGTTCTGGCGAGACCGGATCACGCAGGAGGAGCTCGAGGGCGAGATGAACCAGGCCCTGCAGCTCCCCGGCATCTCCAACGCGTGGACGATGCCGATCAAGGGCCGGCTCGACATGCTCTCCACCGGCATCCGCACGCCCGTCGGCATCAAGATCGCGGGCGCGGACCTGGCCACGGTCGAGCGGGTCGCGAAGGACGTGGAGGCCGCGGTCGGGAAGGTGCCGGGCACGCGCAGCGTCTACGCCGAGCGCGTCGCGGGCGGCTGGTTCCTCGACTTCGAGCTCAAGCGCGAGCAGCTCGCGCGCTACGGCCTCTCGGTCGACGACGCCAACATGATGGTCATGACCGCGGTCGGCGGCGACAACCAGAGCACCACCGTCGAGGGCCGCGAGCGGTACGGGATCAACGTCCGCTACGCGCGCGACTACCGCGAGGACCTCGCCTCGCTCCGCCGCGTGCTGCTCCCGCTGCCGAGCGGCGAGGGGCAGATCCCCATGGAGGAGATCGCCGACGTGAAGCTGGCCCAGGGCCCGTCGATGATCCGCGACGAGAACGGGCTCCTGGCGGGCTACGTCTACGTGGACTTCGACACCTCGCAGATCGACGTCGGCACCTACGTGACCCAGGCGAAGGAGGCGGTGAAGGACCTGCAGCTCCCCACGGGCTACTCGCTCACCTGGAGCGGCCAGTACGAGAACATGATCCGCGTGAAGGAGCGCCTCAAGGGCATCGTGCCGCTCACGCTCGTGCTCATCTTCGGGCTGCTCTACCTGAACACGAGGAGCTCGTTCAAGGCGGCGCTCGTGATGCTCGCCGTGCCGTTCTCTGCGATCGGCGCCATCTGGCTCCTCTGGATGCTCGACTACAACATGTCCATCGCGGTCTGGGTCGGGCTCATCGCGCTCATGGGGCTCGACGCCGAGACGGGCGTGTTCATGCTCCTCTTCCTCGACCTCTCGCACGACGAGTACAAGAAGAAGGGGATGCTGCGGACGAGGGGGGACCTCGTCGAGGCCATCGTCCACGGCGCGGTGAAGCGCGTCCGGCCGAAGGCGATGACGGTCTTCGCGGCGATGATGGGCCTCCTGCCCATCATGTGGTCCACGGGCATCGGCTCCGACATCATGAAGCGCATCGCGGCGCCGATGGTCGGCGGCCTCGTCACGAGCTTCGTCCTCGAGCTCCTCGTCTACCCGGCGGTCTACTTCCTCTGGAAGAAGAGGGAGGTCACGGACGACGAGCGCGTCACCCCGGCGCTCGCCGCGTGAGGCGCACATGTCCGAGCTGCTGACCCCCGCCGGCAGCCTCGCGCTCGCGATCGCCGCGCTCCAGCTCGTGCTCGGGTGGCGCTTCACGCTGCCCGAGCGCGGGCGCGACGTCGCGGGGTTCCTGCTGTACGCCGCCGCGGTCGGGCTGGGGTTCGCGGCGGCCCGGGGCCTGGTCCCGGCCTCGCCGCCGCTCGCGGGCCCGCTCGCCCTCCGCCTCGGCGGGGCGGCGCTGCTGCTCGGTGGGCTCGCGCTCGCGGGCGCGTCGCAGAAGGCGCGGCTGCTCGCGGGCCGGGGCGCGCTCGCGACGAGCGGGCCGTACCGGCGCCTCCGGCACCCGCTCTACGTGGGCCTCGCGCTCGTGCTCGCGGGCGGCGCGCTGCGGGCCCCGACCGCGCTGGGCATCGCCGCGGCCGTGGTCGCGGTCGCCCACCACGCGTGGCTGGCGGTCCGCGAAGAGCGGGAGGCGCGCGAGACGTTCGGGGAGGAGTGGCACGCCTATGCGCGCCGGACGCGGGCGGTCCTGCCGGTGCCGCGGGGCGGAGCCCTTGCGAGAGGCCGCTCGTCCTGAGCCTGTCGAAGGACGAGCGGTCGAGAGCTCCGAGCGTGAGCCCTCTTCACCAGCAGCTATACCCCCCGTCGATGACCAGATCCGCCCCCGTCATGTAGTCCGACGCGGGCGACGCCAGGTACACGACCGCGCCCTGCAGATCGGACACGTCCGCCATCTCGCCCATCGGGATGAGCGCCTTCCACTGCGGGAGCATGGTGGCGCCGATCGGGGTCGCGAGCAGGTCATCCACCAGCCTGGTGCGGGTGTAGCCGGGGCTGATGCTGTTCACGCGCACGCCGCGCGCCGCCCACTCGGCGGCGAGGGTCCGCGTCAGGTGGAGGACCCCCGCCTTCGAGACGTTGTAGGCGAGCTGGTGCTGCGGCGTGTTGACGACGTGGCCGGACAGGGACGCGGTGTTCACGATCTTCCCGTAGCCCGCGGGCAGCAGGACGCGCGCCTCGGCCCGCGCGCAGTGGAAGACGCCGTCGAGGTTGACCGCCAGCACCCTCCGCCAGTCCTCGTCCGTCGCCGCCTCGGAGTCCACCCACTGCCCGATGCCGGCGTTGTTCACGGCGATGGTGAGGCCGCCGAAGTGCTGGACGACGGCGGCGACCATCGCGTCCGCGTCGGAGGAGCGGGTGACGTCCGCGCGGAGGGCGATCGCCTCGATGCCTGCGCCCGCGAGGGCGTGGGCGGCCTGCTCGGCGGCCTGCAGCTCCGCGTCGACGAGCGCCACCTTCGCGCCCGCCTCGCCCAGCGCCTCGGCGAAGGCGAGGCCGATGCCCTGCGCGCCGCCGGTCACCAGGGCGACGCGGCCGTCGAGGCGGAAGCGGTCGAGGATCCTCCGGTGGTCGGGGTCGCGCGTGGCCATACGTCCGTCCTCCGCGAGGGTGCGATCGTCTTGCAACCTGCGCATCTCCCGATCGACGCGCGCCGGGAGGAGGTCCGCTGGAGGCGGCGGGCGGCGCGAGGAGCGAGCGCGCGGACGGTCGCGCGCCGCGCGACCTCACGCCTCCTGCAGGTCCGCCACCGGGTCCCGGAGCAGGCTCGCGATCCCGACGCCGAGGCTCGCGACCAGCCCGACCGCCACCGCGCCGAGCAGGGCCGCCCCGCCCACGGGGAGCCAGCGCAGCCAGGCGGAGGCGACCGCGGGGTCCTGCCCGGCGGCGACGGCGATCCCGGCGGCGGTGCCGAGCAGCGCGCCGGCGGCGCCGGTGACGGCCGTGCGGAGGATCAGGGCCGACAGGATCCCCGACGACGGCGCGCCGATGGCGACGAGCGTCGCGAGCTCCAGCCTCCGCTCGGCCGCGTCGAGGTGGGCGGCGATGAGGAGGCACAGGAGCGCCACCGCCGCGAGCAGCGCGTACGCGGCGCCGCGGTGGGCGGCGAGCGACGCGTGCGTCTCGCCGTCGGCGACGGTCCCGCGATCGTGGCGGACGACGGACGCAGCCGCCGCGAGGCCGCCGCGCAGGCGCGCCTCGGCCTCCGCCGGGTCCTCCCCGGCGCGCAGGTACACGCGCAGCTCGTTCACGCCCGGACCGCCGGCGACCCGCTGCGCCGCCGCCAGCGGCACGAACAGCGCCACGTCGTCGATGCTCCCGGCGGGCGCCGCGACGCGCGCGATCGAGACCGTCTCGCCGCCGAGCGCGAACGAGGTCCCCTCGGGCATCGTCCGCCCGAGCTCCGCGCCGGCGAGGACCGCGTCCGGCGCGACGTCGGCGGGCCAGACCTCCGGCGGCAGGCCCACGAGCGGGACGGACCGGCCGCCGACGTCGGCGGCCAGCACGAGGCGCGCCTCGGCGC
>JAEYZK010000213.1 GCA_023428085.1 Pseudomonadota bacterium
CTCGCGTACCGCGCCGGCGCGGGGCTCGGCGCGATCGAGCTCGCCGCGGACGGCACGCTCCTCGTGATCGCGCTCCAGTGGGCGGTCGGGCTGCCGCTGCTCTCCCGGGTCTCCCGCGTCGCCCGCGCCTCGCGCGGCCGCGCTCCGGCCGCGGGCGGGGCGGACGCCGCCGCGGGAGCGAAGCCATGAGCGACGTCCTCGTCGCCTCCGCCGCCGTCCCCGCCGCGGCGCTCGTCGCGCTCTGGGCGTGGAGCGTGCGCCTGCGCGACGTCTCGATCGTCGACGTCTTCTGGGGCCCCGGGTTCGCGCTCGTCGCCTGGACGGCCGTGGCCGTCGCCGGCCCCTCGCCGCGCGGCCTCCTGGCGGCGGCGCTGGTCTCGGTATGGGGGCTCCGGCTCGGCGTGCACCTCGGCCTGCGCCGGCGCGGCCACGGGGAGGACCGGCGGTACGCCGCGATGCGCGCCGCGGCGGGGCCGCGGTTCGCGGCGCGGAGCCTCTTCACGGTCTTCCTGCTCCAGGCGGCGCTCCTCTGGATCGTCTCGCTCCCGCTCCAGGCGAGCGCCGCGCGCGGACCGTCGGCCCTCGGCCTCCTCGACCTCGCCGGCGGGCTCCTCGTCCTCGCCGGGATCGCGATCGAGGCGACGGCGGACGCCCAGCTCGCGCGGTTCCTCGCCCGCCCGGAGAGCCGCGGCGCGGTGCTCGACACGGGCCTCTGGCGCTGGTCGCGCCACCCCAACTACTTCGGCGACTTCGTCGTCTGGTGGGGGCTCGGGCTGCTCGGCCTCGCCGCCGGCGCGCCCTGGTCGCTCGCCGGGCCCGCGCTCATGACCGTCCTCCTCCTGCGGGTCTCCGGCGTGACGCTCCTCGAGAAGACCATCGGCGAGCGCCGGCCGGGGTACGCGGCCTACGCCGCGCGGACGAGCGCGTTCTTCCCCCGGCCTCCGCGCGGGGAATGACCGACCCCGCCGGTGGTTCTGCACGCGGCGGGCGCCGGCGCGCTCCGCCTGCGGTATACGAGTGACGGTCATGACGCCCGCCCAGCGAACGGCTTTGAAGCGCGCGCTCGAGCGCCTGCGCGCCGAGATCACCGCCACCGGCCCCGCGAAGATCGAGCCCAACCGCACCGACCCGACCGTCACCGGCGTCGCCGACGAGGACGCCCAGGCGCTCTCGGAGATGCTCCAGGTGCTCGCCTCGCAGCGGAACCGCGGCCAGGCGGACCTGCTCGCCCGGATCGATCGCGCCCTGCGCACGCTGGCCGTGGCGCCGGAGGACTTCGGCCTGTGCCAGGACTGCGAGGAGGACATCGACCCGCGCCGCCTGGCGGTGATGCCGTACGCGACGCGCTGCCCCGCCTGCCAGGCGAAGGCCGAGCCGCGCCTCGGGCGCGGCCGGAAGAGCCTCACCGACTACAAGTGAAGGACGAGCACCGAACCTCTCGGGAGTCCCATTGGACCAAGGCATGTTCGAGATCCTCCGGCAGGCGAGCGCGTCGATGTGGATCATCATCGGCTGCTCGGTCGTGGCCATCGCCGTCGCGGTCGAGCGCGCCATCGCGCTCTGGGGGTTCACCGCGGGCGCGCGGCGCCTCGCGGACGCGGTGGCGAGATCGCTCTACCGCGGAGACCTGGAGGACGCGCGCACGCAGTGCGACCGCTCCGGCTCGCCCGCGGCGGACCTCTTCCTCGCCGCGCTCGTCCCGATCCGCGGCGCGAAGCCGGCCCCGTTCGAGCGCCTCGCCGCCGCCGTCGAGCGCGAGCGCCAGCAGGTCGGCCTCCGGCTCCGGCGCAACCTCTGGATCCTCGGCACCATCGGCGCGATCGCGCCCTTCGTCGGCCTCTTCGGGACCGTGATCGGCATCATGCACGCGTTCCGCCAGATCCAGCAGACGGGCCAGGGAGGGTTCCGGGTCGTGGCCGCCGGGATCTCCGAGGCGCTCGTCGCCACCGCGGGCGGCCTCGCGGTCGGCATCGCGGCCGTGTTCCTCTACAACCTGCTCAACGTGCACGTGCAGAAGCTCGTGGTCCAGCTCCGGCTGCTCGCGGAGGAGTACCTCGAGATCGTGAAGGAGACGCTCCCGGGTCTGCGCGGGGGCGAGGACGCCGCCGCTGCACGGCCGGCGCAGGAGGCCTGACGCGCATGGCGATCGGCGGGCCCCAGGGCGAGGAGCAGGACGGCGAGGGCGGCATCTTCGCCGACATCAACATCACGCCGCTCACCGACATCTTCCTCGTCCTCCTCATCATCTTCATGGTGACGACGACGGCGATCGCGGAGTCGGGGGCGGACCGGGGCGGGTTCCGGGTGAACCTGCCGAAGGGCAGCCGCGGCGACGCGGGCGAGGTGCCGCGCGATCTCGTGGTCGCGGTCCTCGCCGATGGGCGGGCGGTGGTCGGCGGCGCCGTGCTGACCGACGCCGAGCTCGAGCGGACGTTCACGGCCTCGGCGCAGGCGCACCCGGACTCGGTCCTCGTGGTGCAGGCGGACGAGGGCGTCCCGCACGGCCGGGTCGTCGCGGTGATGGAGGCGGGCCGCCGGGCCGGGCTCGCGCGCATCGCGATCGCGACGAAGGTGGAGCGGGAGGGCAGGTGAGCCGGCGCCCGCCCGGGTGCCCGGCTGTGGGACGTCCGGAGCCGGGCCGCTCCGGCGTGGACCCCGACTCCCCGTCTCTCGACCGGGGGACGCCCGGCCGCTAGGATTCGGGATAGATGACCAACGTTCCGCCGAAGAAGCGGCTCGGGGAGCTCCTCGTCGAGGCGGGGATCATCGACGAGACGCAGCTCAAGGCCGCCCTCGGCCACCAGCGCCAGTGGGGCGTCCGCCTCGGGCACGCGGTGGTGGACCTCAAGTTCGCCACCGAGCAGGAGGTCGTGCGCGTCCTCGCCCGGCGGTTCGGGTTCGACGTGGCGCGGCTCGACCAGGTCGAGGCGTATGCCCACCAGCAGGCGGTGGGCCTCGTCCCGCGCGAGTTCGCGCTGAAGCACAACGTGTTCCCGCTCGGCGCCGACACGAGCACGCTCTCGGTGGCGATGTCGGACCCGTCGAACCTGGCCGTCATCGACGAGCTCCGGTTCCGGACCGGCCGCCGGGTGAAGGTGAGCATCGGCGGCGATCAGGAGATCGCGGCCGCGATCCAGGCGGCGTACCCGAGCCCCGACGGCGGCGTGGAGGCGATCGCCCTCGACATCGACGAGGGCGCGGCCGACGGCGAGTCGGTCCTGGAGGCGTTCGGCGGCGGCTCGAGCCAGGACTTCGACTCGTTCTTCGGCGCGGAGCCGGCGTCGCCGAGCCCGGTCCTGCAGCCCGAGGGCGGCGACGACGACCCGTTCTCGGCGGGCCCCGCGCCGGCGCCCGTCTCGGTGCCGGTCGCGCCGACGAGCACGCTCCCGGCGGCCGTGGCCGTCGCCGCTCAGCCGGCGGCACCGGCTGCTCCCGCCCCCGC
>JAEYZK010000214.1 GCA_023428085.1 Pseudomonadota bacterium
AGGACGTTCTTGCGCTCGGCCACCCAGGCGACCGACTCGACGTTGAGGGGGTGGACCGCGAAGAGCGCGGCGACGAGCAGGCTCGCGCCGGCGGAGAGCGCGAACCGGCGGAGCACCAGGTACAGGAGCGCCACGTTCGCGAGGTGGAGGAGCAGGTTCGTGACGTGGTGCCCGCCGGCGTCCAGGCCGTACAGGGAGCAGTCGAGGAGGTGGGTGAGGACGGTGAGCGGGTGCCAGTTGGCGGCCACCGAGACGGTGAAGGCCCACCCGACGTTCCGGAGGGTCAACCCCTCCTGCATCCGCGCGTTCTCGAAGATGAACGCGTTGTCGTCGTAGTTGACGAACTCGAACCCGCGCACGGGCCAGTACACGACCAGCGTCGCGGCGACGAGGAGCGCGAGCGCGAGGAGCTCGGGGAGCGCGCTCCGGGCGGGCGCCGGCGCGGCCCCGGGCGGACCGCCGCCGCGCTTCGCCCGATCCTCGCCCGCAGGCCTGCGCCGCCGCGTCACGCCTCGCCTCCGTCCGGGCGAGGCGCGGGCGGCGAGAGCCGCGGGAGCCGCGGGGAGCGCAAGAGGCCCCAGCGGCAGAGCCGGTACTCGAGCGCGGTCGCCAGCACGCCGAAGCCGTAGCGGATGCTCCGGCCGAGGTTGATCGAGGAGGCCTCCGGGAAGTACCGGGTCGGGCAGGAGATCTCCCCGACGGCGTACCCGTGCCAGATCGCCTGGGCGATCATCTGGTTGTCGAAGACGAAGTCGTCCGAGTTGGCCTCGAGCCGGAGCGTCTCGAGCAGCCGGCGCGAGAAGGCGCGGTAGCCGGTGTGGTACTCGGCGAGCTTGTAGCCGAGGAGGAGGTTCTCGACGAACGTCAGGAACCGGTTCGCGACGTACTTCCAGGGCGGCATGCCCCCGGAGAGCGCGCCCACCCCGAGGATCCGCGAGCCGAGCACGACGTCGAAGTGCCCGCTCGCCACCATCGCGGCCATGGCCGGGATGAGCCGCGGGGAGTACTGGTAGTCCGGGTGGAGCATGATGACGATGTCGGCGCCCCCGCGCAGCGCCTCGCGGTAGCAGGTCTTCTGGTTGCCGCCGTACCCGCGGTTCTCCGGGTGGACGAAGTGGCGGAGGCCGAGCTCGGCCGCGACGGCGACGGTCCCGTCCGAGCTCGCGTCGTCCACCAGCAGGACGTCGTCCACGATCGAGCGATCGATCTCGGCGACGGTCCGGCGGAGCGTGAGCTCCGCGTTGTAGGCGGGCATCACGACACACACGCGATTGCCGTCGAGCATGCGTGACCTCCAGGGACGCCCCCCGGCCGGCCCGGGGGGTGCGCTCCGATCCAGGGTGTTCCGGGAGCCTGGCACGAACGCCCGGCGCCGGGCAACGAGCGCCGACGCGGCGCCCGCGTGCGGCGCGCCCGGGGTCCGCCCGGGCCGGGCGGGCGTGATAGGAGGTCGGCGTGCGCCTCCGAACGCTCGCCCCGGCCAAGGTGAACCTCGTCCTCCGCGTCGGGCCGCTGCGCCCCGACGGCTACCACGAGCTCATGACGCTCCTGGTGCCCCTCGACCTCGGCGACGGGATCGAGGTCCACGTCGCGCGCGGCGCCGGGCCCGTCACCTGCGAGGTCCCGGCGCTGCCCGCGCTCTCGGGGCCGGACAACCTCGCCGCCCGCGCGGCCCGCGCCTTCCGCGAGCGGTTCGGCGTCGCGAACGCGGTCCACGTCCGCATCGACAAGCGGACGCCGGTGACGGCGGGGCTCGGCGGGGGCTCCTCCGACGCGGCCGCGGTGCTCCGCTGCCTCGCGAAGGCGTTCCGCGTGCGCGACCGCGGCGCGCTCCAGGAGCTCGCGCTCTCGATCGGCTCGGACGTGCCCTTCTTCCTGGGCCGCGGCCCCGCGTGGGCGGCCGGCCGCGGCGAGCGGCTCGTCCCGGCGGACGTGCCGCGGCTCGATCTGGTGCTCGTGTACCCGACCGACCCGGCGCTCGCGATCCGGGCAGGCGAGGCGTACCGGTGGCTCGACGAGCTGCGTCAGGACCGGCCCGCCGCCTCGCTCGGGAGACCTGGACGGTTCACGCTGTCCCGCGCGGGGAACGACCTCGAGCCGGCCTGCCTCGCCCGGCGCCCGGCGATCGCGCCGCTCTTGGGGCTCCTCCGGGGGGCGCGGGCGCGGGTCGTTATGATGTCCGGGAGCGGTCCGACGTGCTTCGGGGTCTTTTCGGGCAGGGGCGCGGCGCGCGCGGCGGCGTTAACGATGGAGGAGGAGGGACGCCGGTTCGAGATCCGCGTATTCGCCGTCCGGACGGTGCGAGGCCAGCCGAGGGTTACCGCATGGAGATCACCGAGGTCCGCGTCTTCCCGGTCAACGAAGAGAAGCTCAAGGCGTACGTGACCATCACGCTCGACGACTGCTTCGTCATCCGCGACCTCAAGGTCATCCACGGCAACACGGGCCTCTTCATCGCGATGCCCGCCAAGCGGCGCAAGGACGGGACCTTCAAGGACATCGCCCACCCGCTCAACTCCGAGACGCGCGATCGGATGGAGCGGGCGATCCTCGCCGAGTACGAGCGCGAGGTCCGCAAGGGCTCGGCGCCCCGCCCCACGGGCACCGACATCGAGGCCTGATCGGCGTGCGGCGCGCCGAGCCGCTGCGCGATCCGCCGCGCGGCGTCCCGGCCGTGCGCCGCGCCGGACTGCCGCTCGCTGCATCGTCGCGGAAGTCGGACCGTTCCGGTATAAGGACCGCCCCGGCGCCGCCCCGGCGCCGCTTTCCTTCGCAGGTTCGGGAGCGCGGAGATGCCCTTGCCCACGAACGGCGGCCGGCCGGACTACAAGATCTTCTCGGGGAACGCCAACCGGAAGCTCGCCGAGTCCATCTGCAAGGAGCTCGGCATCCCGCTCTCCCGCGCGATGGTGGGCCGCTTCTCGGACGGCGAGATCCAGGTCGAGATCGGCGAGAACGTGCGCGGGATGGACACGTACGTCGTCCAGCCCACCTCGCCCGACGCCAACACCAACATCATGGAGCTCCTCATCATGTGCGACGCGCTGAAGCGCGCGTCGGCGGGCTCCATCAACGCGGTCATCCCCTACTACGGCTACGCGCGGCAGGACCGGAAGAGCGCCTCGCGCGTCCCGATCACCGCGAAGCTCGTCGCCGACCTCATCGAGAGCGCCGGCGCCACGCGCGTCATCTCGATGGAGATGCACGCCGGGCAGATCCAGGGCTTCTTCAACATCCCCTTCGACCACCTCTACGCGACGCCGGTGCTGCTCGAGCACATGCGGCGCCGCTTCGACGGGGACGTCGAGGAGGTCGTGATCGTCTCGCCGGACGCCGGCGGCGTCGAGCGCGCCCGCGCCTACTCGAAGCGGCTCGGCGCAGGGCTCGGCATCGTGGACAAGCGGCGCCTCAAGCCGAACGTCGCCGAGATCATGAACGTCATCGGCGACGTCCACGGGAAGACCGTGGTCCTCCTCGACGACATGATCGACACCGCGGGCACGCTCTCGCAGGCGGCCACCGCGCTCATGGACAAGGGCGCCGTCCGCGTCTTCGCCTACGCGACGCACGGCGTCCTCTCCGGGCCCGCGGTGGAGCGGATCTCGAAGAGCCCGATCGAGGAGGTGGTGATCACCGACTCGATCCAGCTCTCGCCCGCCGCGTCGGAGTGCAAGAAGATCCGCGTGCTCTCGGTCGCCGGGCTCCTCGCCGAGGCGGTCCGCCGGATCCACTCCGCGGACTCGCTCTCGTCGCTGTTCGTGTAGCTCCCGCGGCGGCGGGAGCGGCGCTCCACGGGAGAGCCCGGGCGCGGGCTCGTTCACGGGTCAGGAAGGCGACCCCGGGCCCGGCGGGATCGCGTCGGGCGGGCTGCCGGGGGCTCGATCGGGGTCCACGAGCGGCGACCCCTCCTGTCGAGGCGGGCGACCGGGCAGGTCCTCCTCGTCCTCGGTGACGGCGGTCTGATCGGCGATCTCCTCGTCGAACGGCGTTCCGGAGCGTCGGATCGGGTTGGGCATGATCGGAACCTGGGCACGGTGTCGGACCTTCGCCCTTGACCCCGCGGCGGGATTCAGCTAGGAACTCGCGGTTTTCCAACGCTCGGCGAGGGTTCGCCGGGCGAGCACGGCCCGGCAGGTCGCCGGGCCCGACCACCCAGGGCCAGAGCCGACGCGAACGGCCCCTCCCCGTCCACAGGGACGGCGAGTCCATTGGGAGAAGCAGATGTCCGAAAACGTCCTCAGTGCGACGAAGCGCGACGAGCGGGGCAAGGGCCCTGCGCGGCGGCTCCGCGCGAAGGGTCTCATCCCTGCCGTCGTGTACGGCGGCGAGTCCGGTCCCGCCCACGTGGCGGTCGATCCGTCCTTCCTCATGAAGGCGATCGAGACCCCGCACCGCTTCAACACCATCCTCACCCTCCAGCTGGAGGGTGCGCCCCAGAAGCACGTCCTCTTCAAGGAGTACGAGGTCGATCCGGTGAGCCGCGAGCTGCTCCACGCGGACTTCTTCGAGGTCCGGATGGACCGGCCGGTGAAGGTGCGCGTGCCCGTCGAGACCGTCGGCCGCGCCGCGGGTCAGGCGGAGGGCGGCATCCTCTCGCTCGCGGCCCACGACATCGTCGTCGAGGCGCTGCCGGGCAAGATCCCCGTGAAGATCGAGGTGGACGTCACGGGCATCAAGATCGGCCACTCGCTCCACATCTCGGAGATCAAGGCGCCCGAGGGCTGCAAGTTCCGCTACGGCGCCGACTACGTGGTGGCCTTCGTCGCCGTGCCCGAGAAGGAGGAGGTCGTCGCCCCGACGGCAGCCGTTCCGGGCGCGGAGGGCGCGGCTGCTGCCGCGGCTCCTGGCGCCGCTCCTGCCGCGGGCGCGCCCGCGGCGGGCGCCGCTCCGGCGGCGGGCGCTGCGGCTCCGGCTGCGGCGGGCGCTCCTGGCAAGGGCGACGCCAAGGGCGGCAAGAAGTAGGGCGGCCCTGGATGAAGCTCGTGGTCGGCCTCGGCAACCCGGGCGAGGAGTACGCGCGGACGCGGCACAACGTCGGCTTTCTGGTCGCCGACCGCCTCGCCGCGCTCGCCCGGGCACGCTTCACCGCGCAGAAGTTCGCGGCGGAGCTGGCCGAGGCCCGCCTCGGGCCGGAGCGGGTCTGGATCATGAAGCCGCAGACGTACATGAACGCGTCCGGCGAGGCGGTCGGTGCCGCGCTCCGCTTCTGGAAGCTCGGCCTCGAGGACCTGGTCGTCGTCCACGACGACCTCGAGCTCGACTCGTTCCGGGTGCAGCTCAAGGTCGGCGGCGGGCACGGCGGACACAACGGCCTGAAGAGCGTGAACGCCCACGTCGGCGGCCCCGACTACGCGCGCGTGCGGTTCGGCGTGGGCCGGCCGCCGCAGTTCATGGACCCGGCGGACTACGTGCTGGGCAAGTTCGCGAAGGCGGACGAGGCGGAGCTCGACGCGTCCGTCGAGCGGGCCACCGAGGCGACCCGGCTCGCGGTCGAGCTGGGCGCGGACAAGGCGATGAACCGGGTGAATCGAAGGACCCGGTCGGAGGCGAGTTGAGTCGCCGGGGGACTGGGGGGCCGAAGCCTCACCCGGCCCCCCAGCACGAGAGCTGAACCGGGTGAACCGGCGGGCACCGAAGGCCGCCGCCACTCCGAACGAGAAGCAGTAGCGACACCCCGCGACCGGCATGGGGCCGGCGGCGGACGACACCACTCCTCGCGGCGGGCGAACCGCCGCTACGAACCCGAGGGGAGCGACATGGCCGAGACGAAGAACCTCGTACGCGAGTACGAGACCATCTACCTGCTCAAGGCGGAGACGCCCGACGAGCAGGTGGACGAGATCAAGGAGCGGCTCCGCGGCGTGGTCAGCCGCGAGGGCGGGAAGGTGATCCGCTTCACCAACCAGGGGAAGCGGAAGACCGCCTTCCCCGTCGCCAAGAACAACAAGGCGCTCTACATGCACTGCCTCTACGTGGGCAGGCCGGGGCTGGTGCACGAGCTCGAGCGCAACCTCAAGATGCTGGACGTCGTGACGAAGTTCCAGTCGGTGAAGATCGCCGACGAGGTGGACTTCGACTCCCGGCAGGTCGAGCAGGACGTGAAGCTCCAGCCCGTCGAGGAAGAGGCCAAGCCGCGCGAGGAGCGGGGCGAGTTCGTTCCCGGCGAGGAAGCCTTCGAGGGCGAGCCGGCGGAAGGGATGGAGTAAGCCATGGCGCGACCGGACATGGGTGGTCCCAAGACGGGTGGTGGCTTCGGCTCCCGCTTCGGCGGTGGCGGCGGTGGTGGTGGCGGCGGCTACGGCGGCGGGCGCGGCGGTGATCGCGACCGCGATCGCGACCGCGGCGACCGCGAGGGCGGCGAGGAGGGCGGCCGGCGCGGCTTCGGCCGGCGGAAGGTGTGCCGCTTCTGCGCCGACAAGGCGCTGAAGGTCGACTACAAGGACCAGGGGCAGATGAAGTACTTCCTGACCGAGCGCGGCAAGATCATCCCGCGCCGGATCAGCGGGAACTGCGCGAAGCACCAGCGCGAGGTCGCCACGGCGGTGAAGCGCGGCCGGATGCTCGCCATCCTGCCCTACACCGTCGGGCAGATGTGAGGACCGCCATGAAGCTCATCCTCCGTGAAGACGTGGAGAACCTCGGCAAGGGCGGCGAGCTGGTGGAGGTGAAGCCCGGCTACGGGCGGAACTTCCTCCTGCCGCGCGGCCTCGCCGTGGTGGCGAACCCCAGGAACGTCCGCGAGCTCGAGCACCAGAAGTCGGTGGCCGCCGCCAAGGCCGCCAAGCTCAAGGCGAACGCGCAGGCCGTCGCGAAGCGGATCTCCGACACGCCCGTCACCCTGAAGCGCAAGGTGGGCGAGCAGGACAAGCTCTACGGCTCGGTGACCGCGCTCGACGTCGCCGAGGCCCTGGCCGCCCGCGGCCTGGAGCTCGACCGGCGCACCATCGACCTCGCAGAGCCGATCAAGACCATCGGCACCTTCGAGGTCCCGGTGAAGCTGCACTCCGAGGTCGTCGGCAAGGTGAAGGTGACCGTGGAGCCCGAGGCCGAGACGGCCTGAGCTCCGCGCGCCCGCGCCGGCGGATGGCCGAGGGCGGGCGATCGTGGTCGGGAGAGGCCGGTGCCGCCAGGCGCCGGCCTCTTCGTATTGACGGGTCGTGAACGTGCACGGCCCCCGGGCGCGCGCTCCCCCGCAGGCCCGCCCGGGGCGCGGCCGGGCGGGGTCCCCAGTTCACGCGATGTCGCGCGCTGTGCACGTGAGGCGCCACCGCGGCTTCGCAGCGAAGCACCCGCGCGCGGCGCCGTACCGCGCGACAGGCGGCCAACGGCCCGGACTCCGGCCGGCCGGCCTCGCGTGGGCCGCGTGGCACGCAGCGTGCTCTCCTTCCCCACATCCGAGCCGGCTCGGATCGCCCGCATGCCGCTGGCGCCAGGAGGACCTACCCGTGAGGAAGCTTCGCTCCGTCCCGACCCACCCCGAACCGGATGCGGCAGCCGCGTACCGCGTCGAGCGGCGCCGGTTCCTCGGCCAGGAGCTCTCGGCCGAGCCGCTCGACGGGAGCCCCTGGCTCGTCCAGAAGGTGCTGGGCGCGAAGCCGCTCGAGATCACGCGCGACGGCGTGATCCCGTGGCGCTCGAACGGCGTGCTGCCGCTCCGGCACGGCTTCTCGCCGACGGGCGCGCCGGCGCGCTGCCTCCTCACCGCGCCCGGCGTCGCGCGCCTCAAGGCCGACGCCGCCGCGGGCGCGCGCGAGCAGGTGGACTGCGCCGCGTGCCGGGCGTGGCGGGCGCGGCGCGGGTCCGGACGCGAGACGCCGAAGGCGGCGTGATCGCGGCATCCCGCTCGGCCTGAGCGGCGATCGCTCACTTCCTCTTCGCCCGCAGCCCCTCGTCGATGACCGCCCAGAACGCGGGCTTCGGCTGCATCTCCGAGAACAGGAGCGGCGCGTCCGGAGGCCGGAGCCAGGAGTGCTCGTCGCTGAGGCCCCACACCAGGACGGCGTCGATCTTGTCCCGGTTGCGGACGAACATCTGGAAGAACTTCGCGTAGCGCTCCGCCTGCAGCTGGAAGAGGACGTCCTCCTCGGCGTCCTCGACCGGCCGCCCCCAGCCGGTGCGGAGGCTCACGTCCATCTCGGTGACGTGGTTGCGCACGCCGAGCTTCGCCACCTCCGCGATCGTCTCCTCGAGCGACTCGACCGCCGGGCTCGAGAGGTAGACGTGCGTCTGGTGGCCGACCCCGTGGATCGGCACGCCCTTCTTCTGCAGGTCGCGGACGAGCTCCAGGATGAGCGCGCGCTTCGCGGGCTGCTCGGTGGAGTAGTCGTTGTAGAAGAGGAGCGCGTCCGGATCGGCCTCGTGCGCGAACCGGAACGCGAGCTCGATGAACTCCGGGCCGATGATCCGGTAGTAGTCGCTCTTCCGCCAGCCGCCCACGGTCTCGACGTTCGGCTCGCCGGGCGCGAAGGCCTCGTTCACGACGTCCCAGGCCCAGACGCGCCCCTTGAAGTGGCCGACCACCGTGTGGATGTACGCGCGCATCCGGGCGATGAGGACGTCGCGCGAGACGTCCTTGCCGTCCTTCGTGAACATCCAGGGGGCGGCCTGCTGGTGCCAGACGAGCGTGTGCCCGCGGACCTTCAGCTTGTTCTTCACCGCCCAGTCCACGAGCTGGTCGGCCATGTTGAAGTCGTACTGTCCCTCGCGCCGCGAGAGCATGACCGGCTTCATCTCGTTCTCGGCGACGACGACGTTGAACTGCCGGGCGATGAACTCGTGGGTCGAGCCCATCAGCACCTGGCCCGGCGTCACGGCCGCGCCGACGAGGAAGACGCCGTCGTAGGTCTGCGCGAGCGAGGGGACCGGGCCTTCGCGCGCGACGGAGCGGTCGGGGCGCGGCGGCTCCGCGGGGGCGGGCGCCGGCGCCGGCCCCGCCGACGCGGCGGCGGGCTGGGCCGGCGGGTGCGCGCAGGCTGAACCGATCAAGATCAGGGAAAGGAGGGCGAGGCGGGTCGGCCGGGTCATGCCGGGATCGATACCACTTCCCGGCTCACTTCGCCTCGTCGCCCTTCGCCTCGAAGGCGCCGCGGTAGGCCACGGCCCCACCCTCCTGCACGAAGACGGGGACCCCGAGCACGCGGCCTGCCCGCTCGAACGGCGCGAGGTCGGCGGGCCCGAGGCGCGCGGCCGCCTCGCCGGCCAGCGCACCCGCCACGCCGAGCAGCGCGGTGCGGGCGTCCGAGCGGGGCAGGTGCCGGGCGGCGTGCGCCGCCAGCTCGAGGGCGGCGGGGAGGTGGCCGAGCGCCGCGAGGCTCCGGACCTGCTCCAGCGCGAGCGCCGCGGAGCCCTCGCCGGCGCCGAGGAGGACGAGCGCGTAGGTGCCCCGGCCCTCGGCGC
>JAEYZK010000242.1 GCA_023428085.1 Pseudomonadota bacterium
CCCGAAAGACCCCGCTCTCTAGCTCACCGCCGAGTCCATGGCGAGCGCTCGCGCCTCGTCCCGTGACGAGTCGCCCACGAGGTCGAAGGGGGCCCGCGCGAAGCACGCCGCGGCCGCCCGCGTGCGGGGATCGCCGGCCGTGTCGAGGGCGTGCTGGGCCTGCCGGACGAGGAGCGCGAGCTCGAGCGAGCGACCGAGCGTCAGCGCGAAGCGCCGCGCCCGGGCGAGCCGCGCCGCGACCTCCTCCTGCAGCTCCCGCGCGCCGGCGCCGCCGCCGGCGGCGAGCGCCCGCAGGACCTCGAGCGAGAGCACGTTGGTCGTGCCCTCCCAGATCGGCAGGACCTGCGCGTCGCGCAGCAGCCGCGGGAACCCGGTGTCCTCGACGTACCCGGCGCCGCCGAAGCACTCGAGCGCCTCCGACGCGACGGCCACGGCCTGCTTCCCGGTGGTGAGCTTCGCGAGCGCGCTCACCGTGCGGAGCAGCCCGCGGTCGGCGCCGGGGCGACCCTCCGCCTCGCCGAGGAGCTCCACCGCGCGGAAGGCGAGCAGGAACGCGGCCTCGCGCTCCGCCTCGAGCCCCGCCAGCGTGTCCCGGTGCAGCGGCTTCTCGCGCAGCGGCCCGCCGAACGCGATCCGCTGGCGGGCGTGCGCGCGCACGAGCGCGAGGGCGCGCGCCATGCCGGCCGCCGCGACGACCGCGTTCCAGGTGCGGGTGACGGTGAGCATCGGGGCGACGGTCCGGACCCCGTCGGCGAGCCCGCGCACCGGCACCGCCCGGGCGCCCTCGAGCGTCAGCTCGGCGGTGGGCAGCTTCCGCGTCCCGAGCTTGTCCTTGAGCCGGTCCACCCGGACGCCGTTGTGCGCGCCGTCCGGGGTCCGCGTCTCGAGGTAGAAGAGCGCGAGGCCGCGCGAGCCGGGCGGGTTCCCCTCGGGGCGCGCGAGCGCGAGCGCCATCTGCGCCGTGGTGGCGGAGGAGAACCACTTCCGCCCGTACAGCGCCCAGCCCTCCTCCTCGCGCCGCGCGACCGTCTCGGTGCCCGCCACGTCCGAGCCGCCGGCGCGCTCGGTCATCCACTGCCCGCTGGTCCAGGCGCGCGCCGGATCGCGCGTGGTCAGGCGCGGGACCGCGCGCGCGACGAGGGCGGCGTCGCCGGCGTCGAGGAGCGTGCGGGCGGCGCCGTCGCTCATGGCGAGCGGGCAGGAGTACACGTCGAGCGAGGGCTCCAGCACGTGCACCTTCGCCATCTGGTGGACCCGCGAGAGCGCGCCCAGGCGGCGCTCGTACGCGGTCGCGACCAGGCCCTCGCGGGCGGCGAGGTCCGCCGCTTCGCGCCAGGAGGGTGCGAGGGTGATCTCGTCGACGCGGCGTCCCCACGGATCCCACTGCAGGAGGACCGGCGCGTCGCCCAGCGTGGCGAGCTGGCGGTCGTACAGCGCGCCGGCCGAGAGCGCGCCGAGGGAGGCGAGGTCCTCCTGCAGGGCCGCGAGCACGGGCCGGGGCAGCGTGCGGACGAGGTACTCGCGCAGGAGGGCGTCGTCGAGGTACGCGTTGGCGGGGCGGGGCGCTTCGAGCTCGAACATGCTGCGGCTCATACTCGACGCGCGGGGTCGGGCGCGGGTCAGTGGGGGCCTCTCGCCCGGACGGGCGCCCGCGCACGCCCCGAAGCTGGTAAACCTCCTGGGCATGGGTGAAGCTCCCGTCCCCGCGTCGGCGGACGTCCGCCTGGCCCGGCTCGCGCGCCTCCAGGAGCTCACGGCCGAGCTCTCCGCCGCGGCGACGCCCCAGGAGGTCGCGCGGATCATCTTCGAACGCGGGCTCTCGCTCGTCGGGGCGCGCGTCGTGACGCTCTACTGGGAACGGACGCCGGGGCAGATGGAGCTCGTGCACGGGCTGGGCGTCTCCGAGGAGTACGTGCAGCGGTACCGGCGGATCGACGCCGGCACGCCCATCCCGAGCGGCGAGGTGTACCGCACGGGCCAGGCGGTGTGGCTCGGGAACCCAGACGATCTGGCCCGCCACTTCCCGCTCGCGGCGGAGCTCGCGGCGCAGGAGGGGATCGCGGCGTGGGCGGCCATCCCCCTCGTCCTCGAGCGCTCGCGCGGCTCGCTGGGCCTGCGCTTCGAGGCGCCGCGCGAGTTCGGCGCCGAGGAGCGCGACTTCCTCCAGGCGGTGGCGCGGCAGTGCGCGCAGGCGCTGGAGCGCGCCCAGCTCTTCGAGGCGCAGCGCCGGCTCGCCGACCGGCTCGCGAGCCTCCAGGCGATCACCTCGGAGCTCTCCGCGGCGCTCACGCCGCGGGAGGTCGCCGCGGTCCTCCTCCGGCACCTGCTCGGGCTGGGCGCGCGCGGCGGGGTCGTGCTCGCGCCGGGGCCGGACGGCCGGCTCGCGCCGCTCTCGGCGCTCGAGGCCGAGGAGCTCCAGGACGCGTTCGCGGCGCCGCCGACCCCGGACGCCACGGCGCCGCGGTGGCTCGAGGACGACGCGGCGGTCGCGGCCGCGCTCCCGGGGCTCGCGCCGCTCTGGACGCGCCGCGGAGACGGCGCCTGGGGGATCGTGCCGCTGCGGATGGAGGGGCGCGACGTCGGCGGGCTGGCGGTGGCGTTCCCCCCGGACCGCGTCCCGGGCGCGGACGATCGGACCTTCGTGGCGGCGCTCGCGCAGCAAGGTGCGCAGGCGCTCGAGCGGGCGCGCCTCTACGACGCGCAGCGGCTCCAGGCGAAGCGGCTCGGAGACCTGCACGCCGCGACCGCGGCGCTCTCCGGGGCGGTGACGCCGGCCGAGGTCGCGACGGCGGCGCTGGGCGCGGTGGGGGTGCTCGCCGCGCGCGCGGTGGAGATCCACGCGTTCGTCGCGCCCGATCGGCTCGGGGTCGTCGCCCGGCAGGGCGCGCCGGCCGACGTGGTCGCGGCGGCGGAGCCGGCGGCGGAGGTGGTCCAGTCGGGCCGGGCGCTCTGGATCGAGTCGCGCGAGGAGCTGACGAGCCGGTACCCGGAGCTGGCGGCGGCGCGCCCGGAGGCGGCGTTCGCGGCGGTGCCGCTGCTCTCGGGAGGCCGCCCGGGCGGCGTGCTGGTCGTCGCCTTCGCGGGACCGCGCCACCTCGACGCGGACGAGCGGCTCTACCTCCGCATGCTGGCGATGCCGTGCGCCCAGGCGCTGGAGCGGACCCGGCTCACCGACGCGGCTGCCCAGGAGCACCGGGCGGCAGAGTGGTTCGCGTCGCTCCTCGAGGGCGCGCTGGCGGCGGTGCCGGTGGGGTTCGCGCTCCTCGACGGCGAGGGGCGGGTCATCCGCACCAGCGAGCGGTTCGCGCGCCTCGCGGGCGGCGCGGGCGAGCTGCACCGGAACCGCACGCCCGCCGAGCTGTTCCCTGGCTTCCCGGGGGCCGCGCTCGAGGACGGCTTCCGGCGCATGCGCGCGAGCGGCGAGCGGGTGGACGTGGAGGTGTCCGGAGAGACGGCCGCAGCGGCGGGGACGAGCCGCCGGTTCGCACTCACCTGGTTCCCCGTCCGCGTCGCGGGCGAGGTGGTGGGGGCGGGGATCATGGTGCGCGAGGTGGGGTTGGCGCCGTAGCGCGCCCGCCGCTCGCGCGGTTTCGTCTCGGGCGGGAGCAGCGGCGCGGTACACTCGGGGTCGCCATCGAGGAGGCTCCGATGTCCCACGCCGCGCTCGTCCTCGCAGCCCTCGGGCTGCTCCTCGCCGTTCCGTCGGGCTCCCGCGCCGCGCCGGCCACCAAGGCCGGCGCCGAGCCGCTGCAGGTGATCATCATGGGCGGCGGGCCGACGCCCGAGGACGCCGCCGCCGCGCTCGCGCGCTTCAAGGCGGAGGTCAAGGACGTCGCGAGCGTCGCCACGCTCGCCGAGGGGTTCCCGGCGATCCGCACGAGCGACGAGCTGGAGGGGCTCAAGCCCGGGTTCCAGATCGTGACCGTCGGGTTCTGTCCCCAGAGCGAGGTTTCGGACCTGCTGGACGTGCTCCGGCCCTTCTACCCCGGCACGTATGCGCGCACGGTGAAGGGGGTCACGCTCGACGCGCCGGCCTGCCCGGCGCTCCTCGCCCGGAAGGAGTCGGAGGAGTCGGCGCCCGCGGGCAAGGGGCTCCGGCTGGTCCTCACCTTCCTCGGGGGAGAGGGGGTCTCGCTGGTGCGCGCGGCGCTCGTCCAGAAGGACGGCACCGTGCTTGACGCCGAGACGCTCGACGTGACCGCCGGCGAGGAGTGCTCCGCCGCGAGCGTCGAGCCCAGGGGCTCCGGCTTCGTCCTGCGCCAGGAGTGCGCCGGGTATTTCCGCGAGATGTGCAACTTCGCGCCGAGCAGCTCCACCTGGCGGATCACGGCCAAGGACGGCAAGGTCGAGGTGCGGGCGAAGCACGAGGGCGGCGAGCGGATCGAGTGCGGGGAGTGACGCGGGAGCCCGTGCTAGGCTCCAACCCCATGACCGACCGCAGAGCCTTCTCCGTGGCCGTCTTCGCGCGTAACGCGGGAGCCGTGCTGCTCATCCATCACCGCCGGCTGGACACCTGGTTGCCGGTCGGCGGCGAGATCGAGCCGGGCGAGACACCGCTCGAGGCGGCCATCCGCGAGCTGCGTGAGGAGACGGGGCTCCACGGTGCGTTCCCGGGCGGGATGGGCGTGGCGGGGACGCCGCCGGGGTTCCTGGGGTACGAGGAGCACCCGGCCGGATCGAAGGGCCTGCACATGAACTTCTCGTTCGTGGCCGACGTGGATGGGCGGGACCTGTCGACGTGCTCCGAGTGGGACGCGGCGCGGTGGGTGACGCGGGAGGAGCTCGCGGGGCTCTCGCTCGTCCAGAACGTGCGCGAGCTGGCGGTGCTCGCGCTTGGGGCGCCGCAGTTCGAAAGGTGAACCCGCTCGCCCTGCGCCTGTCGACGGGGCGAGTGCTCAGCCGACCCGCGCGCTCCGCTCGTTGCGCCCACGAGACGCCTCGAGCCAGGGCTGGGATGGCGGAGGGCCCGCGTGGGACGGGTCCCGCCCTGCGGCGGTCTCCCTCGCCACGCGTCGCCTGGAGCGGACTCGTACTGGAGACGGTGCCGCTTGCACGGCAGGCGGCCGCAACGCCGTGCGCGCCGACGCGCGCGATGATCGGTTCCGTGCTGCTGGAGGGAGGACCGCGCTGCGTCGTCACGCCCGCTGCAGCGGCCGGAGTACTGGCGACGTGGTCTCGGGCGCGCTGCGCTCGGTCGCCCGGCGCAGGGCCGGCCCCGCCCTCGTGGCGGTGCCGATGGACAGGGCTCGAGGCGTCCCGTTCACGAGGCCGACGATTGCGAGCGGTGGCTCGCGACCTCCTCCCGCGCCCGCGCTGCGCTCGACCTCGCCATCGCCGAGGGCCTCGCGGCGCTGCGCGCGGGGGATCGACTGGCGGAACTCGGTTCCCACCTCGAGGACTACGCGCGCGAGGTGCTGGGCATCGAGGAGCGGACCGCGCTGAAGCTGATCCGGCTGGCGCGGGAGCTGCGGGCGCGGCCGCTCCTGCGGGCGGCGCTGCGGGAGGGGAGGGGCGGGTTTCGCGATCCGGGTCGTCCGGAGCCGCGTAGGCCGACCGATCCCCGCCGGGACGTGCCTTGCGATCATCGCGGCGCACTTCCTGGCGGTCTGGGGCATGCCGGCGGGACCGAAGACGGTGTCCCAGCGCATCCGCGAGCGGGACCTCGGCATGTGCACCGTGCCGGGATGCAGCCACGCCGCGACGGACTCGCACCACGTCGTCTACCGGTCCCGCGGCGGCGACCTCATCGATCCCGCGAACCAGACCTCGGTGTGCGAGTTCCATCACCACCGGTGCATCCACCCCGGATCCCTGCGCGTGTACGGGGGAGCTCCGGACGGGCTCGTGTGGATGCGGGGACGGGAGGTGTTCAGGGGAGGGGTGGAGTGAAGCGTGCGACGCAGGTACTCCCGGAACGAGCCGCGATCGCCGCGCTGGAGGCTTCAGAACCTGCCGTCCCCGCAGAGGTGAGGGGCTCGGTCAGCCCTAGAACTGGATCACCTGCCCGCTCGCGACGAGCTCCCGGAACCGCTCCTGCCAGTGAACCCCGTCGAGCCGCTCGGCCAGGTGCACGGCGAGGTGCCGCGGGCGGGCGCCCTGCTTCGCGCAGCGGCCCAGGCCCTGGAGGCAGGAGGGGCAGTTGGTGAGCACGGTGGCCGACCTCCGGGCGTGCATCGCCGCCGCGAGCGCCGTGCGCTTGCGGTCGAGGAGGGCGTCGGCGATCTCCGGGTGCGAGAGCGCGAGCGTGCCGGCCTCCGAGCAGCAGTGCTCGACCCGCTCGATCCAGCCGACGCCGCCGGTGCGGGCGAGGACGTCGAAGGCCTGCCCCTCGAGCGAGTCGTGGCAGGGGGCGTGGTAGAGGGCCGCCTCGTCGCCGTCCACGCGGAGGCCGCCCTCCGCGGCCAGGCGGACGGCGTCCACGACGCGGCCGCCGAACAGGTCGCCGGCGCCCATCGCGAGGAGCGCCTCGCGGCACGTGCCGCAGGAGACGGCGCAGGCGTCGAACGAGAGGTACGAGAACATCTCGCGGATCTGGCTGAACACGATCGTGTCGCGGAGCACGGTCCGCGCGTGCACGTCGGCGCGCGCGTTCGCGTGGGCGGGGAAGCCGCAGCAGAGGAACGGGGGCGGGACCACCACGCGGGTGCCGGTGCGGAGCAGGAGGTGCAGCGCGGCCATGCCCACCGCGCCGTGGAGGCGCTCCGAGCCGCAGCCGGGGAAGTAGAACGCCGCGCGCCGCGCCTCGCCGGGCGGCTCGAGGAGCAGCGCCTGGCCGGGGCCGCACGCCGGGAGGACGTCGCGCAGCGTGGCGGCGGGCACGGGCGGCAGCGGCGCGCGGAGGAGCTGGAGCGGGTAGGGCGCCCGCCGCGGATCGCGGGGCTGGAGCGGGGCGGCCGCGGCGCTCGCCGCCCGCTGGAGGGCGCCGCCGAGGCGGAGCCCGGCCCGGAGGACGCGGTTGCCGGCGGGCGAGCGCGTGTCGAGGTAGCGGAGCGTGGCCCGCGTCGCGGCCGGGGTGCGCTGGAAGCCGAAGCCGGCGAGGAGCTCGCGCTCGAGCACGGTCACCGCGCCGGTGTCGATCGCCACCGGGCAGGGCGCGAGGCACTTGTGACAGATGGTGCAATGGTCGGCCACGTCCTCGAGCCAGCGGAGGAGCTCGAACCCGGTGGTCCGCTCCCGCTGCGCGTCGTAGAGGAGCGCCTCGACGAGCGCGCCGATGGCGAGGTTCTTGTTGCGGGGGTGGAAGAACAGCCCGCGCGCCGGGTGCTGCACGCAGCAGTCGCCCTTGCACTTCCCGCAGCGCACGCAGTGCGCGATGGCCCTCGCGAGCCGCTCGAGCTGCCCATGCTGGAGGATGCGGGCCTCGAGCTCGAGGAGGTTGAAGGACGGGGTGAACACGCGATCGAGGACGTCGAGGTCCTGGAGCTTGCCCGGGTTCATGACGCCGTCGGGATCGACGGCGCGCCGGTACGCGGCGAGCGCCTCGATGCGGTCGGCGGGGAGATACTTGAGCTTGGTGACGCCGATGCCGTGCTCGCCGGAGACCACGCCGCCGAGCCGGACCACCTCCGCCATCACCCGGTCGATCACCTCCTCGACCCGGCGGAGCATGGGGAGATCGTTCGAGAGCACGGGGACGTTGACGTGGACGTTGCCGTCGCCGGCGTGCATGTGCGTCGCCAGCACCACGAGCCGGTCCCGCACCTCGGCGTGGGCGCGGTCGAGCGCCTCGACCAGCGCGGGCGCCCCGCGCAGCAGGCCGGCGAGGTCGGCGCGGAGCTCGCCGAGCACGGCGAGCCCGCGCAGCGCCGCGGCGCCCGCCCCGCCCAGCTCGTGGCGGGCGCGGGCGCAGCGCTCGAGCGCGGCGGGCAGGCGGTTCGCGAGCCACCCCGCCTCGTCCGGCGGCCCCGCCCGCAGGAGGTCCTCGGCCCGCGCGACGAACCGGAGCTGCGCGTGCCGCTCCTCCGCGACGTTGGCGGCGTCCACCCAGCGCGCGAACGCGGCGAGGCGCTCGAGCGGGAGGACGACGTCCTCGTTCATCTTGAAGGCGTTCGTCCGCTTCGCGATGGCGCCCAGCCGCTTGCGGTCGGCCCAGAACCGCCTGGCCTCGGCCTCGTCGCGCGCCTCGAACACGGCCGTGTTCGGGTGGGCCGCGAGCTCCGCGCGGAGCCGCGCCACCCCGCGGGCCACCTGCGCCTCGTCGTGCCCGGAGAGATCGACCAGCAGGACCGCCTTCGGCGCCTCGGGGCGCGCCGCCTTCACCTTGTAGTCGATGGCCCGGACGTACGCGTCGTCGAAGTGCTCCAGCGCGGTGAGCGCCTCGCGCCCCTCGTTCGGGAACGGGAACGCGCGGGAGAGCGCGAGGATGACCTCGCTCGCCTCGTCGAAGTCCGGGCCGAAGAACTCGAGGCACAGCGTGCGCCGCGCGGGGAACGCGCGGTGGAGGAGGAACGCGGCGGAGGTGACGATCCCGTCGGTCCCCTCCTTCTGCAGGCCGGGGAGCCCGCCGAGCGCCTTGTTCGTGATGTCCTTCCAGAGCCCGGGCCGGCGGACCTCGTCGCCGGCGAGCGTGACGGTGCGGAGGACCGTGCCCGCCTCGTCCTCGACCGTGAACGCGACGACGTCGCCCGGCAGGATCTTCCGCAGCGGGTGCGCGACGCGCCGGACGACGACGCGCGCGCCGCCGGGCAGGGCCATCCGCCAGGAGACGAGGTTGTCGATGCACGTGCCCCACTGGACGCAGCCCTTCCCGCCCGCGTTCTCGGCGACGTTCCCGCCGATGGTCGAGGCCCAGGCGCTCGTGGGATCGGTCGCGAAGACGAGGCCGCGCGCCGCGGCCCACTCCATCGCACGTTCGGTGACGACCCCGGCCTCGACCTCGAGGACCGGCGCGAGCGTGGCGCCGCCGTCCGGGCGCTGGAACGGGCGCGCGCTCATCCCGCGGATCCGGTCGAGCCGCTCGGTGTTCACCACCACGCAGCCCGGGCGGAGCGGGACGGCGCCGCCGGTGAGGCCCGTGCCGCCGCCGCGCGGGATGACCGCGAGCCCGAGCCGGCCGAGGCCGGCGAGGAGCGGCGCCACCTGGTCCTCGGCGGCGGGGAAGGCGACCGCGACCGGGAGGTGCAGGCGCCAGTCGGTGGCGTCGGTGGCGTGGGTGACGAGCGTGAACGGGTCGAACCGGACGCCGTCCGGCCCGACGATGGGCGCGAGCGCGCGGACGATCCGGCGGCGGAGCGCGCGCGCCCCCTCCACCTCCCGCCGGAAGTCGGCGACCCGCGCGCGGCAGCGCTCGAGGATCGACTCCACGAGCGCTTCTCCGCGCGCGTTGCGCGCGACGATCGAGAGGTCGCCCTCGATGTGCGAGAGGAACCGACGGCGGCGCCGGGCCGAGCCGACGAGCTCCTCGAACAGGTACGCGTTCCGGCGGTGGATGAGGAGCTCGCCGATGACGCGGAGGAGGAGGCGCGCGCTCCGGCCGGTGACGCGGCGGGTCCGCAGCTCCTCGAGCTCGTCCCAGGCCGGAGCGCCGAGCAGCTCCGAGACCACCTGGCGATCGTCCGCGGACGTGTAATTGAAGGGGATCTCGCGGACCGGCGCCGGCGCCATGCGGCCACGATAGCACCGCCGGGGACCCGCCCCCCGCGGACGCGCCGTTGTGTCGCGGGCCCGCCCGTCCTGCACGCCCGGCCGACGTCGCGGCCTCGTGGGATAGCGCATCCCCGGGGGAAGGCGCGAGGGTGCCGGAGGAGGCAGGATGACGGCCAACGGCTGGACGCCGGCGCTCTCGCTCGGCCACGCGGAGATCGACGCACAGCATCAGGAGCTGTTCCGGCGCGCCGGGCGGCTGCTGGACGCCATGGCGGCCGGCGACCGGGCGGTCATCGGGCAGCTCTTCGACTTCCTGGGCGCGTACGTCGTCGATCACTTCGAGGCCGAGGAGCGGCTCATGACCGAGTCGCGCTTCCCGGGCTACAACGTGCACAAGGCGGCCCACGAGCGGTTCGTCCGCGACTACGAGGCGCTGCGGAAGCTGCACGAGCAGAGCGGCGCGAGCGCCGCGGTCGCGATCAAGGCGCGGAGCTGGCTCACCGAGTGGCTGAAGAACCACATCGCCGGGACCGATCAGCTCCTGGCGCGGCACCTCGCGCAGAAGATCGGCTGACGGTGTTCACCGCGCGAGGAGGCCGGGCCAGAACCGCCACTGGCAGGCGCCCTCCTTCTGCTGCTGGACCACGGTCCCGTCCCAGCCCTGGTCCACGACCCCCGTCGCGCACGCGCTCCCGTCGCCGAGCAGCGTCACGCGCCCGCAGCGCCGGCCCGACGGCGCGAGGAGCTCGATCGCCTGATCGCACCGCGGCGCCGGCTGGCCCCCGGGCGGGAAGAGGGCGTACCCGCGGTTCCCGCGCGTGAACCGGAACGTCCAGTCGGCGCGCGCCGCGAGCCACCCCGGGAGGGCCGCCGTCCGGGTGCCGAGGTGCGGGTACCGACGCCGGAAGGTGCCGTCCACGCGGACCGCCAGGTCGCCGTCGAGGAGCGGCGCGAGCTCGACCCGGTACTCCCGCACCTCCGACGACCCCGTGAGCTCCGCGTACGGTTCGGCGCCCATCGCCTCGGGGCTGCGGGCGCCGTCCGGGCGGATCCACGTGACGTCCACCGCGGATGAGCTCTGGCGCAGCGCGAGCGCGTCGCCGCGCACGGAGACCCCGGCCGCCACGAAGAGGAACTCGCGCGAGTCGTTCGCGTTGAACGCGAGCGGCGCGGGCCAGCGCGGCCGGCCGGCCTGGTCGAACCGCTGGGCCTCGAGGCGAGTCCAGTGGTTGTGGAAGAGATCCATCTCTCCGACCAGCGCGAGGCACCCTCCCTTCGGATCCTGCGCGAGCGACCAGGCCCGGGACTGGAGCTGATCGGGATCCGAGTTCACGTCCGCCTCCTCGAGCAGCTCCCCCTCGGGCGAGATCCGCTGGTGGAGGACCCGCGTCCCCGCGTCCTCGCGAGGCTGGAGGGAGAGCCGGTGCCACCCGGAGGGCCCGGGCACGAGCGGGAACCCGACGAACTGGGAGCGCAGGCTGCCGTCGGGGCCGACCGCCTGCCACACCGCCTCGCCGGACCCCGGTCGCCCCGAAACGGCGACGATGCCGGAGCCGTCGGAGGTCCCGCCGCCGCAGACCGCCGGATCCGGCGCTCGCCACCGGACCTCGACAGGATCCGGCGCGCGGCCGGGCACGAGCCCATCGCACTCCCTGTGATCATCGAGGCGCTCGATCCGGACGCTGCCGCTCGTCGTGGGACCCGCTCCTCCCGACGGGCCGGGGCCGGTGGGGCCGGTCGGACCCGTCGGACCGGTGGGACCGGTCGGGCCGGTCGGACCGGTGGGACCGGTCGGGCCGGTCGGACCCGTTCCCCCGGTGGGACCCCCACCGGTGTCTCCGCCTCCGCACGCGACGACCAGGAGCAGGGGAGCGGCGAGCAAGGTGGCGCGCACGAGCGAACCATCTTCACGCTCCACCTCGCGCGCCTGCTCGCCCGCCCGGAGGGCCACCGGGAAGGTGCGCGCGCCCGGCCGAGGCGCTACAACGCGAGCCATGGCGAAGGCGATCCGCTTCCACGAGACCGGCGGCCCCGAGGTGCTCCGCGTCGAGGACGTCCCGGTGGGCGATCCGGGGCCGGGACAGGCGCGCGTGCGCCACACGTTCTGCGGCGTGAACTTCCTCGACATCTACCACCGGTCTGGCCTCTACCCGCTCCCGTTGCCGAGCGGGCTCGGCACCGAGGCCGCGGGGCGCGTCGAGGCGATCGGGCCGGGCGTGACGCACGTGGTCCCCGGCGACCGCGTGGTCTCCCTGGCGTTGAGCGCGCCGGGCTCCTACGCGGAGGCCCGGGTGATCGCGGCGGACCGGCTCGTGAAGCTGCCGGACGGCGTGGACGACGAGACGGCCGCGGCGGTGTTCCTGAAGGGCCTCACCGTGCACGCGCTCGTGCGGCGGACCTACGCCGTGAAGCCCGGGGAGACGGTCCTCTGGCACGCCGCCGCCGGCGGGGTCGGGCTCCTCGCCGTCCAGTGGCTGAAGGCGCTCGGCGCGACGGTCATCGGCACGGTGGGATCGGACGAGAAGGCGGCGCTGGCGCGGCAGCACGGGTGCGACCACGTGATCGTCTACACGCGCGAGAACTTCACGCAACGTGTGCGCGAGCTCACGGGCGGGGCCGGCGTGCCGGTGGTCTACGACTCCGTGGGCAAGGCCACCTTCGACGGTTCGCTCGACTGCCTCCGGCCGCGCGGGCTCATGGTGACCTTCGGGAATGCGTCGGGCGCGGTCCCGCCGTTCGCGCCGGCGGTCCTCTCCCAGAAGGGATCGCTCTTCCTCACCCGGCCGTCGGTCGCCCACTACGTCGCCGCCCGGGCGGAGCTCGAGGCCGCGGCCGCGGAGCTCTTCCGGATGATCGAGGCCGGCCAGCTCCGGGCGCGCGTCGGCGGGCGCTGGCCGCTCGAGCGGGCAGGGGAGGCGCAGCAGGCCCTCGCGGAGCGGCGCACGGCCGGCTCGCTCTTGATCCAGATCCAATCGACCTGAGAAAGCAGGCGGTTCTCGCCTTTGCCGGCGTGCGCGGCTGGTCTACGATCGCCGCCCTTCCAGCCCGGAGGCGATCATGCCTGCCCCTTCCTACGTCAGCGGCACGTCCCAGGTCCCGCTGCTCGGCGAGACCATCGGCCAGAACCTCCGCCGCACCGTGGAGCGCTTTCCGGATCGAGAGGTGCTCGTCTCCGTCCCGCAGGGGTACCGCGCCACCTACCGGCAGTTCTGGGAGGAGACGGGGCTCATCGCGCGGGCGCTGCTCGCGCGCGGCGTGAAGAAGGGCGACCGCGTCGGGATCTGGTCGCCGAACCGCTGGGAGTGGGTGGTGGTCCAGTACGCCACCGCGCGCATGGGGGCGATCCTCGTGAACGTGAACCCGGCGTATCGGGTCCACGAGCTCGAGTACGCGCTCAAGCAGTCCGGGGTCTCGACGCTCTTCCTCGCGAAGCAGTTCCGGCAGGCCGACTACGTGGGCATGGTGCGCGAGGTCCAGCTCCGCTGCCCCGCGCTCGAGGCGACGATCGTCATCGACGAGGAGTGGCAGGCGCTGAAGGAGGACGCGCTCCGGTACTCGAACGACGAGCTGGCGGCGCGCGAGCACGAGCTCCAGTTCGACGACGCGATCAACATCCAGTACACGAGCGGCACGACGGGCTTCCCGAAGGGCGCGACGCTCTCGCACCACAACATCCTCAACAACGGCTTCTTCATCGGGGAGTTCTGCCGCTACACGGAGCAGGACAAGGTCTGCCTGCCGGTCCCGTTCTACCACTGCTTCGGCATGGTCCTCGGGAACATGGCCATCACCAGCCACGGCGCGGCCATCGTCATCGCCGGCGAGAGCTTCGACCCGGTCGCGGTGATGAAGGCGGTCGAGCAGGAGCGGTGCACGTCGCTCTACGGCGTGCCGACGATGTTCATCGCCGAGCTCGAGCACCCCGACTTCGCGAAGTACGACTACTCCTCCCTGCGCACCGGGATCATGGCCGGCTCGCCCTGCCCGATCGAGGTGATGAAGAAGGTGCAGAAGGACATGCACATGCCCGAGGTCACGATCTGCTACGGCATGACCGAGACCTCGCCGGTGTCCACGCAGTCGCGGACCGACGACCCGCTCGAGAAGCGGGTCTCCACCGTCGGGCAGGTGCACCCGCACGTCGAGGTGAAGATCGTGGACGCCACCACCGGCCGGATCGTCCCGCGGGGCACGCCGGGCGAGCTGTGCACGCGCGGCTACTCCGTGATGCTCGGGTACTGGGGCGACCCGAAGGCCACCCGCGAGGCGATCGACGAGGGCCGCTGGATGCACACCGGCGACCTCGCCACCATGGACGACGAGGGCTACGTGAAGATCGTCGGCCGCATCAAGGACATGGTCCTGCGCGGCGGCGAGAACATCTTCCCGCGCGAGGTGGAGGAGTTCCTCTATACGGTCCCGGGCGTCGCCGACGTGCAGGTGATCGGCGTGCCGGACGTGAAGTACGGCGAGGAGCTCATGGCCTGGGTGAAGCTGCGCGCGGGCACGACGCTCACCGGGGACCAGATCCGCGCGTTCTGCAAGGGCAAGATCGCGACCTACAAGATCCCGCGCTACTACAAGTTCGTGGACGGCTTCCCGATGACGGTGAGCGGGAAGGTCCAGAAGTACAAGATGCGCGAGCAGGCCATCGAGGAGCTCGGCCTGCAGGCGGCGGCGGCGATCAAGACGGCGTGACGCACCGCCGCGGAGCCGGCGGACGGAGGCGGAGGACGCGCGCGAGGACCTCGCGGAGCTCCGTCAGCCCGAAGGGCTTGTGCAGGGTCGCGTCCCAGTCCGGGTCGCTCCGCTCCGGGATGGGCGCCGCGCTCATGAGGACGATCCCGACGTGCCGGAGCGCCGGGTCGGCGCGCAGGGCGGCCGCGACCTGCAGGCCGTCCATGCCCGGCATCATGAGATCGAGCATGACGACGTCCGCCGGGCTCGCGCGGAGCGCCTCGAGGCCGGCCTTCCCGTCGGGGGCCGATCGCACGGCGTAGCCGTCCCACGCCAGGAGCTCGCCCAGCGCCTCGACGATGGCGTGCTCGTCGTCGACGAGCAACACCGATGGCGCTGCCCCCTCGTTCACCGCCGCCGCCCTCCGCGGGGCCCGGCGCGCCGACGGCGCGGCGAAGGCGTCGCGCCAGGCGCTGCGCCGAACACGAGCCCGTCCGGACCGATGGTGAACGACGCCGCGCCGTCGAAGTGGGCCCGGCCGCGCGTCTTCACGATCACGAGCGAGCGGCGCAGGGCGCCGTCGCGCTCGGCCTGGAGGAGCAGGAAGAGGTTGTCCACGACGGCCGAGAGGCCGGGGAACGGAGTCTGGAAGTCGCTCACGAGGAGGCGGGGCGCCTCGGACGTGAGCACGGTCGTGACCTCCAGGGCGCGGAGCTCCTGGAGGAAGGCGGAGAGGAACGCCGGCAGCCGCTCGGGGTAGGTGGAGCGCTGGAACGCGTCCAGGCCGTCGAGGAGGACGCGCCGCGCGCCGGTCTGCCGGATCGCGTCGAGGATCTCGTACCCGACCCGATCGAGCGACAGCTCCGCCGCAGGGAGCCACCGCAGGTCGAGCTTCCCCGGGCCCTGCCGCTCCGCGAACCGGAGCCCGAGCCGGTCGGCGTTGTCGAGGACGGCCCGGGGATCCTCGTAGAACGAGACGTGGAGCACGGGCTCGCCGGCGTCGAGGCCGGCGGCGAGGAAGTGGAGGCCGAGCGTCGTCTTGCCGGAGCCGTTCGCGCCCAGCACCAGCGTGCACGAGCACCGGGCCAGGCCCCCGCCGATCAGCCGATCGAGCGCGGGCCGCCCGAAGCTGAGCCGCGCGGCGTCGTCGCCGCGCGGGCGGTCGCCCGCCACGCCCTCGATCCGCGGGTAGACGCGCACGCCGTCGCCCGTGATCGCGTACGAGTGCGCGCCCTCGCGGAAGGCGCTGCCGCGGAGCTTGCGGACGGTGAGCTCGCGCACGCGGCGGAAGCCGGCGCGCGCGTACTCCAGCTCCACGATGCCGTCCACCATCGTGTACTCCGGCCGCAGCTCCGACTCGCGGGCGCTCGACAGGATGACCACCGTGCAGCCGACCACCTCGATCCAGGTCTGGAGCTGCTGCACGAACTTCTTGTACGCCACCTCGCTCTCGGCCAGCGTGCGCGCGGGCAGCATGCCGTCGAGGACGAGGAGCGACGCGTTGCGCGCTCGGACCACGTCGCGGACGAGCTGGAGCAGGCCGGCGAGCCCGCCGGCCTCGAGCGCGGTGTAGCCGTTCAGGTAGGAGAGCTGGTCGCCGACCCGCGCCGCCTCGAAGAACGACATCGTCTCGAGGAACGAGAGCAGGCGGCCGTGCGTCTCCGCCAGCAGGGTCGCGTAGACCACGCGTCCGCCTGCGCGGGCGTGCGCGAACGCGAGCTGGTTGGCGAGGACCGTCTTCCCTGCGCCCGGCGCGCCGATGACGATGTAGACGCCGCCCGGATGGAGGCCCCCCTGGAGGACCTCGTCGAGCCCCGGGATCCCCGTCGGGAGCCGCGAGGGAGCCCGGCCATTCGCCTCGACCATTCCACGACCTCCCGCCGGTCCGGCCGGCGAAGCGCCGGGCAAGATAGCAGGCCGGGCCGGCCCCGGGGTGCACCCTGCGTGACGGCCGTGCGCGCCGCGTACGGCGGAGCCCTCGCCGGGGAGCGGCCCGGGCCCCGATTAATCAAGGCGATGGACCAAATGGGCCGGGGGTGGTAGAACGTCGCCATGCGCTCGATTGCCGCCATCGCCCTCCTCGGCCTCGCCGCCTGCGGGAGCAAGAACGTCACCTGGGTCTCCCACGACGCCGGGCCCATCGTCCTGGAGTTCCCGTGCGCGCCGAAGGCGAGCGGCGTCGCCATGAAGTGCATGCGCACCGACGGGAGCGAGTACGCCCTCCGCACCGTGGACAAGGGGCTCACGCCGGAGGCGGAGCTCGCCGAGGCGCGGGACTACGTCCGCGAGATCCCGAAGGGCGAGGTGTTCGAGGACGCCGCGTTCCCGCTCAAGTGGCGCGAGGTCCGCCAGTTCAACACCATCGACTTCCTGATGTACTACGTCGACGGGAAGGAGCTCACGCTCTCCGTCCAGTACCCCACGCCGCCGGCGCCCAAGGAGGCGGCCGAGTTCTTCGCCCGCGCGAAGCCGAAGGCGCCGTGAGCGGGCGGGGCCGGGCGGCCCTGCGCCGGCTCAGCCCTGCTTGACCTCGTGCACGAGCTTGCTGAGCGACGCCTTGGCGTCGCCGAAGAGCATCGCGGTGTTCTGGGCGTAGAAGAGCTCGTTCTCGATGCCCGCGAAGCCGGGGTTCATCGAGCGCTTGAGCACGATGACCTGCTTCGCCTGGTCCACGTTGAGGATGGGCATCCCGTAGATCGGCGAGCCCTTGTCGCTGCGGGCGGCGGGGTTGACGACGTCGTTCGCGCCGATGACCAGGGCCACGTCGGCGTTCTTGAACTCGTCGTTGATCTCCTCCATCTCCTTCAGCTTGTCGTACGGGACGTCGGCCTCGGCGAGGAGCACGTTCATGTGCCCCGGCATGCGGCCCGCCACGGGGTGGATGGCGTAGAGCACGGTCCCGCCGTTCTTCTCGATCAGCGCGGCGAGCTCGCGCACCTGGTGCTGCGCCTGGGCGACGGCCATGCCGTAGCCGGGCACCACGATGACCTGCCGCGCGAACCCGAGCTGGATGGCCGCGTCCTCGGGGGTGATGGCGCGCACCGTGAGGCCCTCGGACGTCTTGGCCGAGGACTTGGGCGCGGCGCCGAACGCGCCGAAGAGCACGTTCGCGAACGACCGGTTCATCGCCTTGCTCATGATGATGGAGAGGATGAACCCGGAGGCGCCGTCGAGCGCGCCGGCGATGATGAGGACGTTGTTGCCGATCGCGAAGCCGGTCGCCGACGAGGCCAGGCCGGCGTACGAGTTGAGGAGCGAGATCACCACCGGCATGTCCGCGCCGCCGATGGGGAGCACCAGCGAGACGCCGAACAGGAGCGCCAGCGCCACCATGGAGTAGAACGCGACCGGGTTGGCGGGATCGACGATCAGCCAGGCGAAGAGCCCGACCGCGGCGGCGAACATCGCGATGGAGACGTAGTTCTGGCCGGGGAACGTCAGGGGCTTCGAGGGGAGGAGCTCCTGCAGCTTCCCGAAGGCCATGAAGCTGCCGGTGATCGTGAGGGCGCCGAAGAGCACCTCGAACCCGAGGGCGGCCATCTGCGCGCGGCCCACCCCCGCGCCCTGGCGGTGCGAGTAGAACTCGGCGAGGCCCACGAGCGTCGCGGCGACCGCGCCGAACATGTGCGAGATGGCGATCCGCTGGGGCATCGCCGTCATCGGCACGTAGACGCCGAGGGGGTAGCCGATGAGGGTCCCGAGGGCGAGGCCCGCGAGGATCCACTCGTAGCGGACGATCTCGTGGTTCACCACCGTGCCGACGATGGCCACGAGCATGCCGAGCGCGGCGAGCTGCATGCCGCGGCGAGCCTTGTCCGGGATGGTGAGGCTGCGGAGGCCGAGGATGAAGAGGACCGAGGCCAGGATGTACGCGGCCTCGATGAAGATCGTGCGAGAAGTCACTTCGCGCCTCCGCTCGCCGCGCCCTGCGCGGGCTTGCGGTCCGCGCGCTTGAACATCTTGAGCATGCGGTCGGTGATGATGAACCCGCCCACCACGTTGATCGTCGCCGAGGTGACGGCGATGAAGCCGAGGACGGTCGGCAGCGTCCCGCGGTCGGCGCCGGCCAGCACGAGCGAGCCCACGAGCGAGATGGCGCTGATGGCGTTCGTGGCCGACATGAGCGGCGTGTGGAGCAGGGCGGGGACCCGGGTGATGGTGAAGAACCCGACGAAGCCGGCGAGGATGAAGACGTAGAGTTCGAGCAGGCTCGAGACCATGGCTAGAGCAGGACCTTTCCCTGGTGCACGACGAGCATGGCCTTCGCGATGTCGTCGTCGGCGACGAACGCGCCGTCCTTCCAGAGGGTGGTGACGAGCGTGAGGACGTTCCGGCCGTACATCTGGCTCGCGTGGAACGGGATGGTGGCGGGGAGGTTGACGGCCCCGAGGATCGCGACGCCCGCCTCGTGCACCGTCTCGCCGGCGCGGGTGAGCTCGCAGTTGCCGCCCGTCTCCGCGGCGAGGTCCACGATGACCGAGCCCGGGCGCATCGTCCGGACCATCTCGGCGGTGATGAGCCGCGGCGCGGGCCGGCCGGGGATGGCGGCGGTGGTGACGACGAGATCCATGTCGCGGAGGTGCGCCCCCACGGCGGCGAGCACCCGCGCCTGCTCGTCCTGGCCCAGCTCCTTGGCGTAGCCGCCGGTCCCCTCGGCGGCGACCGCCGGCACCTCGACGAACGAGGCGCCGAGCGACTGGACCTGCTCCTTGACGACGGGCCGCACGTCGAAGGCCGAGACGACGGCCCCGAGCCGCCGCGCGGTGGCGATGGCCTGGAGCCCGGCCACGCCGGCGCCGATGACGAACACCTTGGCCGGCGCGAGCGTGCCCGCGGCGGTGGTCATCATGGGGAGGATGCGGGGGAGGGCGGACGCGCCGAGCAGCACCGCCTTGTAGCCCGCGAGCGACGCCTGCGACGAGAGCGCGTCCATCGACTGCGCGCGCGTCGTGCGCGGGACGCGCTCCATGGCGAGCGCGTCCACCCGGTGGTGCGCGAGCGTGTCGAGCAACGGGCGCGACTGGTGGGGCGCGAGGAGCGCCACGAGCGTCGTCCCGGCCGGGAGCAGGTCCACCTGCATCGGCGACGGCCGCTGGACGAGCGCCACGACCTGCGCGCCCTCCACGGCGCTCGCCGCGTCCACCACGCGCGCGCCCGCCGCCTCGTACGCGGCGTCCAGGAAGCCCGCCGCCGTGCCGGCGCCGCGCTCGACGCGCACCTCGTGGCCCGCCTTGACGAGCCGCGTCACGTTCTCCGGAACCAGCGCGACGCGGTGCTCGGCGTCCGCAGTCTCTCGCAACAACCCGATCCGCATGCTTGGTCGCCCTCCGGCGTCCCAAGCGAGTAGTGACCGGAGCGGGCCGAATGAAGATCCCGGGAGGGTGGGCTGCGTGGTCTTCGGGCAGGTGCCCTGGCGCCGGGCGCGACGCCGCGTGCCCTGCCTCGCGCCTTCAGTAGCCCTCGATGTACGTCTCCAGCTGGCCGATCAGGTGCTCCTTCTCGCTGATCATGAGCTGGATGATGTCGCGCATCGAGATGACGCCGACGACCTCGCCGTTCTCCTCGACGAGGAGGTGGCGGGTCGTGTGATCGCGCATGAGCGCGGCGGTCTCCGATTCGCTCGAGGACGCGTCCACGCGCGGGATGGACGCCCGCATGGCCTCGCGGACCGGGCGGCCCGGATCCACGCCGAGGACGCACACCGTGCGCATCAGGTCCCGCTCGGTCACGAGCCCGAGGATCCGGGCGCCGTCGCGCACGGCCACGGAGCCGATCCTGCGCTCCTCCATGAGCTGCGCCGCGGCCCGCAGCGGCTCGGTGACGCCGACGCTCACCACGTCGCGGGTGACCTGCTTCCGGATCGCCGCCATCGTTCACCTCCAGAGTAGTTCACTCCCCGGCGTGCGACACCGGCGCGAGCCCTGCGCGGGGCGCACACCCGTCCGGGCCGGGAGGGCAGCCGCCCGGCCACCTCGCCGGACGGGGAGCAAATCTGCGTTGCCTCCCGCTCCAAACCTGCCTTCCGCGCGCGGAAGGGCTATCACATCGCAGAGGGAGGTGCCGTTGGCGGCTCCGCGCAGGCGTTCCATCGACCCGCTCTGGTACAAGGACGCGGTCATCTACGAGACCCACGTGAAGGCGTTCCACGACGCCAACGGGGACGGCATCGGCGATCTCCGGGGGCTCGTGGAGAAGCTCGACTACCTCCAGGAGCTCGGGATCACCTGCCTCTGGCTGCTCCCGCTCTTCCCGTCGCCGCTCAAGGACGACGGCTACGACATCTCGGACTACCGGTCGATCCACCCCGACTACGGCACGGTCGAGGACTTCAAGCAGCTCGTCGCGGCGGCGCACGCGCGGCGGATCAAGGTGCTGATCGAGCTCGTCATCAACCACACCTCCGACCAGCACCCGTGGTTCCAGGCCGCGCGCCGCGCGCCGCCGGGCTCCGCGACCCGCGACTTCTACGTCTGGAGCGACACCGACCAGAGGTACCAGGACGCGCGGATCATCTTCACCGACACCGAGAAGTCGAACTGGACGTGGGACCCGGAGGCGAAGGCGTACTACTGGCACCGGTTCTTCTCGCACCAGCCGGACCTCAACTTCGACAACCCGGCGGTGCTGGGCGAGGTGCTGGACGCGCTCCGGTTCTGGGGCGAGATCGGCGTGGACGGGTTCCGGCTGGACGCGGTGCCGTACCTCGTCGAGCGCGACGGGACGAACTGCGAGAACCTGCCCGAGACGCACGCCATCATCCGGCGCATCCGCGCGTTCGTGGACGAGCACTTCCCCGGGCGCATGCTCCTCGCCGAGGCGAACCAGTGGCCCGCCGACGTGCGCCCCTACTTCGGCGAGGGGGACGAGTGCCACATGGCGTTCCACTTCCCGCTCATGCCGCGGATCTTCATGGCGCTGCGGCTCGAGGACGTGGAGCCGATCATCGAGATCATGGGCCGCACGCCGGCCATCCCGGACAGCTGCCAGTGGGCGCTCTTCCTGCGCAACCACGACGAGCTCACGCTCGAGATGGTCACCGCGGACGAGCGGGACTACATGTACCTCGCGTACAGCCAGGACCCGCGGATGAAGCTCAACGTCGGCATCCGCCGCCGGCTCGCGCCGCTCGTGGACAACAGCCGCCGGCGCATCGAGCTGCTGCACTCGCTCCTCTTCTCGTTCCCGGGCACGCCGATCGTCTACTACGGCGACGAGATCGGCATGGGCGACAACATCTACCTGCACGACCGCAACGGCGTGCGGACGCCGATGCAGTGGAGCCCGGATCGCAACGCCGGGTTCTCCCGCGCCGATCCGGGGCGGCTCTACACCGCCCCGATCTCCGACCCCGTCTACGGGTACCAGGCGGTCAACGTCGAGGCGCAGCAGCGCGATCCCTCGTCGCTCCTCCACTGGATGCGGAACACCATCGCCCTGCGGAAGCTCTTCCGCGCGTTCGGGCGCGGCAGCATGGAGTTCCTGCCGGTGAAGAACCGGAAGGTCCTCGCGTACGTCCGCCGCCTCGACGACGACGTGCTGCTGTGCGTCGCGAACGTGTCGCGCTTCGCGCAGCCGGCGGAGCTGGATCTCACCGCGTTCGAGGGGTACGTCCCGGTCGAGATGCTCGGGTACACCGAGTTCCCCCGCGTCGGGAAGCTGCCCTACTTCCTGACGCTCGCCCCGTACAGCTTCCTCTGGTTCGAGCTGCGGAGGACCCCGTGACCAGGCTCCAGGCCTGAATCGAACCCCGGCGCTGCGGCGCCGCGCTAGTATCGGCGCCATGGGACCCACGAAGCGCCCCCGCAAGCTCGCCTCCGAAGCCGGCGAGGTCCGGCGCACGTCACTCAAGCACCTGGCGGCGCTCACCGGCTACTCGATCACCACGGTGAGCATGGTCCTCAACGGGCGCGCCGAGGAGTTCAACATCTCGGGCGAGGCGCGCGCGCTCATCCTCGCGGCCGCGAAGGAGCACCACTACCGGCCCAACCTGCACGCGCGGAGCCTGCGCAACCAGACGACGAATCTGCTCGGCCTCGTCCTCCCGACGCTCGACAACCTCTTCTTCGGCGAGATGGCCGAGACGTTCGAGAGCCTCGCCCGCCGCGACCAGAAGCTCGCCCTCATCACGGTGACGAACTACGACGCGCGCGAGGAGCTCGACAGGGTCGACTACTTCCTCTCGCAGAACGTCGAGTGCGTCTTCACCGCGAACCCGCAGGCGCTGGCCGACGTGTCGGAGCTGTGCGACCGCGCCGGCATCCGGCAGATCGTGCTGGACGCGCAGGAGAGCGACAAGCACACGGTCTCCACCGACAACCACGACGCGAGCCTCGTGCTCACCCGCTTCCTCCTCGAGTCGCTCGAGGCGGCCGGGCGCAAGGGCCGGCTCTACTACGTCGGCGGCATGGCCGACCACGTCGTCACCCGGCAGCGCCTGGCCGGCTTCCGCGCCGCGCTCCAGGAGCGCGGGATCAGGTACGCGGAGGACCAGTTCGTCGAGACGATGTTCGATCCCGACTCCGCCTACCGGAAGGTCGAGCTCCTCTTCCGCAACCACGCGGACATCGCGGGCGTGTTCGTGAACTCGCTCCGCCCGCTCGACGGCCTGGTCCGCTACTTCGCCGAGGCGCCGGAGCTCTGCCAGCCGGTCCACTACGGGGTGTTCGACTACCACCCGATGATGAACCTGCTCACCGACCTGCACCTCGCGGCCATCAAGCAGAACCCCGAGCAGATGATGCAGAAGGCGTACGAGATCTTCCGGAACCCCGCGGTCCACAAGAACGGGCGGATGCAGCACGTCCCGTACGAGCTCATCCTGACGCCGGCCATGCGCAAGTTCGCGCGGAGCGGCGGGAAGACCTCACGGCGGGGGAAGGCGTAGTCGCGCCGACACTTGCGGGGTCCGATCGGCTGATCGCGACCCGTCCGCACCAATCGTCGGGGTGACGGTGCCGTGGGGGCCGGATCCGGCTCCGGCGCCGGTCAGTCGCTCCGCCAAGCGCCCGGACCGGACTCGTCCTGGAGACGGCTGTGCGTGCACGGAGCGAGGCGCAACGCCGTGCGCGCCAACGCGCGCGATGGACGGACGCGTGCTGGGGAGCGGACTCCCGCGCTGCGTTGTCACGCCCGTTGCAGCTTTGCCCGTACTGGTGACGGTGGAGAGGGCGCGAGGGCTGCGCTCCGGCCGTCGGCGGAGGCCGGATCCGCCCTGGGGCGGTTCCGTGGGCCCAAGGACCGGCTTCGACTCCGCGGCCGCCGGTGGCGGCCGCTACGCTCAGCACGAACGGGTTCGAACCGGCTCACCAGGAAGCGGCTCGCCGCGAGCAACGCGCGAGGAGGTCACCGGTCGTACACCTTGACCATCCGCGCGAGCCGCGTCGCGAGCGCCGGGGTGAGCGCCTCGTCCCGGACGCGCCAGCGCCAGTTGCCGCCGAGCGTGGACGGCCGGTTCATGCGGGCCGCGTTCCCGAGCCCGAGCACGTCCTGCATCGGGAAGATGGCCGTGTCCGCCACCGAGGCGAGGAGCGCCCGGATCATGGTCCAGTGCATCTCCTTGCCGTCCGTGCCCAGGTACTCGCGCGCGAACGCCTTCTCCGCCTCGACGTCCGCGGCCGAGCGGACCGAACCCTCCGCGCCGCCCTCCCACCAGGCCATGGTCGTGTCGTTGTCGTGCGTGCCCGTGTACGCCACCGTGTCGCGCGCGTAGTTGTGCGGGCGGAAGGTCGGGGCCTGCGGGTCGTTGCCGAAGGCGAACTGGAGCACCGCCATCCCCGGGAACCCGAACCTGCGCCGGAGCGCCTCCACCTCGGGGGTGATGACGCCGAGGTTCTCGGCGATGAACGGGAGCGGTCCGAGCGCGCGCTCCAGCGCCTCGAACAGCGCCGCCCCCGGGCCGGGCACCCAGGCGCCGTCCACGGCCGTCGGGCAGGAGGCCGGGATCCGCCAGTAGGCCTCGAACCCGCGGAAGTGGTCGAGCCGGATCCGGTCCACCATCGCGAGCGTGCCGCGCACCCGCCCGACCCAGAAGGCGTAGCCCTCGAGCGCGAGCCGGTTCCAGTCGTAGATCGGGTTGCCCCAGCGCTGTCCGGTCGCGCTGAAGTAGTCGGGCGGGACGCCCGAGACCGCCCGCGGCTCCCCGTCGGCGTCGAGCTCGAACAGATCGGGCCGGACCCAGACCTCCACCGAGTCGTGCGCCACGTAGATGGGCACGTCGCCCACGAGCGATACGTCGAGCGCGCGGCAGCGGGCGCGCAGCGCCTCCCACTGGCGGGCGAAGCACCACTGCGTGAACACCTCGGCGTCGATCGCCTGGGCGAGCCGCGCGCGGGCCTCCTCGAGCGCCGCGGGCTCACGCCGCGCGAGCGGCTTCGGCCACCGCGTCCAGGGCAGGCCGCCGTGCGCCTCCTTCAGCACCGCGAAGAGCGCCCAGTCGTCGAGCCAGCTCGCCTCGCGCGCGCGGAAGTCGGCGAGCTCGGCGCGGGCCTCCGCCCCGGCCCGCGCCCGGAACGTCTCCGCCGCTCGCGCGAGCCGTGTGCGCTTCCAGAGGAGCGCCGCGTGCAGCTCGGCCGTCTCCGGCGGAGGGGTCGGGGCGCCGGCGAGGTCCGCGTCGCCGAGCCAGCCCTCGTTGCGCAGCACCTCGAGCGACACGAGGAGCGGGTTGCCCGCCCGCGCCGAGAGCGCCTGGTACGGGGAGTCGCCGTAGCCCGTGGGGCCGAGCGGCAGGACCTGCCAGATCCGCTGGCCGGCCTGCGCGAGCCAGGCGACGAACCGGTGGGCGGCCACGCCCAGATCGCCTGCGCCGTGCGGGCCGGGCAGCGAGGTCGGGTGCAGGAGGAGTCCGCTGCGTCGGTCGGGCATGGCAGTCGTCGGTCGTCGGTTCACGGTCGTCAGTTCACGGTTCACGGTAACGGTTGAGCGCGCGGCTGAAAACTGACGACTGTGAACTGTCAACTGTCCGTCACAGGTGCTGGATCTTCTGCTCCTCGCGCGGCGCGTCGTCGTTCGAGGGCTCCTCCGGCGGGAGGCGCCGCTCGAGCGCGCGGGCGACGGTGTCGCGCGCGCCGAGCCCCACGGCCAGCGCCGCCGCCAGCATCACCCCGCCGAGCACGATCCCGAAGGCGAGCGTCGCCAGCCCGCCGCCCACGCCCACGTGCTCGAGCGCCATGGCCGCGGCGAGCACGAACACGAGCCACTTCACCGCGAGCGCGATGTGGCGGGCCTGGTGGATCTGCCGGTTCACCGCCCCGATGAGGACGCTCCGCTCCAGGAAGCGGGCCGCGCCGACGCCGACGAGGAAGATGAGGATCGCCACCACCGCGCGCGGGAGGAACGTCAGGATCGTCAGCCCCAGCGCCGTGGTGGTGCTCGACCCGAGGACGTCGAGGGCCACCGCGACCCCCGCGACCACCACGAACCAGAACGCCCCGCGCGCCACCAGCCACGACGGCTCGTGGTGGCGGGCGAGGCTCCGGCCGGTGGTCATGCCCCACTCGCGCGCGCGGCGGTCGAACCCCATCCGCGCGAGCCCGCGGCGGAGGAGCGCCCGCACCGCGACCGCGAGGATCAGCGTGCCGGCGAGCACGAGCAGCATGGCGACGAGCGCCGGGAGATCGGAGATCAGCACCGCGCCGAGCCGCGCGAACGCCTCCGAGAGCACCCTGCCGACCTCATTCCACATAAGTGACTCCGCTCATGGGCTGAACCGATCCGGCCAGCGCCACCGCGAGATGATGTACGGCTTCTCGTGCTCGAACGCCTCGCAGAGCTGCTCGACCCGCGCGTCCGCCTCCGCCGGACCGAGCGGCGTCACCTCGTTCACGAACCCCGCCACCCAGCCCAGGTAGATCGGCGTGAGCGAGCGGAGGAGCTGATCCCGGTCCATCGCCTTCACGCGCCACCCCACGGCGAAGTCGTAGACGATGCGGGCCCAGAGCGCGTCCGGCATCCGGAAGGCCTCCGGCGGATCGCGCGGGATCCGCTGCAGCGCGAGCAGGGTCTGGGGCGGCAGGATCTCGCTCCACAGCCGCCGGAGGTCCTGCCAGCCGAGCGTGAACGCCGAGACGAGCGGCCCGGGCGCGGGCGGCGGAGCGGGCTCGAGGAGGGGGTGCTCCTCGCCGAGGGTCGGGACCGGGTGCGACCCCCGCACCCGCATCCAGCGGTGCGCGTGCAGCTCCATCTCGCGGAACACGACGGAGAGCACCTGAGAGAGCGCGGTGGAGAGGTCGGCCGGCTGGCGCGGTGGCCGGGGGCGCGGGCCGAGGAACACCTGCGCCATCTTGCACTCCCGGGCGATGGCGAGCGTGATCGCCCAGAGGTCGCCGGAGGACGGGTCGGCGTGCCGCCACGACTCGTCGCGCAGGAGGTGCTCGCCGAGCCGCGCCGAGACCACCACCTCGGAGCCGAGCGGCTGGCGGAGGCGGTGCCCGAACAGCGCACGGGTGAGCGGGTAGACGATGCCCGTGACGAGCACGCCGTCGAACCGGCCGCGGGCGTAGGCCGGCGCCACGAGATCGACACCGCCCGAGAGGACGGGGTCGAGCAGCGCGCGGAGCCAGCCGGGATCGGGCGAGCGCGGGAGCGCCTCGAGCAGCGCACACGCGGGCGCGCCCAGGTCCGCAGCCAGCTCGAGCAGGACCGGGAGCGCGCCCGCCGGCGCCGTCGAGGGCGCGAGCACGAGCGGCGGCGCGCCGTCGGCGCCGGAGGGCAGGAGCTCGCCCGGGCCCACGGCGCCGCGCGGGTCCTTGGTGACCACGACCGCGAGCGTGCGCTCACCGCCGAACGCGTCGCGGAGCCCCGCGCGGAGCGCCAGGGCGGCGTCGCTCGCGGCCAGCGGGTCTGGGTCGGAGGTGACGCCGATGACCACCTGCGGGGTCGTGGCGGGATCGGCCTGGGCGTGCTCGAGCACAGCGCAATGGTAACGTCAGGCGGCCGCGACGGCGGGTGAACGGGTGGGACTCACCCGGGCGGGGCGCGCCCCGGACCCAGTGTAGGAGCGGCGCGGGGCGCAGCTCCCCTCACGTCACTCCTTCCTGCGGCGCCTCCCGCCGCGCGAGCGCCGGGCGCTCGGCCGCCCGCCGGACGACGCGCGTGCGGGCGGAACGACCTGCGGCCGCCAGGAGCGCGAGCGAGGCGGCGACCATCGCGAGCACGCTCGCCGGGCCGGTGAGCCCGAGGAGGCGGCCCCAGTTGGGCGAGAAGCCGATCCAGCGGCCGTCGGGCGCGCGCGCCATGAGGCGGGGCCAGACGTCGCCGGTGAAGCTCCACGCGCCCCAGGCGATCACCGCGTCCCCGGTCTGCCGGGCCGCGCGGATGAGCCGGACGAGCGCCCAGTCGCGGGCGAACGGGTCGCCCGCCGCGGCCGCGAGCGTCTGCACCGCTGCGGCGAGGACCAGCGGGATCGCGACCCACCGCCAGCGCGCGCCGAGGAAGGCGAGGGGGAGGAGGAGGAACGGCACCGCGGGGACGAGGTGGCGCGCGGTGTAGGTGTAGCCGCCCCACCAGAGCGGAAAGCCCGCGTTCACGAGGAGGAAGGAGACGAAGACGCCGAGGCAGAGCGCCGCCTCGGCCTTCCACCCGCGGCGGACCATCGCCACGAGGCCCGGGAACGCGAGGAGCAGGATGGGCGCGGTCACGAACAGCCCGCGCGCGGGGTGGAGCGTGACGTAGTAGGCCGTGGTGAGACTGGGGAGCCGGACGCCGACGAGCCCCGCCTCGTGGAGGCGGCGGAACCCCGGCACGGCGAGGTTCTCGTAGCCGATCGAGAACGGCGAGCCGAAGCAGGCCCAGTTCCAGAGGGCGAGGGCGGCGAGGAAGGGCGCGCCCCCGAGCAGCGGCGCGACCCACGTCCGGGCGCGGCCGAGCTCGCCGCGGCGGGCGAGCCGGTGGAGGCCGTACGCGACGACGAGCAGGCCCGCGGGCGCGGCGGGGAACTCGGTGATCGCGACGAGGCCGAGCAGCGCGCCGGCGCCGGCGAGGTCGCGCCGGCGCGTCGGGGGCGGGCGTCCGGTGGCGTGCCGGACGAGGGCGAAGGCGAGGAAGAGCAGGGCGCCCGCGAGCGCGTGGCCGAAGAGGGTCGAGCCGAAGGGGAGCAGCGGCGTCGCCAGGAGCGCCACCGCCGTCACCGCGGCCGCCCGGCGCGCCCCGGCGGCGGCCGCGACCAGCGCGAACAGCGCGGCGAGCGCCGCCGCGAGCGGGATGCCGACGGCCGCGACCGTCATCGCCTGCTTGCCGGCGACGTACGAGATCTCCCTCCCGGTGAACCGCTCCCAGGCGTAGACCGGGGCGTAGCCGAGCGCGGCGAGGAGCGAGCTGCCGGGCGCCTTGTCCGAGTAGACGTGACCGTCGCGGACGCTCTTGTCGGAGGTCCAGGTCGGCCGCACGGCGTGGTACGGGTCGATCTGCAGCGTGCGGTTCCAGAACGCCGCGAGCACCGGCGCGAGGCGCGAGTTCTCGTTGGGGTTCTGGACGGGCCGCTGGAACCAGGTCAGGGCGACGAGGCAGGCGACGAAGGCGAGGGCGATGCGGTTCGAGGCGCGAGGCGGCGGCACCAGCGAAAGCTAGCCACGCCTGCCCCGCGCCCGAGGCCCGCTCAGGCCGCCCGCTCGCGGGCGGGCGGGCGGCCGCCCGCGGGACGGGCGAGCGAGGCGACGACCGAGATCACCAGGATGGCGGCGATGATCCCGAGCGAGGCGCCGATCGGGATCTTGTAGACGTCCACGAGGAGCATCTTGGCGCCGACGAACATGAGGACGAACGAGAGGCCGACCTTCAGGTAGACGAACCGGTGGATGATCCCGGCGAGCAGGAAGTACATCGACCGGAGCCCCAGGATCGCGAAGATGTTCGAGGTGAAGACGATGAACGGGTCCCGCGTGATCGCGAAGATCGCCGGGATCGAGTCCACCGCGAAGATGAGGTCCGTCACCTCGACGGCGACGAGGGCGAGGAGGAGCGGCGTCGCGAGCCGCCGGCCGTCCCGCTTCACCACGAACCGCTCGCCCTCGAGCCGCGGCGTGACCGGGAAGAAGCGCTGGAACGCCCGCACCACGGGGTTCCGCTCGGGGTGGACCTCCTGGTTGCGCTGCACGAGCAGCTTCAGGCCGGTGAGGGCCAGGATGCCGCCGAACACGTAGATGGCCCAGTGGAACCGCGCCAGGAACGCGCCGCCGGCCAGGATGAAGGCGGCGCGCATGACGAGCGCACCGAGGATGCCCCAGAACAGCACCCGGTGCTGGTAGAGCGCGGGGATCCCGAAGGTGGTGAAGATCACCACGAAGACGAAGATGTTGTCGACCGCGAGCGCCTTCTCGATGAGGTAGCCGGTCGTGAACTCGAGGGCCTTCTGCCCGCCGAAGAGGCCGTACACGCCGACGGCGAAGACGGCCGAGAGCGCCACCCAGACCGCGCTCCAGATGCCCGCCTCCTTGAGGCTGACCTCGTGCGCCTTCCGGTGGAAGACGCCGAGGTCCACGGCGAGCATCGCGAGGACGAAGGCGAGGAAGCCGATCCAGAGCAGCGGCGAGCCGATGGTCTCCACGTTCACGGGCAGGGCTCCATTCCGAGGGGTTCGAGGGGGCTCACCACTCGCCGCGCGCCCAGGCCGTGCGGGCGGAGCCGCCGGCGGCCGTGAGGCGCGTCATCTCCCGCAGCCGGCGCACCCGCTCCGCGGTGCTCGGGTGCGTCGAGAACCACCGGGCCACGTTCTGCATCGCGCCGAAGGGGTTCACGATGAAGAGGCTGGCGGTGGCGGGCGTGGTCTCGGCGGGGATCACCTCCGCCGCGTGCTCCAGCTTGAGGAGCGCGCTCGCGAGGGCCTCCGGATCCCCGGAGAGCCGGGCGCCGGTGGCGTCGGCCATGTACTCGCGCGAGCGCGAGATGCCCATCTGGATGAGCATCGCCGCGACCGGCGCGACGAAGGCGGCGAGCAGGCCGCCGGCGGCGCCGCCGCCCTCCTCGCCCTCGTCGCTGGACGCGCCGCCGAAGAGGGCGCCGAAGGTGAGCGCGTTCGCGACGTAGGAGATGAGCGCCGCGCCCGCGGCGGCGATGCTGGAGACGAGGATGTCGCGGTTCTTGATGTGGGCGATCTCGTGCGCGAGGACGCCGCGCAGCTCCCGCCGGTCGAGCAGGACCATGATCCCGCGCGTCACCGCGACGACGCCCTTCGACGGGTTCCGGCCCGTGGCGAACGCGTTCGGCTGATCCTGTGGGATGAGGAACACCCGGGGCTTCGGGATCCCGGCGCGCCCGGCGAGCTCGGCGACCATCGCGTGCAGCTCCGGCGCCTGCGCGGGATCGACCTCCTGCGCCCCGTGCATGCGCAGCACGATGCGGTCGGAGAAGAAGTAGGCGCCGAGGTTCATGAGGAGCGCGAGGGCGCCGAACAGGTAGAGGTGGCCGGGGGCCACGAGCCCGCCGAGGCCGATGATCAGGGCCGAGAGGGCCCCGAGGAGCACCACGGTCTTCAGCTGGTTCCCGAACGTCGTCATGTCTTCCGTCTCCTTGTTCCCGAGCCCGTGAACGAGCCCGCGCCTGCGCCCCGAGAGATAACCGTTGCCGAGTGGTAGACAATTACGAAATATGTACGGGACACGTAGGTACACCCAACACATGACCAGCCCAGCCATGACGTCGCTCAACTACAACCACCTCCGGTACTTCTGGGTCGTCGCGCGCGAAGGGGGGCTGGTCCAGGCGGGGAAGGTGCTCCGCCTCTCGCACCCGACGCTGAGCGCACAGATCCACGCGCTCGAGGACGCGCTCGGGGAGAAGCTCTTCACCAAGGTGGGGCGGAAGCTGGCGCTCACGGACGTCGGGCGGATCGCGTACCGCTACGCGGAGGAGATCTTCGGGCTCGGCAGCGAGCTCGTGGACGCGGTGCAGGGGAGGGCGGTCGGCCGACCCGCCAAGCTCGAGGTCGGCGTCACCGACGTGCTCTCGAAGCTGCTGGTGCGCCGCCTGCTCCAGCCGGCGATCGCGATGGCGGACTCGGTCCGGCTCCTCTGCCGCGAGGGCAGCTTCCACCGGCTCCTCGCCGAGCTCGCGCAGCACGCGCTCGACGTGGTCATCGCCGACTCCCCGGTCCCGTCGGGCAGCCCCATCCGCGCCCACAACCACCTGCTCGGCGAGTGCGGGGTCGCGCTCTTCGGCGCCCCGGCGCTGGTCGGGCCGCGCCGCCGCGGGTTCCCGGGCTCGCTGGACGGCGCCCCGCTGCTCCTCCCGGCGGAGTCGCTGAGCCTGCGGAGGGCGCTCAACCAGTGGTTCGAGCGGCAGGGGATCCGTCCGCGGATCGTGGCGGAGTTCGAGGACAGCGCGCTGCTCATGACCTTCGGCGCGGACGGCCTGGGCATCTTCCCCGGGCCGGCGGCGGTGGTGAGCGAGGTCGAGGCGCAGTACGGGGTCCAGCACCTCGGCGTGGCCGAGGGCGTGGTCGAGCGGTTCTACGCGATCACGGTCGAGCGCCGGCTCGCGAACCCGGCGGTGCTGGCGATCACGCGCGCGGCGCACCAGGAGGTGTTCGCGGTCAGGCGGGGGTGACCCCGCTCTCGTGGGCTGCAGTTGCACGACTCGGGGGAGCGTGGGCGTGGGGCGGTTCCCGGCCGAGTCCAGCGGTCGTTGGCGTGGCGGTTCCGCGGGGGCGGATCCGGCCTCCGGCGCCGGTCCGTCGCTCCGCCAAGCGCCCGGATCGGGACCGTACTGGAGACGTGGGCGCGTGCAGGGAGCGAGGCCGGCGCCGCGTCGCGACAATGACGGCGATCGCCGCGACCGCGTGACGAGGCGGACGAGAAACGAAGAGCGGCGGGCACCGGGAAGGCACCCGCCGCTCGTGTACCAGCCGGACAGTGCTACCGCGGCCCGGCGCCGGCGCGGACGGCGGCCTCGACGGTCGACGCCGCGTCGAGCGTGTACGCGTACGGCGGGGTGAACGCCGTGCCGCGGCCGCTGGTGTTGCCGCTCACGCTGGTGAAGAGGTTGCCGCGCACCGTGGCGACGCCGTCGCCGTACGAGAGATCGAGCGGGTCGCTGACGCCGGAGAAGACGTTGTTCTCCACGAGCACGCTCGCGCCCTTGGCGGGAGCGATGCAGTAGTTGTTGCCGGTCGCCGTGTAGAGGTTGTTGTAGAGGTGCACCTGGCCGAACCGGATGCGGGGCATGCGCTCGCGGACGCCGTTCGCCCACCAGTTGTGGTGGAAGGTGATCCGGAGCTTCCCCGTGTCCTCGCTGGCGTTGTTGTCGCTGTGGCCGATGAGGTTCGAGTACTGGTGGCCGCCCGAACGCCCCGTGTAGAAGAACTTGCACCAGGAGACGGTGATGTTGTCGGCGGCGTGGGTGAAGTCGAGGTTGCCGTCGCTCCCGTCGGAGATCGCCAGGTGGTCGAACCAGAGGTGGTGCGCGCCGGTGTCGACGGCGATCGCGTCGGCCCCGCTCTCGCAGCTCGACGCGTCGGTGCAGTTGTAGCCGACCACGTTCAGGTTGCGCAGGATGACGTTGGCCGAGCCCTTCATCCGGATCGACCCGCGGATCGTCGCCGACGCGTTCGCGCCCTCGATCGTCTTGTTCGAGCCGATGGACACGGCCCCGGTGATCGTGCCGGACACCCGGATCACCGCCGGGGTCGTCCCGGCGGCGGCGGAGTTGAGCGCCGCGAGCGTGGTGACCGTCACCGGCGTCGCGCTGCCACCGCCCGTGACCGTGCCGCCCACCGTGGCCCACCCGACGAGGCCGCCGGAGGGGGTCGTCCCCTGGAAGGAGGCGGTGACCGACCGCGCCGCGGTCATCGACACGATGCAGCTCCCGGTGCCCGTGCACGCGCCGCTCCAGCCGCCGAAGGTGGAGCCGGACGCGGCCGTGGGCGACAGCGTCACGGTCGTGCCGCTCGCGTAGGTCGCCGTGCACGTCGACCCGCAGTTGATGCCGGAGGGGTTCGAGGTGACCGTCCCGCTGCCGTTCCCCGACCGCGCGACGGTGAGCGCGTAGGTCGTCACCTGCGAGGTGAAGGTGGCGGTCACGGACTGCGCGGTCGTCATCGAGACGGTGCAGGTGGAGGTGCCGCTGCAGGCGCCGCTCCAGCCGCCGAACGTCGAGCCGCTCGCGGCGGCCGCCGTCAGCGTCACGCTCGTGCCCGACGCGTAGCTCGCGCTGCAGGTCGAACCGCAGCTGATGCCCGCGCCGCTCACCGTGCCGGCGCCGTTCCCCGACTTCGCGACGGTCAGGGGGAAGGTGGTCACGCTGCCGCCGGCGACGCCGAGGCCGCAGACCTTCGGGTTGTCGGGCCCGCCGCCGCGGGTGAACGCGATGACGACCTGGCCGCTCGCGTTCGCCGTGGTGTTGAAGGTCCGGGAGACGGCCCGGCCGGCGCCGCCGGCGGCCGCGAAGATGTCGAACGCGGTCAGCACCGTCGCGCCGTTGATCGCGACGTTGAAGGTGCGCTGGCCGGCGGCGGTCCAGTAGGTCTCCGCGAAGTACAGGGTGACCGTCTGCGCGCTGCCGGGAGTGCGGTTCCCGATGGTGTACGTGAACTCGCCGTACCGCTCGGTCTGGAGGACGGCCTGCGGCGGCGCCGCGGCGCCGAGCAGCGACGTGTCGATGGGGCTGGTCGTGCTGTAGGTGCTGCCGCCCGTGAAGGAGGTGTCCGCGACGAACGCGCCCGCGGCCGCGCCGCCGGCGTTGACGGAGACGGCGCCGCCCGGCTCGCCCGCCGTCCCGAAGCTGGCCGTCACGGTCTGCGCCGCCGACAGGGTGACGGCGCACGCGCCCGTGCCGGAGCAGGCGCCGCTCCAGCCGCTGAAGGTCGAGCCGCTCGCCGGGGTCGCCGTGAGGGTGACCACCGCGCCCGACTCGAAGGAGGCGGAGCAGGTGCTCCCGCAGTCGATGCCGGCCGGGGCGGAGGTGACCGTGCCCGAGCCCTCGCCACCCTTGCTCACGGTCAGCGTCTGCGGGGTCGGCCCGGGGCCGCTGCCGCCTCCGACGACCGTGAACGACGCGAGCGACGGCTGGGCGCTGCCGGACGCGCAGAACCCGAGGCTGACGGACGCGCTCGCGGCGATGTTCCTGTTGTAGTCCACGGGCCGGAGGGTGAGCTGGCCGCCGCTGGTGCTCGGCGTGCCGCCCCAGACGTTGTTGACGCTGGCGCCGTCGAGGGCGACGACGAGCGTCCAGTCCGTGACCGCGGCGGTGCTCCGGTTCGCGAGCGTGACGTTGGCGCAATAGCCCCCGCCCCACGAGTCCACGGTCATCGTGGCGTCCACGCCGTTGGTCGTGAGGTTCGCCGCGGACGGAGCGGCGCCGGCGGCCGTCTCCTCGGGCGCGCCGCAACCGGCCAGCGACCCCGCGAGGAGCAGGGCGATCCACTTCGAGACATGGGCTGTCTTCACGGGACTCTCCTTGGCGGGACACGGGTCCGCCGCGTGAGGAGCACGTTGGGCTTCGGCCTCACGGGCGCGCGCGGCCCGCATTGCGCGGGAGTGCGCGACGCCCATGTGAACGCTCACATTGGTGGCCGTGGAAATGGTCACGTCGCCGCGCCCGGGTCAAGAGCCCAATTGCGGACGCGAGCAAACCCCGCGAAAACCGACCGTGTATGGGTACACCGGCAGCGATCCTCGCGGCGGGCGTCCGTGCGCGACGCCCGCCGCGACCGCCGCTCAGCCCTTCGCCGCCGCCGCCGGAACGCCGGCGGTCACGCCCTCGATGCCGCGCCGCGCGCCGTTCGCCGCGGAGGCGCCCTCGGCCCCGTGGAACTGCGCACGCTCGGTGGAGCCCTCGAGCGCGAGCGTGGAGGTCATGCCGCCGGAGATCGTCTGGGCGACGAGGTCGAAGTAGCCGACGCCGACCTCGCGCTGGTGGCGCGTCGCCGTGTAGCCGGCCGCCTCGGCGCGGAGCTCGTCCTGCTGCAGCTCCGAGTAGGCGGCCATGCCCCGCTCCCGGTAGCCGCGCGCGAGCTGGAACATCGAGTGGTTGAGCGCGTGGAAGCCGGCGAGCGTGACGAACTGGAAGCGGTACCCCATCGCCCCGAGCTCGCGCTGGAACCGCGCCAGCTCGGACTCCTGGAGGTGCTTCCGCCAGTTGAACGACGGCGAGCAGTTGTAGGCGAGGAGCTTGCCCGGGGACCGCGCGTGGATCGCCTCGGCGAAGCGGCGCGCGAAGTCGAGGTCGGGCGTCTGCGTCTCGCACCAGATCAGGTCGGCGTACGGTGCGTACGCCAGGCCCCGGGCGATGGCCGCCTCGAGGCCGCCGCGGAGCCGGAAGAACCCCTCCGGCGTGCGCTCGCCGCGGACGATGAACGGCGCGTCCAGCGGGTCCACGTCGCTCATGAGCAGGGAGGCGGACTCCGCGTCGGTCCGGGCCACCAGCAGCGTCGGCACGTCGAGGACGTCGGCGGCGAGCCGGGCGGCCGTGAGCGTGCGGACGAAGGTGGAGGTCGGGACCAGCACCTTGCCTCCCAGGTGGCCGCACTTCTTCTCCGCGGCCACCTGGTCCTCGAAGTGCACCCCCGCGGCCCCGGCCTCGATCATCGCCTTCATGAGCTCGAAGGCGTTGAGCGGGCCGCCGAACCCGGCCTCGGCGTCGGCGACGATGGGCGCGTACCAGTACGTGCCCTCGCTCCCCTCGGCGCGCTCGATCTCGTCCACGCGGCGGAACGCGCGGTTGATCCGCCGGACGATCTGCGGGACCGAGTCGGCGGGGTAGAGGCTCTGGTCGGGGTAGGTCTGGCCTGCGGTGTTCGCGTCCGCCGCCACCTGCCAGCCGGAGAGGTAGATGGCCTCCAGGCCTGCCCGCACCATCTGCACCGCCTGGTTGCCGGTGAGCGCACCCAGCGCGGGCACGAACGGGCGCTCGTGCAGGAGCTTCCAGAGGCGCTCCGCGCCGAGGCGCGCGAGGGAGTGCTCGACGCGGACCGTGCCCCGCAGGCGCTCGACGTCGGCCCGGGAGTAGTGGCGGGTGATCCCGGCCCAGCGGTCGCCCGTGAGCGAACCCGCGCCCGCGCGGTGATCCGGCGTTGCGTGAGGCCGTGCACCCTGAGCGTGGCGGGCGCCGGAGGCGCCCGCGGAGTCGAAGGAGGGCTCGGGCGCCGCCGTCGCGTTCGGCTCCAGCAGCTCGTACGCGGGCAGGGTGAGGAACTCGACGAACTCGGCGGCCGTGGCGAGCCGCTCGAACAGGGTCCGCGCCTCGCGGAACCGGCCGCTCCCGAACCGCGCCTCGCCGACCTCCAGGCGGATGCGGTCCATCTCCTCGGCGACGACGCCGCGGAACCGCTCCACCGTGAGCGGGCGGCCGTCGTCGAGCGGGACGCCGTGGTGCATCCACTGCCAGGCGAGCGCGCGCGAGATCTCGGCGGTGGCGGCGTCCTCCATGAGGCCGTAGAGCGGCACGCAGCCCTGGCCGCGGAGCCACGCCTCGAGGTACTGCACCGACACGCGGATGTTCTGGCGGAGGCCTGCCTCGGTGCGCGTGCCCTCGACCGGCCGCAGGAGGTCCCGGGCGGTCACGTGCACGTCGTCGCGGCGCCGATCGAGCTGGTTCGGCCCGCGCATGTGCGCGTCGAAGATCTCGCGGGCGATGGGCACGAGCCCGGGGTGGGCGACCCAGGTGCCGTCGTGGCCGTCGGTCACCTCGCGGATCTTGTCGGCGCGGACCTTCTCCAGCGCGGCCTGGTTCGCGGCGGGGTCCTTGAGCGGGATCTGCGCCGCCATCCCGCCCATCGCGTGCGCGCCGCGGCGGTGGCACGTCTTGATGAGCAGCTGCACGTAGGCGCGGAGGAAGCCCTTGTCCATCGTGACCTGGCCGCGATCCGGGAGGACCAGCGCCGGGTCGGCCCGCAGCCGCTTGACGTACGAGAAGATGTAGTCCCAGCGCCCGCAGTTGAGGCCGACGGAGTGCTCGCGCAGGGCCCAGAGGATCTCGTCCATCTGGAAGGCGGCGGGCAGGGTCTCGATGAGGCAGGTCGCCTTGATCGTGCCGCGGGGCAGCCCCACGACCTCCTGGGCGTGGACGAAGACGTCGTTCCACATCCGCGCCTCGCCGTGGTGCTCCATCTTGGCGAGGTAGAAGTACGGGCCGCTGCCCTTCTCCACGAGCCGGCGCGCGTTGCCCGCCAGGTAGACCGCGAAGTCGAAGAACGCCGCGGGGACGGCGCGCCCGTCCACCCGCACGTGGCGCTCGAGGAGGTGCAGCCCGCGAGGGCGGACCATCAGGACGGCGGGCTGCTCGACGAGCCGGTACTCCTTGCGCGTGTCGGGCGCGGTGTACGTGATGGTGCCCTCGACCGCGTCGCGCAGGTTGCGCTGGCCCTCCACCATGTTCCGCCAGGTGGGAGCGTTCGAGTCCTCGAAGTCGGCCATGAAGACGTTCGCCCCGGAGTTCAGGGCGTTGATCACCATCTTCCGGTCGGTCGGGCCCGTGATCTCCACCCGCCGATCGCGCAGGTCCGCGGGCGGCGGCTCCACCGACCACCCCTCCTCGCGGATGCAGTCGGTCGCCTCGGAGAAGTCGAGGCGCTCGCCCTCGTCCAGCTCGCGCTGCAGCTCGCGCCGGCAGGCGAGGAGATCCTCGAGCCGCGGACGGAACGTGCGGGTGAGATCGGCCACCAGGGCGAGGGCGCCGGGGGTGAGCGCGCGCTCCCACCCCTCGGGCAAGGGTCCGTCGACCTCCATCCCCTCGGGCAGCTCCGGTCCGGCGTCGTGCGTTCGCATACAGTGAAGCCCCTTTCGCGAGGAAACCTGGCGCCCGCGCGCGGGCGCCGCAACGCGCCGCGGCGTCCGCGCGAGTCGATCCCGTCGAGGTCGGTCAAGGGCGCGTGCAAGGTCGTAAAGGTTGTCAATGGGCGACGCGGTCCTCATGCATGGGGCCGTGGACGGCGCCGGCGCGGTGGGGCGCCGGGCGCGACCCGCGGAGGAGCGCCGTGCGCCAGGAAGCGCCGAGGCTGGGAGCGAAGGTCCGGGCCCTCCGGCGCCAGCGGAGCATGACGCAGGCGCAGCTCGCCGCGCGGCTGGGCATCTCGGCGAGCTACCTGAACCTCATCGAGCACGACCGCCGCGCGCTCTCCGCCCCGATCCTCCTCCGCCTGGCCGACGTCCTCGACCTCGACCTCAAGGCCCTCTCGCCCGAGGGGCAGGAGGGGCTCCTGGCCGACCTGATGGAGGCGTTCGGCGATCCGCTGTTCGAGGCGCACGACGTGACCACCCCGGAGGTCCGCGAGCTCGCGACCGGCTCGCCGACCGCGGCGCGCGCGGTGCTGTCGCTCTACCGCGCGTACCGCACCGCGCGCGAGGCGTTCGAGACGCTCTCCGCGACGCTCTCCGACGGCGGGCTCGAAGGGCTCGACACCTCGCACCTCCCGACCGAGGAGGTCTCGGACCTGATCCAGGCTCACCTCAACCACTTCCCCGAGCTGGAGGCGGGCGCCGAGGCGCTCTGGCGCGACGAGCGGCTCGACCTCGAGACGCTCTACGGCGGGCTCGTCGCGAGCCTCGAGCGCCGGGGCGTCGCCGTCCGCGTGCTCCACACCGCGGACATGGGCGGCGCCGTCCGCCGCTACGACCCGGAGCGGCGGGTGCTGACGCTCTCGGAGGTGCTCCGGCGCGGGAGCCGGAACTTCGCCCTCGCCTACCAGCTGGGCGTGCTCACGCAGGAGGAGGCGATCGGCCGCTACGCCGCCGATCCGATCCTGACGAGCGAGGCGGCGCGCGCGCTCGCGCGGGTGGCGCTCGCCAACTCCTTCGCGGGCGCGGTGCTCATGCCGTACGCGCCGTTCCTCGCCGCCGCGCGCGCCGAGCGGTACGACATCGAGCTCCTCGGCCACCGCTTCCGCACGAGCTACGAGCAGACGTGTCAGCGGCTCACGGCCCTGCGCCGCCCGGGCGCGGAGGGCGTGCCGTTCCACATGGTCCGCGTGGACATCGCCGGGAACATCTCGAAGCGGTTCAGCGCCACCGGCCTCCGCTTCGCCCGGTTCTCCGGCGCGTGCCCCCGCTGGAACGTGTTCGAGGCCTTCACCACGCCCGGCCTCATCCGGACCCAGCTCTCGCGCCTCCCGGACGGGAGCACGTACTTCTGGATCGCGCGCACGGTGACGCGCGACCGGGGTGGCTTCCACGCCCCCCGCTCGGTGCTCGCGATCGCGATGGGGTGCGAGGCGAGCCGGGCAGGGGAGGTGGTGTACGCGGACGGCGTGAACCTCGAGGGCCCCGGCGCGGTGGTCCCGGTCGGGATCACCTGCCGGCTCTGCGAGCGCATGGACTGCGAGCAGCGGGCGTTCCCGCCCCTCCAGCACCCACTCGCCGTGAATCCGCACGTGCGCGGGGTCTCGTTCTACGCCCCGCCGCGGGAGGACCCACACCCGTGAACGTTCCCGCGCCCGGGCCAGGCGACGGCCGGACCGTTATGTTGCTCGCACCATGACCAATCCATTGCGAGAGCTGGCGCGGTACGGACAGAGCCCCTGGTACGACAGCCTGCGGCGGGGGATCCTCGTCTCCGGCGAGCTCGCCCGGTACGTCGAGGAGGACGGCCTCAAGGGGCTCACCACCAACCCGGCGATCTACGAGAAGGCGATCGGCGGGTCGGGCGACGACTACGACGCCGCGCTCGCGCGGCTCCTGCCGCGCTCCGACCTGGACGCGAAGGCGGTCTACGAGGCGCTGGCGATCCAGGACATCCAGGCGGCGGCGGACCTCCTCCGGCCGGTGTACGACCAGACCGGCCGCAAGGACGGCTACGTGAGCCTGGAGGTGTCGCCCACCGTGGCCCACGATCGCGAGGCGACGCTGGAGGAGGCGCGGCGGCTCTGGCGGGCGCTCGCGCGCGAGAACGTCTTCATCAAGGTGCCCGCGACGCCGGAGGCGACCGCGGCCATCCAGCAGCTCCTGGAGGAGGGGATCAACGTCAACATCACGCTCCTCTTCTCGCGCCAGGCCTACGACCTCGTGGCCGAGGCCCACGAGGCCGCGCTCGAGGCGCGGCTCGCGCGGGGCGAGGACGTCTCGCGGGTGGCGAGCGTCGCGAGCTTCTTCGTCTCCCGCGTGGACTCCCTCGTCGATCACAAGCTGGACGAGCTGGCGAAGGACCGGCCGGAGCTCGCGGCGCGCGCCGCCGGGCTCCGCGGCCAGGTGGCGATCGCCAACGCCAAGCTGGCCTACCAGGAGTGGCGCGGGCGGGTGGCCGCGCCGCGGTGGGCGCGCCTCGCGGCGGCCGGGGCGATGCCCCAGCGGCTGCTCTGGGCGAGCACCTCCACGAAGGATCCCCGGTACCGCGACGTCGTCTACGTGGAGGAGCTCATCGGGCCGGAGACGGTGAACACCATGCCGCCCGCGACGTTCGACGCCTTCCGCGATCACGGCCGGGTCGCCGCGACGCTCGAGGCAGGGCTGGACGACGCGCGCGCGACGCTCGCGGAGCTCGCGTCGCTGGGCATCAAGCTCTCCGACGTGACGGACGAGCTCCTCTTCGAGGGCATCCGGCTGTTCGAGGAGCCCTTCGAGAAGCTGCTCGCCACCATCGAGCGCCGCCGCCATCAGGAGGAGGGGGCGGGGGCGGGGATCTGATCAGTTGTCAGTGATCAGTTGTCAGTGATCGGTTGTCAGTGGTCAGTTGTCAGTGGTCAGGAGAAGCAACCGACAACCGACAACCGACAACCGACAACTGACAACTGACAACTGACAACTGACAACTGACAACTGACAACTGACAACTGACCTCACCCCGCCGCCTCCAGCGGCCCGCCGACGGTCGGATCCAAGGGCGACGGGCGCGACCGGAACGGGCGCACGCCGGTGGCGGGGCTGTGCCCGAGCGCCGAGGCGCGCCGGAGGAACGCGTAGCGGTCGAGCTCGAGCGCGGCCGCGAGCGACTCCGCGAGCCGCTCGGTGCGGCGCTCCGCGCGCACCGCCAGCGCGGCGGCCACCCGGGCGTCCTCGGCCGTGCGCTGCTCGAGCGCGCGCAGCCGCTCCTCGG
>JAEYZK010000249.1 GCA_023428085.1 Pseudomonadota bacterium
GGCCCCCCCCTCCCCGCCGAGCCGCGCCGCGACCGCGCGCCAGTGGCCCTCGAGCCCTTCGGCCCGGGCGAGCACCTCGACCGCGGGCGCGAGCCCGGCGAGCGCCCGCGGCGAGAGCTCGAGCACGCTCATGCGCCGGCGGAAGGTCGCGACCGAGAGCGGCGAGGCGAACCGCGCCGTCGCGGCCGTGGGGAGCACGTGGCTCGGACCGGCCACGTAGTCGCCGATCGCCTCGGGCGTCGAGCGGCCCACGAAGACCGCGCCAGCGCGGGCGATCCGCGGCACGAGCTTCGCCGCGCCGGCGACGTGCAGCGCGAGGTGCTCGGGCGCGAACGCGTCGGCGAGCCGCACCGCCTCGGCGAGCCCCCGCGCGACCACGACCGCGCCGCGCTCGGCGAGCGACCGCCGGGCGATCTCCGCGCGGGGGAGGGCCGCGAGCTGCCGCTCCACCTCGGCCACGGTGCGCTCCGCGAGGCGGGCCGACGGCGTCACGAGGACCGCCACCGCCCGGACGTCGTGCTCGGCCTGGGCGATGAGGTCGCTCGCCACCTCGGCCGGATCCGCGCCGCCGTCGGCGAGGACCAGGATCTCGCTCGGCCCCGCCACCATGTCGATGTCCACGCGCCCGTAGACGAGCCGCTTCGCGGCGGCGACGTACGCGTTGCCCGGGCCGCAGATCTTGTCCACGGCGGCGACCGTCCGCGTGCCGTACGCCAGCGCGGCGATCGCCTGCGCCCCGCCGATCCGGAGCAGCCGGGCGACGCGCGAGACGTGGCAGGCCGCGAGCGTCCACGCGTCCATCTCGCCCGTGCCGTGCACGCCCGGCGAGACGACCACCACCTCGTCCACGCCCGCGACCCGCGCCGGCACCGCGGTCATGAGCACCGACGACGGGTACCGCGCGGTGCCTCCCGGCACGTACAGCCCCACGCGGGCGAGCGGCCGGACCACCTGGGCCAGGGTCGCCCCCGCGCGGTCGGTGAAGGAGCGGACCTCGGCGTCCGACTCGCGCTCGTGGAACGCCGCGATGCGCTTCGCCGCGACGTCGAGCGCCCTGCGGCCGTCGGCAGGGAGGGAGCGGTACGCTCGCGCGAACGCGTCGGGGCCGAGCGCAAGGTCCGCCGCGGAGGAAGGGCTCCAGCCATCGAGGGTTCGCGTGTGCTCGACGAGCGCCGCGTCTCCGCGCCGCCGGACGTCCGCCACGATCTTCGCGGCGACCTCGCGCACCTGGGTCTCGTCGTCCTCGGAGCCGCGCGCGCACAGCCCGCGCCAAGCCTCCGGGAAGTCTGGGGATCCGCTCTTGAGCTCTTTCACGCCGCTCGCTCCGGCCCTCGCGCGCCCGGCGTACCCGGGGGAGGAAGGGGGCTTTTATAGAGGAAACTCCCCTGCGTGGCGAGGGTTCCTCCATACCCCTGCACACAGCCCCACGAGCGTGACCCGTGCACGGACGCGCAGCCCGATCGAGGCGCAACAGCCGCGCAACTGCTCGGCCTCGGCGCGTCGTCGCCGGACGGACGTAAACCCAGAGTGCATGGCAGGCCCCGGCGCGACCCATCCTGGAGGTCCGGCGGCGCTCCTCTCCCGCGCGCACCGATCGCCGCGAGAATTGCGTCCCGCGCGTTTCGTCGGCTGCTGGGGTTTCCCCCGATGGTCAGCGTCCGGCGAACGAGTAGGCTCAGCCGCACACCGCAGGGGGGAAGCACTGTGGGTATCGCTCGCCGCAACACCAGGAGGAGGAGCACCTCCGCCGCGAGTGGCGATCACCGCGCGGTGGATGGCGGAGGGTCCCACGCCGCGACCGGGGGTGCGCAACCCGCCGTCGAGGCGCCGGACGGCGCCGACGTCGCGCGCATCGCGGTCTCCGCGCTCGCCGCGGCGCTGGAGGCGATCCCGTCCCCCGCGTTCGTCGTGCGGCAGCCGAGAGCGGTGCTCCAGGCGAACGCGCGCGGGCGCTCGCTGCTGGACGCGGAGCGCGAACGCGTACTCTCGCTCCTGGAGAACGGCGCGCCCCCGCCGCGCGGGCCGGCCCGCTTCGCGATCCCCGTCGCGCCGGATTACCAGGTCGTCGTGGTCCACGATCTCGAGCAGGACGCGCGCGCGCGGCTCACCGGCGTCACCCAGCGCTGGGGGCTCACGCCGCGCCAGGCGGCGGTGCTGGAGCTCGTCGCCCAGGGCGAGTCGAACCGCGCCGTGGCCGCGCGGCTCGGCTGCTCGGAGAAGACCGTCGAGCTGCACGTCTCCGCGCTCCTCGCGAAGACGCGGTGCGCGAGCCGCTCGCAGCTCGTGGCGTGCTTCTGGACCGACCCGGGGTGAGGTCAGTTGTCAGTTGTCAGTTGTCAGTTGTCAGTTGTCAGTTGTCAGTTGTCAGTTCACAGTTTTCAGTTTTCGGTTCCACCGCTCGCTGGTGAACGGGCCGGAGCTGTGAACCGTGAACCGTGAACTGTAGACTGCGTCCCGTGAACCGCACCGATCTCTGGCTCCAGAACCTCGCCGACGAGCGCGACGGGGCTGCCCTCTACGAGGGGCTCGCGAAGTACGAGAAGGACCCCGCCCGCGCCGAGAGCTTCCGCGAGCTGGCGCGCGCCGAGCGGCGGCACGCGGACATCTGGCGGCGGAAGCTCGAGAAGGCGGGGGTGCCGCTCCCGTCCGACCTGCCGAGCACGCGGGTGCGCGTGCTGGTCTGGCTCGCGCGCCGCCTCGGCTCGGCCGCGGTGCTCCCGATGGCGCTCGAGGCCGAGGCGGGCGACGCGGACAAGTACGACCAGCAGGGCGAGGAGGCCGCCGAGATCGCCGCGGAGGAGCGCGCCCACGGCCAGGTGCTCTCGGGCATGAGCGCGCGGAGCCCCGCGGGGGCGCGCGAGCTCATCTCCGTGCGCGAGCGCTGGCACCGGGGGAGCGGCCGCGCGGGCTCCGTCCGCGCCGCCATCTTCGGCATGAACGACGGGCTCGTCTCGAACCTCTCGCTCATCCTCGGCGTCGCGGGCGCGGGCGTCGAGCCGCGCACCGTGGTCGTCACCGGCTTCGCCGGCCTGCTCGCCGGGGCCTTCTCGATGGCGGCCGGGGAGTACACCTCCGTGGCGAGCCAGCGCGACCTGCTCTCCCGCCAGGTCGAGCTGGAGCGGCGGGAGATCGCCGAGGCGCCCGAGGAGGAGGCCGCCGAGCTCGCCCTCATCTTCAAGCAGAAGGGGCTCAGCACCGAGCAGGCGAGCCGCACCGCGGCCGAGATCCTGAAGCACCCGGAGAGCGCGCTCGACACGCTGGTGCGCGAGGAGCTGGGGCTCGATCCCGAGGACCTCGGCTCCCCCTGGGGCGCGGCCTGGTCCTCGTTCCTCATGTTCGCGGTCGGCGCGATCGTGCCGCTCCTGCCGTTCCTCTTCGGCCGGGGCGCGTGGGCGGCCGGCGCGTCGGCGGGGCTCGCCGGGCTGGTGCTCGCGGGCGTCGGCGGGCTCGTCGGCTTCCTCTCGGGCACGAGCATCGTCCGCTCCGCGGGGCGGATGGTCGCGCTCGCCGGCCTCGCGGCAGGCGTCACCTACCTCGTCGGCCGGCTCTTCGGGGCGGCGGTGAGCTGAGCGCGGGCGGCCGCGCCCGCAGGCCCGGCCGCCGGCTCCGGCTTCAGCGGGCGCGCTCCGCGTTCGCGGGCCTCGGCGGGGCGCCGAAC
>JAEYZK010000278.1 GCA_023428085.1 Pseudomonadota bacterium
CCTCGGTGCGGAGCACCTGCGCCGGGTGGGCCGACGTCCGGGCGCGCGCGAGCAGCGCGTGCGCGGCGTCGAGCTGCCCGGCGGCGGCGCGTGCCCGCGCCGCGAAGAGGAGGAGGGCCCCGTCCTGCGGGCGGCGCGCCACGGCGGCCTCGAGCACCTCGAGCGCCTCGGAGGTCCGCTCGAGCGCCTCCAGCGCGTCCGAGAGCGTCATCGCCGGAAGGCCGGAGAGCCCGCCCTGGCGCCGCTCCCGCCAGCGCAGGAGGTCGAGCCCCTCCTCCACGCGGCCCAGGGAGCGCGCCGCGCGGAACAGCGACTCGGCGTGGTGCTCCTCCGCCCAGCCCAGGCACGCGGCGGCGCGGTACGCGCGCAGGGCCCGGGTCCGGTCGCGCTCCCACTCGAGGTGGCCCAGCAGGCGGTACACGGCCGGATCATGGGGCAGCGCACGGAGGAGCCTGCGGACCAGCCCCTCGACCTCGGGCCGCGTGCGGGCGTCGAGCCGGATCGCCTCCGCCAGCACGAGCGAGAGCAGCGGGTGCGGGGCCCGCGCGCGCTCCGCGCGCAGGTACTCGACCCGCGCGAGGTGGCGCCCCAGCTCCGCGAGCGACGCCTGCCGCGAGAGGCGGAGGTTGACGTCGTCGGGGAACAGCGCGAGCAGCCGGTCCGTCGCCGCGAGGCGCGCCTCCTCGTCGGCGTCGTAGCCGGCGAGGACCCGGTCCACGTGCAGCGCGAGCCGGTGGCCCGGCGCCGCCGCCGCGAGCGCGCGCCGGGCGGCGTCGGCCTCGTCGCGCCGGTGCGCGGCGAGGGCGAGCTGGGCGCGGTGGTAGAGGTCGTAGAGGTGGGCGTCGGGCAGCTCCAGCCCCTCGAGCAGCGCGGCGCGGTCGCGCGGGACCATGACCGCGCCCTGCGGACCGGTGGCGCGGTAGGCCTCGAGCCCCTCCGCGGAGAGCTCCGCGAGCACGCGGAAGTTGGAGTCCCGCAGGAGCAGCGTGCCGCGCGCCTCGTCGTAGCCGACGACCGCCTGGAGGTGACCGCTCCCCGGGTCGATCGTCGCGAGCGAGAACGGCAGCCCGCGATCGACGAGCGCCCGGGCCGCGTCCCAGGTCACGGTGAATTCCCGGACCACGAACCCCTGCTCCTCGGCCCACTGGCGCTGGGCCCAGTCGGGCGTGCCGTCGTAGCAGATCTTCTCGGCGACCTCGAGGTGGCGGGCCTCGACCCCGTGGAACAGCGAGAGCGCGGTGAGCGTCGCCGGCGCGCAGGTCTTGTCGTGCTGGCGCACGAACGGGACCTGCAGCACGCGGCGGGGCCCCTGCTGCCCGGCCTCGAGGCGCGCCGCGAGCTTCTCGTGGAACGGGTTCCGCGAGGCCTTCGCGAGCCGGATCGTGCCGTCCCGGTCGCCGCGGCGCCAGGCGAGGTCGGAGCGGCGGCGGGCCAGGTACTCGACCAGGGCGCGGTTCCGCAGCGGGCTCCAGGCCTCGACGCGATCGAGCGTGGCCTCGGCGCCGGCGACGTCCTCCCGCGCCTCCTGGAGCTGCGCCAGCGCCCAGCCGATCGAGGCGCTCTCGAACCGCTCCATGCCCTCGCCGAGCAGGGCGAGCGCCTCGTCGTCGCGCCCGAGCAGGGCGAGGAGATCGGCCCGGGCCTCCAGCGCCGGGCGGTACGACGGCTTGAGCCGGCTCGCCTCCTCGGCCGCCGCGAGCGCGCCCGCGGAGTCGTCGGCGTACCGGAGGACGTGGGCGCGCTCGATCCGGATCCAGGCGCTCCCGGGGTCCATCCGCTCCGCGCGCGCGAGCAGGCGCTCCGCCTCGGGGAAGTCCTTCAGCATCGCCGCGGTGCTCGCCGCGAACGCCACCAGCTCCGCCCCGCCCTCCCCGGTCCCCTCCGCCTCGTCCACGCGGCCGCGGAGCAGGGACTGGGCCGCGTAGGGCCCGAGGCGCGCGCGCACGGCCCACCCGATCCAGTACCAGGCGCGGTGCGAGGCGGGGTGGAGCCGGCGGAGCCCCAGGTGGCAGCGGATGGCGCGCGGCTGATCGCCGAGCTGCATCCACAGGCGGCCGGCGAGGATCCGGGCGTCGAGCCCGGACCAGCCCGCGAACGGTCCGAGCGGCGCGGCGGCGCGCCAGGCCTGGAGGAAGAGGCCCAGATCGTACAGGCGCTGGACCTCGCCCAGCACCTCGGCCTGCGTCCCGCGATCGATCGTCTGGACCATCGGGCCCCCCGCGGGCGAGTCTAGCGCGCGGCCCGCGCCCCGCGGGCACCGTAGAATCGGGACGCATGCCGCGTCGGACGACCCGGACCCACGTCGCCTCCGGCGCACGCACCACGGCGCGCGGCGCCGGCGTCCAGCTCGCCTGGGCCCTCGACCGCGCCGGCGCGAAGGTGCGCGCGGCCCGGCTCGCGCCCGCCGATCGCCGCGCCCGCGCGCCGTTCACCTGCCTCGGCTGCGGCGAGGAGCTCGTCCCGCACCTCGGCCGGATCCGGACGCCGCACTTCGCGCACCGCCCGGGCTCGTCGTGTCCGCTCACCGCGCCCGAGACCGCGCTCCACCTGGACGCCAAGGAGCGGCTCCTCGCGCTGTGCGAGGACGCCTTCGCCGGGCGGCGCCGGGTCCTCGCCCGGGCGCGGTGCCCGGACTGCCGCCGCGGCGCGCCGCTCGAGCTCGGCGCGCTCGGCGACCGGGCGCGCGCGGAGGCCGCGGTCGGGCCGCTCCGGGCGGACGTCCTCGTGCTCGCGGGGGACCGGCCGGCGCTCGCGATCGAGGTGCTCGTCACGCACGCCGTCGAGCCGGAGAAGGAGGCGGCGCTCGCGGTCGCCGGCGTGCCGGCGATCGAGGTGGATGCACAGGAGGAATGGGAGCGCGTGGACGCGGACGGGACGGTCGAGATCGCCTGCGCGCGCAGCCTCGGGTTTCCCCGGTGCGACGCGTGCCGGACGCGCGCCCGGGCGGACGCGGAGCGCGATCGGGGCGGCGAGGCGGCGGAGATCGCCGAGCTCGAGTCGTACCGCGCGCGGGGGCTCCTCCGCCCCCAGGCCCCCCGCGCTGGAGCGCGGGCGCCCGCCGGGCCCGACGCCCCGCTCTCGCCCGCGGAGCGGGAGGGCCTCGAACGGGAGTTCCGGTGCCCGGACTGCGGCGAGACGACGCTGGTGGGCGGTGCCCGGATCGTCTGGCACGGTTGCGCAGGTGGCGCGAGCGGGTCGAGCAACCTGCCCGGTCGGCCCGTCGCCTGGCGGGGATACGATGGCTCGATCGTGCGGCTCGGGTGGTGGGCGCCCAGGGCCAGGCCGGCGCCGCCTCGGGGCGTTCCGCCCCATGCTCGAAAACCGCGCTGATCGCGGGCAGTTCGGAACGGACGCCACCTCCGCCCTCCCTTGCCGGATGTCGGCCGTTGTGCTAGATGACCGTCCCTTCGCGGTGCAGATCCGGCCGTGAACCCGCGCTCGCAGAGGCGGGCTGGACGTAAATTCACACACTCCCCGAGCACGGCGCGCTCCGGTGCTCACCGGTGGAACGGCCCTCACGGCGTCCGATCGGCGTGCGGCGCGCCGGTTCAGGCTGGGAGTGGCGGACAAACCGGAGATCACATGGAGACGCAGGAGCAGACCCCGCAGCCGACGCCCATCCCCCCGCCCGCCCCCGACGCCGCGCCGGCCCCCGAGGCCGCGCCCGCCGACGCGATGGCGGCCGCCCTCGGTCAGGGCGGCACGGCCATCACGATGAAGCAGCTCCTCGAGGCCGGCGTCCACTTCGGACACCAGACCAAGCGCTGGAACCCGAAGATGAAGCCGTACATCTTCGGGGCGCGCAACGGCATCTACATCATCGACCTGCAGAAGACGGTCGGCCTCGCCCGCAACGCGCTCCGGTTCGTGTCGGACGCCGTGGCGCGCGGCGGCTCGGTCCTCTTCATCGGGACGAAGAAGCAGGCCCAGGACGCCATCCGCGAGGAGGCGGCCCGCAGCGGCATGTTCTACGTCACCAACCGGTGGCTGGGCGGCACGCTCACCAACTTCAAGACGGTGAAGCAGGGCATCGATCGGCTGAAGACGATCGAGAAGATGAAGGAGGACGGCACCTACGAGCGCCTCCCGAAGAAGGAGGTCGCCGCCCTCGAGCGCGAGCGCGAGAAGCTCGAGAAGAACCTGGGCGGCATCAAGGAGCTCACCCGCCTCCCTTCGGCCCTCTTCGTGATCGACACGAAGAAGGAGCACATCGCCGTCCACGAGGCGAACCGCCTCGGCATCCCGGTCGTCGCGGTGGTGGACACCAACTGCGATCCCGAGGGGATCGACTACGTCATCCCCGGCAACGACGACGCCATCCGCTCGATCCGGCTCTTCACGGGCAAGATCGCCGAGGCGTGCATCGAGGGCCGGGGCCGGTACTCGGCCTGGGTGGCCGAGCACGGCCGCGACGAGCGGCGGGACGGCGAGGAGGATCGCGACGCGGCCAGCGAGCGCGGCATGAAGGACCGGCGGGATCGCCGGGACCGCCGCGGTGGCCCGCGTCGCGGCGATCGCGAGCGGGAGCGCCCGGATCGCGGGTCGCTCTCCGCCGACGTCGAGGTGGTCCGCAAGGGCGAGGTCGCCCCGGTCGAGGCCGCCGCCGCCGGCGAGGCCAAGGAATAGAGGAACAGGCGAGCGCAGGCGCAGCTTTGCTGCGCCGGAGCGAGCGGGGGGCGCGGGGGGGCCGGCATCATCGGCCCCCCCGATGAGATTGTCGGGCGGGCTGAGGGGCCCGCCCCCGGGCGTTTAGGACGAATCACGAGAGAAAGAAGGAGAAGGCCGTGGCCGAGGTGACCGCGAAGATGGTGCAGGAGCTCCGCGAGAAGACGAGCGCGGGGATGATGGACTGCAAGAAGGCGCTGGCGGAGACCGGGGGCGACTTCGCGAAGGCGGAGGAGCTGCTCCGGAAGAAGGGGCTCTCCCGCGCGCAGAACAAGGCGGGGCGCATCGCCGCCGAGGGCGCGGTCGGCAGCTACATCCACCTGGGCGGCAAGATCGGCGTCCTCGTCGAGCTGAACTGCGAGACCGACTTCGTCGCGCGGACGGACGCCTTCCAGCAGCTCCTGAAGGACATCGCCATGCAGATCGCGGCCGCCAACCCGACCTGGGTGAACCGCGAGGAGGTGCCCGCGGAGGTGATCGCGAAGGAGGTCGAGATCGCGAAGGAGCAGGTCCGCGACGGCAAGAAGCCGGAGGCGATCCTCGAGAAGATCGCGCAGGGCAAGATCGAGAAGTTCTACGAGCAGTTCTGCCTCGTCGACCAGCCGTTCGTGAAGGACGACAAGAAGAAGGTCTCGGAGATGCTGACCGAGGCCATCGCCAAGATCGGCGAGAACATCAAGGTCCGCCGCTTCGCGCGGTTCGTGCTGGGCGAGGGCCTCGAGAAGCGCAAGGACGACCTCGCGGCCGAGGTCGCCAAGCTGGCGGAGTAGCCGCCGATCGGCCCGAAACACCCTGAAGACCACGACGCCCCGGGCCTGCAGGTCCGGGGCGTCGTTCGTTTGCGGTGCGCGGCTACGCGTGCGCCTTCTCGCCCTTGAGGAGCCTCTTCACCTCGATCTTCCGGGGCTTCACCTCGGGGCGCTTCGGGATGCTCACCGTGAGCACGCCGCTCGAGAGGTCCGCCTCGGCGTGGTCGGGGTCCACGCCCTCCGGGAGCGTGAACGACCGGGAGAACGTCCCGTAGCTCCGCTCGTAGGCGTAGAACCGATCCTCCTCCTCGTGCTTCTCCTCCTCCCGCCTACCGGAGACGGTGAGCCGGTTCCCCGTGAGGTTGATCTCGAGATCGTCCTCCTTGATGCCGGGGAGATCGGCCTTGAAGACGTACGCGTCGCGGGTCTCCTTCACCTCCCAGGTCGGGAGGAAGGGGGTCTCCCGCATGCTCCCCGCGCCGAGCTCCGCGAAGGGATCCCAGCGCATGAGGTCGCGCATCATCTCGAACGGGTCGAGCAGCCGCGACGGCTGCGCCGCCCCGGAGCCGGCGTTGCGTCG
>JAEYZK010000282.1 GCA_023428085.1 Pseudomonadota bacterium
GCCCTGCGCCGCGCGGGCCACGTCGCGCACCAGCGCCCGCGCCGCCTCGACCCGGCCCAGGGCGAGGCGCAGGAGCGCGAGCCCCGGCCGCGGCGTGGGATCGAGCTGGCCGGCCCGCCGGTACGCCTCCTCGGCCTTCGGGTAGGCGCCCCGCAGCCGGTGGAGATCGCCGAGGATGTGCAGGGCAGCGCCGAGCGGTGGGCCGGCGCGCGGGCGGGCGAGCAGGGAACAGGCCTCCTGCGCCTCGACGAGCGCCGCGTCCCAGGCGCCGTGGAGGTGCAGGATCTCGGCCCGCGAGACGCGGCAGTGGCCGCGGTACGGGACGACGTCGGGCTGGGCCGCGCACCAGCGCTCCATCGCGTCCGTCCACTCCTGGGCGCGGTGCAGGTCGAGCATCTCGTCGCAGGCCGAGAGGACGCTGCAGTACAGCCCGCCGACGAGGCGCGGCGCCACCTCGCCCGCCTGGACCGCGGCCATCGCCTCGTCGAGCAGCGCGGCGCCGCGGGCGGGCTCGCCCCGCCGGATGAGGCAGCGTCCGAGGCCCTGCCGCGCGCCGGCCACGACGTCGGCGTCGCCGTGGGCGGTGCCGCAGGCGATCGCCTCCTCGAACGCGACCTGGGCGGCCGCGGCGTCGCCGACCTCGAAGGCGAGCACGCCGTCCAGGTACCGGACGAGGCCGTGCTCCGCGCACGCGGGCGCGCCGCCGAGCAGGCGGCGGGCGCGCGCGAGCCAGCCCGTGCCCTGCGCGGGCTCCGCCTCCATGAAGGCGCCGAAGGCGAGCCAGCACGCACAGCGGGCGGCCGCGATCCGCTCGCCCGCGGAGAGGAAGCCCTGGTGCGCGCGGCGCAGGAGCTCCGCGCAGTCCGCGTGCTTGCCCAGCAGGTGCGCGACCCCGGCGAGCGCCTCGGCGTCGGCCGGCGCGAGCGGCGCGTCGCGATCGGCGGCCGCCAGGTGCTGGTACGCCGCGCTCCAGGCGCGCCGCCGCAGCGCCTCGCGGCCGCGCTCCAGCGCCTCCGCCCGCGTCATGCGGGATCCCTAATCCGGTCCGCGCCCCGGGCCCGCCCTCTTCGGAGCGCCGGCTGCTACAATCGCGCGCACCAGGAGGAGCTCTTGTCCAACGCACCCACCGGCGTCCCGATGTCCGCGGCCCTCGAAGGGCTCGGCTGCACCCTCACGCACGGCCCCTCCGGCGCCGTGATCGAGACCGTCCCCCCGCGCGACAACGGCGGGACCGGCGCCCGCTTCTCGCCCACCGACCTCGTCGGCGCCGCGCTCGCGTCGTGCGCCCTCACCACCATGGCGCTGCAGGCCGGGCGCGAGGGGCTCGCCTGGGGGAACGCGCGCGCGACGGTCGAGAAGCGGATGACCCCGCCTCCGCGCCGCATCGCCGAGCTGGTGCTCGTGATCGAGATGCCGCGCGAGGTGCGGCCGGAGCAGCGGGCGCGCCTCGAGGAGATCGCGCGGACCTGCCCCGTCGCGCGGAGCCTCCACCCGGACGTGAAGCTGCCGATGGAGTTCCGCTCCGCGGGGTAGCGCGCGCGGGTCCTTCCGTCCCCGGTCACCCTGAGCGTAGCCCGCCGAAGGCGGGCGGAGTCGAAGGGCGACCGGGAGCTCGCCTCCCGGCTACAGCAGCCCCTTCTTCCCGCTCCGCCACCGCTCCCGCTCGGTCGTGAGGAGCGCGACGTGCTCCTCCTCCTCCGCGGCGAGCTCCATGTAGAGCTTCCGCTCCGGAGAGGCCGGCGGCGTGGCCGCGATCCGATCGCGGAAGTACGAGACCGCGCGCTGCTCGAAGGCGATCGCGAGGCGGAAGAGGTTCTCCGGATCCTCCGGCTTGCTCGGGGTGCCGGTGTAGATCGCCGCCCGCTCGACCGGGAACGCGCCCGGCGCCGGGACGTCCACGTGGTACCGGCGCGAGAGCGTCGCCATGTGCTCCTGCTCCATCGCCTCGAACCGCGCGAACAGCTCGCGCATCGTCGGATCCGACGCCTCCCGGGCCGCCTGCCGGTAGAAGGCCATTCCGCCGAGCTCGATCTCGAACGCGCGCCGGATCGCCTCCTGCGGGGCCGCGCCCTGCGCCTGCGTCGCGTCGGCGATCGCGAGCGCGCCGCCGCAGGCCGGGCACAGGCCGTAGGGGAACGCGAACCCCTCGCTCACCTTCCCGCAGCCCTCGCACCGCCAGCGGAGCTCCTGGCCGCCGCAGCAGACGTACTCCTCGCCGGGCTCCGTCGGGCGGCGGCACTTCGGGCAGGCGTTCACCGGGACCTGGCTCCCCAGCGCGGTCGCGCCCGCGTGGACCGGGCTCGGCGCCGGCTCCACCGCCGGAGGCTGGAACGCCGCCACGTCCTCCGCCGTGACCGGCCACTTCTTTCCGCCGGCCAGGTACGCGCCGATCGACCGCGCCGCACGGCGCCCGGCCCCCATCGCCAGGATGACCGTCGCGCCACCCGTCACGATGTCGCCGCCCGCGAAGACGCCGGGCAGGTTCGTCGCCTGCGTGGAGGCCTCGGCGCCGTCGTCCGCCGCGATGTTGCCCCACTTGTTCAGGGCGAGGCCGGGCGTGGACTGGGTGACGATCGGGTTCGCCTTGGTGCCGAGCGCGTAGATGACGGTGTCGCAGTCGAGCTCGCGCGTGCGGCCGGTCGGGACCGGCTTCCGCCGCCCCTTCGCGTCGGGCTCGCCGAGCTCCATCTCCTCCACCTTCATGCCGCGGACGTTTCCGTCGGCGTCGGTGAAGATCTCCACCGGCGCGTGCAGAAAGAAGAACTCGATCCCCTCCTCCTTCGCGTGCCGCAGCTCCTCGATGCGGGCCGGCGCCTCGGCCTCGCTCCGCCGGTAGACGCAGCGGACGCTCGGCGCGCCCAGCCGCTTCGCGACCCGGAGGC
>JAEYZK010000305.1 GCA_023428085.1 Pseudomonadota bacterium
ACTCGTCGTCGGTGATCCCCCGCTCGTCCGTCGCCTTCGCCCGCTCTCTCGCGACCACATGAACGCGTAACTCAGTCGAGAGCACCGGTTCCGATTGACAAGCCCTTCCATCCTAGATGCGTGCACGGGGGAAGCTGGCCGCGCAGGTGCCGAGGAGCGTGGCGAGCGTGCTCGCGGCGGCCATCGCGACCGCGCGCGCCCTCGTCGGGGCGCCGATCCCCGCCGGAAGGTGCCTCGGCCTGATCGCGCGGCACTTCCTGGACGTCTGGGGACCGCCAGCGAAGGCGCGGAGCCGTTCGCAGAAGGTCCGGGCGCGCGACGACGGGCACTGCCAGGTCCCGGGTTGCAGCCACCAAGCGTCCCACGCGCATCACCTGATCTACCGTTCGCACGGCGGAGGTGACGAGCTCGAGAACCAGATCGGCGTCTGCGCGTTCCATCACCAACGGTGCATCCACGGCGGCCCTCTCGCCGTACGTGGCGAGGCTCCGGACGGGCTGACCTGGCTCCTGAACGCGCCTTCAGGCGCGACCGCTCGAAGGCCCCGCGTGCCGCTCGACCAGCTCCCCGAGCACCCCGAGCCCCTCCTCCAGCCGCTCGTCCGCGACGTTCCCGTAGCCGACGACGAGCGCGTCGCTCTCGCCGCGCGGCGCGGCGCGGAAGTCGTCCTCGGTCGACACCCGCAGCGCCGCGGCGGCGCAGGCCTCCTCGAACGCCTGGCCGAACCGGCGCCCGGCGAGCCGGACGTGCAGGTGGAAGCCGGTCTCCGCGCCGCTCGCCCGCGCCTCGTCCCCGAACCTCCGGGCCAGGAAGGCGCGCAGGACCTCGAGCCGGGCGCGGTACCGGCGCTTGGTCGCCAGGACGTGCTTCTCGAGCTGGCCCTCCTCGAGGAAGCGGGCGAGGGTGCGCTGGTGCGGGATGGAGCCGCGCAGGTTCGTGCGCCGGACGAGGTCGGCGAGCGGGCCGGCGAGGGACGGCGGCGCGAGGAGATAGCCGACGCGCACGAAGGGCGCGAGGCACTTGGAGAAGGTCCCGAGGTAGACGACGCGGTCCGGGTCCAGCGTCGCGAGCGGCGGCACCGGGCTCCCGCGGAACCGGAACTCCGAGTCGTAGTCGTCCTCGAGCACGAGCCCGCCGGACGCCGCGACGCGCTCGAGGAGCTCGGCGCGCCGGCGGAGGGGGAGCAGGGCGCCGGTGGGGAACTGGTGCGAGGGGGTGAGGTACAGGAGCGCGCCCCGGGGGACGTCGCCGATCCCGGCGGGGATCGCGCCGGCCTCGTCCACCTGGACGGTGCGGCAGCGCCACCCGGCCGCGGCGAACGCCTCGCGCGCGTACGGCAGGCCCGGGTCCTCGCCGAGGAACGTCGCCGCCGGCAGGAGGCGCGCGAGGAGCGAGAGCGAGTGGGCCGTCCCGGTCGTCACGCAGAGTGACTCCGGGTCGGCGGGCAGCCCGCGGAAGCGGTGGAGGTACGCGCAGATCGCCTCGCGCAGCCGGAGGTCGCCCAGCGCCGGGCCGTACGAGAGGTCGGCCGGGCGCGCGAGCGCGATCGACTCGTCCGCAGCGCGGCGCCACGCCTGGCGCGGGAAGCGCGCGAGGTCGGGGATCCCGGGGGTGAAGTCGAAGCGGACCGCCGCGCGGCGAGGGCGGGCCGCGGCCCGGACGGCGGCCGGGGGCCGCGCCGTCCGGGCGGGGAGCGCCGCCGCCCAGGTCCCGTGGCCGGCGCGGGTCTCGAAGTAGCCCTCGCCGGTGAGCTGCTCGTACGCGTCGGTGACGAGCCGGCGCGAGATGCCGAGCTCCTCCGCGAGCGCGCGCGAGGGCGGGAGCTTCGACCCCGCCGGGAGCGCGCCCGAGACGACGGCCCGCCGGAGCCCGTCGGCGAGCTGGAGCGCGAGCGAGCGGCGCGAGGCGCGATCGAGGGTGATGCCGAGCACGCCCGCATGCTGCCGCGGGTCACCGCGACATGCCAGCGCTCACTCCATCATCGGGAAGTAGCCGTCCGTGCAGATGACGTAGCTCAGCTTGTTCGGCGCGGCGCTGGTGAGGTCCGGCAGGGCGAACGTGGTCGATCCATCCCCCCCATACCGATCCCCGAGCACGGCGAAGAGCGTCGGGTGCTGCTGGATCGAGAGCAGCCGGCCGTCGGCCACCATCCCGCCGGGCCCGGCGTTCCCGGCGACCAGGGAGACGGTCCCGAGGACGCAATCGACCGCGCCCGGCATGCCCGCGTTCGCGGCGTTGGTGCTGGTTCCGAAGGCGGTCGTGCCTGGAGGACCGGAGGGTCCCTGCGGGCCCTGGATCCCCTGAGGCCCCTGGGCGCCATTGCACACGTATCTCGTGAGGGCCGCGTTGACCTCGGCGGCGTCGAGCACCCCGTTGCCGTTCGCGTCGCTGCCGGCCTGGACCCTCGTGCCGCCCGTGGCGCAGTTGGCGCCGGCAGACTCCGCGGCCGTGCGGATGAGCGCCGACGAGCCCATCGGGCCCACGGGGCCCATGGGACCCGACGGCCCCTGCGGCCCCATCGCGCCGGTCGCACCCTCGATGCCCTGCGGCCCGGCGGGCCCGGTCGGCCCCGTGGGCCCCTGTTCGCCGCGCAGCCCGCCCGCGGCGACCAGCTCCCAGGTCCCTGGGCCGAACGCAGGGTCGTCTCCCGGCAGCGTCGATGCGACCGCGACGAACGACGATGCTCCGTCGGTCACCACGTCGCCCGGACCGTAGGAGGCGCCGCCGTCCCAGACGCCCTTCCACACCAGGCCCGCGGGGCCGATCGGTCCGGCGGGCCCCTGGGCGCCGGGCGGCCCTGCGGGACCGGCAGGCCCTGCCGCGCCGGCCGATCCTTGCGCGCCCTCGGGACCGACAGGCCCACGCTCCCCCTGCGGCCCGACCTCGCCCTGCAGCCCAGCGGGCCCGGGAGCGCCGGCGGGGCCCGCGACGCCCTGGGCTCCGTTGCAGACGAAGCGGGTCTGCGCGTCGTCGATCTCACCGCGATCGAGGACCCCGCTGTGGTCGGCGTCCACCCCGACCTCGATCCGCACGCCTCCCCCGCTGCAGTTCTCACCCGGAGGCTCCGCGCTGGTGAGCACCAGCGCCGACGCGCCTCGCCCGCTCGACGCGCCGCAGGCCGCGAAGAGCGCAACCAGGAGACCGAACGAGGCCGACGAACGCGATCCGAGGCGGCTGACCATGGTTCACCCTCCGATCCATCGACCTCGACCGTACCACCGTCTGCCAGGGCGCGTCGGATCGAACCGCGGCCCCACGAGGCAACGACGCTGCGGCCGCGGATTGACTGTGAGTAGGTGCGCCTCCGCACCCGACCTCACCCACACCCTTCGCCCCTGGAGCCTCGTCGGGACCGCTGCCGCGGACGATCCGCCGCCACCCGGGGTATCGGGCCCCCCACCCGCGACGTCCGGCGCGCAGCGGCGCGCGGCCCTCACGCCTCGCGCACGTACACCCGCGCCACCCAGGCGCGGTCGAACGGCTGCCCGGCCATCCGGAACGCCTCGCGGACCGACTCCGCGTCCGGCGCCTCGAACTGGCACACCGCACGCCGGCCGTCGAGCGTCACGTAGCTCCGCATCCACCGCGCGCCCCGGAGGGCGAGGCAGCGATCGATGCGGCGCGCCAGCGGCTCCTGCTCGGCCTCGGGCGGGAGCTCGTACTCGACCATCACGACCTGCGGTGCGCTCATGGATTCACCCCGCGTGGTGGGCTCCCCGGTCCGGCGCTTCGCCCGGCGCGGACGTCCCGGCCCGCGCGCGCAGGGCGCGGGCGCGCGCGACGAGCGAGGGC
>JAEYZK010000306.1 GCA_023428085.1 Pseudomonadota bacterium
GCGGGGGAGGGGGCGCGGCGTCCGACGAGTCGCCGCCCACCCCGGTCACCGGGCGGAGCCGCGTGGCGCCGCCCGCGGACCGCAGCCAGGGCGCGGCCTCGCGGCTGGCGGGCGACCCCGATCCCGATCGCCCGCGGCGGCGCGAGGAGCAGGCCGAGCCCACGTTCGCGGTGGTGGCGGCGTTCGAGATGCGGACGGTCCGCCAGCGCGGGACGTTCCGGATCGACCTCAACAAGTTCAACGCCGACAACCTCACCCTCCGGTTCGACGAGAACATCGGCGACCTGCGGGCCCTGAAGAACGACCGGACCCACTTCCGCGAGGTGAACCTCGAGGACGCGCTCTACGTGCAGCGCGAGATCCCGGTCTCGGTCGACGGCTTCAACGCCCAGGACTTCGGGCAGTTCGTGAACTTCGTCACGGTGCACCTGCGGAAGAAGCACGCCGGGGGCGCCGTCACCGACGACGAGGTGAAGATCGACCGGAAGACCTTCAACTCCGAGGGGAACGCCTTCAAGCTGCTGTACGGCTGGAAGGGCGACAACGACCGCCGCAAGTGGCTCGAGTACGACGTCTCGACGACCTGGAGCTTCTTCGGCGGCCACGAGGTCTCGACGCCCGCGCGCACGATGACGCAGGGGCAGCTCAACCTGAGCCCGCCCTTCCAGCGCCGGACGGTCGAGCTCCAGGGCGACCCGGGCGCGCTCTCCGCCGCCGGCGCCCGCGCCGTGACCGTGAAGCTCTGGTACCGGCTCGGCGCCCGCGAGCAGGTGAAGCAGGTCACCCTGAACCCGGCGCGCGGGCAGCTCTCGGACCGGATCGAGTTCCTGCTCCCCGCCGACTCCTGGTCCTACGACTACGAGATCACCTGGCGGCTCGCGGGCAACCGCACCGCCTCGACCGGGCGTCGCGCCGGCCAGGACGCGATCCTGTTCGTGGACGAACTTCCGACGAGCCCGTGAGGACCCAGCCATGATCCGCACTTCCATCTCCGTCGTTCCCCGTGTCCGCGCGCTGGCCCTCGCGGTGGCCGTCCTGGCCGCCGCCGAGGCCCGCGCCCAGACGGTGACGTTCGTCTACGTCGCCCCCACGGCCACCATCCAGTCCATCTTCCCGGGCGCCCCGAGCCAGGTCATGGCCGGCGGCTACTCCGGCGTGACCGTCACCGCGGCGAACCAGGCGGCCATGCTGGCGGCCGCGCCGCCCAACATGGTCCGGACGTTCAACGTCCTCCAGCCCGGCACCCCGCTCCGCACCCGCGTCGATCGCGTGCTCCGGATCAACGGCGGCATCACCGACAACCTCATCCTCCTCACCGACGACCGGACCGGGCTCAACGCCACCCAGACCGGCATCTTCGCCACGTCGCGCGTCGGCTCCCTCGTCGCGGTCTGGCCGGCGGCGTCGGTCGCGCCGGCGAGCGCCGGGCGCCACCGCGGCGTGATCCGGCTCGGCGAGCTGGTGGCGAACCAGTTCGCCACCGGGGCGGGCGGCTGGCGCCGCTGGGAGAGCGTCATCCTCCACGAGACGCTGCACACGGTGTTCGTCGGCGAGAAGACGCGCTGGGGCTCCATCAGCATCGTCTACGGCGGCGACGGCTCGCACTACATCTCGGAGATCGCGGGCGAGCAGGAGAACCCGTTCGAGGAGGGGCTCGGGACGTTCTTCGGGATGAGCCACGACGATCCTGCGGGCATGGACGACCTCGGGCGGTTCTTCTCCCGGACCAACCACCGGTACCTCATCGAGAGCCGCTCGGTCCTCGCGGGCACGGCCGAGGTCTGGAACGCGCCGCACCGCGAGGAGGAGCGCCCGCTCACGGACCTCGCGCGCGCGGAGGACCGGACCGGCCGCTACGTCTGGCGCTACTACCGGTGGCGCGACGTGCCGGGGTGGTACCTCCTGTTCTCCGAGTCCACGTCGATGGCCCTGAACGGCTACTTCTGGCGGCACGTGAACGGGAACCGGGACGAGGCGCTCACGATGCTCGAGTCGAGCGCCGCGGCGATGGCCTTCGACCGGCGGAAGCGGTTCCCGACGTACGCGGTGAACCGCCTCGCCCTGCAGATGGAGGCGTTCGCCGGCACTGCCGCGGGCCGCACGGCGCGGACCTCGGGCCGGCTCACCTCGAGCATGTACCCGTTCGCGCTGCTCGACCTCATCACGCACTTCGGGATGACGGAGCAGAAGTACCGCCAGGACTACGATCGCAATTACCCGGATCGCCAGCCGCTGGCGTACGCCGCCTACTGGACCACGCACCGGGCGCGCGTGCAGGAGATCGCGCGGCCGTTCATCACGAGCGATCCGATCCGGTTCAACGAGGCGGTGGCGGCGATCCACCAGTACTTCCAGACGGCGCCGACGATCCTCACGCCTCCCTGATCGCGCGCTGCGGCATCGGTGCCCGCTCGGCCTGAGCCCCGACAGGCTCAGGCCGGGCGGACTTTTCGAATCCGCTCGCCCTGGTCCCGACGGGCCCAGTCCGGCTGGTCCTTTGAACCCGCTCGCCCTGAGCGTAGCGGCGCGAAGCGCCGCGGAGTCGAAGGGCGAGCTGTTGCGGCCCGCTCCCTTCGCTCGTGGCTCCTTCCGCAACGCCTCGAGCCCGCGGACGGGATGGGGGTGATGTATCGCGTGGGACGGGTCCGGCCCTGCGGCGCCCTCCGTCGCTCCGCGCGGCCCGGATCGGCTCCGTACTGGAGGCGGCTTCGCGCGCTCGGGAGGCGCCTGCAATTCCGTGGGTGCCGGCGCGCTCGATGAGCGGAGCCGTGCTGAGGAGCGGAGTGCCCCTCGCGTCGCCGTCACCCAAATTGCAGGCGGCGTCCGTACTGGTGACGTGGTCTCGGGCGCGCTACGCTCCGTCGAGATTAGCAACTCGCCGCGAAGCGGCGCTCCGCTTCGGGGCCCCCTGGGGGGCGGCCGGCGCAGGGCCGGCCCCGCCCTCGTGGTGGATTCGATGAGCGGGGCTCGAGGCGTCCCGCTCGTCGCGGCCTTCGCTCCGCTCGCTGACAGTCACGCGTCTTCTCTCTCCGCTCGTGCTGAGCCTGTCGAAGCACGAGCGGTGACGGAGCACTCGCGACGGCGGCCATCACGCCGGCCTCCCGTCCCACTCCTTCCCGTTCAAGAACCACGTCAGTCCGTCCGGCGCGGTGCCGTGCACGGAGAGATGGCCTTCGTGGATGCACCGGTGGTGATGGAACGCGCAGACCGCGACCTGATTGCCCAGCTCGTCGCCCCCGCCGTGCGATCGGTAGATGATGTGGTGTGCGTGCGCCGCACGGTGGCTGCACCCGGGCACCTGGCAGTGGCCATCGTCGCGCACGCGCACCTTCTGGGATCGGCTCGTGGCCTTGTCTGGTGGCCCCCAGACCTCGAGGAAGTGGCGCGCGACGATGCCCAGGCACCGTCCGGTGGGGATGGGCGCCCCAACCGACCTACGCACCGTCGAGATCGCCGCCGCGAGCAGGGTCGCGACGCTCCGCGGGACGGAGGCGGCCAGCTTCCCGCGTGCACGCATCTAGGATGGAAGGGCTTGTCAATCGGAACCGGTGCTCTCGACTGAGTTACGCGTTCATGTGGTCGCGAGAGAGCGGGCGAAGGCGACGGACGAGCGGGGGATCACCGACGACGAGT
>JAEYZK010000310.1 GCA_023428085.1 Pseudomonadota bacterium
CCTCGAAGCCCTCGCGCCAGCCCGCGCCCTCGCCCACCCCCTCCGGCACGAGCCCCAGCTCGAGGAGCGCGTCATGCAGCTCGTCGGCGTCGCGCACGTCCGGCCAGACGTCCGCCGAGACCTCGGCCACCGCCGCGGGGTCGAGCCGCGCGAGCGACGCGGCGTCGTCCGGCAGCGCGCGGCGGACCGCGACCATGCGCGCGCGCCGCTCCTCGAGCGGCGCGTCGTCGAGGTACGACCAGACCTTGCCGCCGACGATCTCGTGCGCGAGGGGCGACGGCTCGCGGGTGTCCACGCCCAGGAGCCGCACCTCGCCGCGCGCGATCGCCGCGAGGTGCGCCTCGAGGCCGGGCAGGTCCATCGCCTCGGTGAGGCAGTCGCGGAGCGCCTCGGCGACGAGCGGGTGATCGGGCACCTCGATGGGCCCCGGCGGCGCGTTGTCCTGGCAGGCGACCTGCGCCGGGAACACCGCCGCGAGGAGATCGCCGGCGCGCATGCGCGCGAGCGCGGGCGGGAGCTTCCTCCCCTTCCACAACCGCGGGATGGCGAGCGCGCGGGTCGCCGCCCAGCGCCAGCGCACGCCGAACATCGGCGCCTGGAGCACCGCCTGCCGGAGCACCTCCTCGACGGTGCGCTCGGTCACGAACGAGAAGATCGTCTCGAGCGGGAACGAGTGCTGGGGCCCGAGCGAGAGGAGCACGCCCTCGTCGGTCGCCGCGGCCTGGAGCTCGAAGTCGAACGTCCGGCAGAACCGCTTGCGGAGCGCGAGGCCGAGGGCGCGGTTCGTCCGCGCGCCGAGCGGCGCGTGGATGACGAGCTGCATCCCGCCCGCCTCGTCGAAGAACCGCTCCGCGATCCAGGTCCGGCGCGTCGGGAGCGCGCCGAGCGCGGCGCGGCCGGCGGCGAGGTACTCGACGAGCTGGCGCGCGCCGGGCGCGGGGAGGGCGCACTCCTCCATCGCCCAGCGGGTGGCCTCGTCCAGTCCCGTTCGCCCTTCGACTCCGGCCCGCTGCGCGGGCCTACGCTCAGGGCGAACGGAGTCTCCTGGTTGCTCGTCCTGAACGTGGCGGCGGCGAACGGAGTCTCCTGGTTGCTCGTCCTGAGCGTGGCGGCGGCGAACGGAGTCTCCTGGTTGCTCGTCCTGAGCGTGGCGGCGGCGAACGGAGTCTCCTGGTCGCTCGTCCTGAGCGTGGCGGCGGCGAACGGAGTCTCCTGGTTGCTCGTCCTGAGCGTGGCGGCGCGGAGCGCCGCGGAGTCGAAGGCCGTCGAAGCACGAGCGGTCGGTTCTCGCGTCGAGCCGCGCCTCCACCTCCTCCCGCAGCGCCGACACCTCGTCCGACAGCGCCGCGCTCCGCCCGGGCGCCTCGGCGTTCCAGAACGGCACCGACGGCGGCTGCCCGTGCGCGTCCTCCACCCGGACCGCGGTCGCCTCGACGCGGCGCACGCGCCAGGAGGTGTTCCCGAGCAGGAACACGTCCCCCGCCATGCTCTCGACGGCGAAGTCCTCGTCCACCTGCCCGACGATCGCGCCCTCGGGCTCGAGCACCACCGCGTACTGCGCGTTCTCGGCGATGGCCCCGCCGCCCGTCAGCGCCGCGTACCGCGCGCCGCGCCGGCCGCGCACGACCCCGTGCACGCCGTCGCGGTGCAGGAGCGCCGTCGCGCGCCCCGCGCGCGGCGCGACCCCCTCGGAGAGCATCTCCACGACGTCGTCGAACGTCTCCCGCGCGAGCGCGCGGTAGGGCCAGGCGGCGCGCGCGAGCGCGAAGAGCTCGTCCTCGGCGACCGGCCGCGCCGCGGCCTCGGCCGCGAGCTGCTGCGCGAGCACGTCGAGCGGCGCGTCGGGGATCCGCGTCGGCTCGAGCCGCCCGCGCCGGAGCCCGCGCACGACCGCGGCGCACTCCACCAGCTCGTCCCGGGTCACCGGGAAGAACCGGCCGCGGGGCGTCGCGCCGTACACGTGCCCGGAGCGCCCGACCCGCTGCAGCGCAGCGGCCAGCGCGCCGGGCGGGCCGAGCTGGACGACGAGCTCCACCGCGCCGACGTCGATCCCGAGCTCGAGCGACGAGGTCGCGACGATCGCCTTGAGCTGCCCCGCCTTGAGCCGCTCCTCGGCGAGCAGCCGGCGCTCGCGGGAGAGGCTCCCGTGGTGCGCGGCGACGGCGCCCTCCCCGAGCCGGCCCTCGAGCGCGTGCGCCGCACGCTCCGCCATCCGGCGCGTGTTGACGAACACGATCGTCGAGCGCCGCTCGGAGACGAGCTGCGCGACGCGATCGTACACGCCGTCCCACAGCTCCTTCGAGGCGACGGAGGAGAGCTCGTCGTCCGGGATCTCGACCCCGAGGTCGAGCGCGCGGCGCCGGCCCACCTCGACGGTGGTGCACCGGGGCGCCCCGTCCGCGCCCACGCGCGCGGGCCCGACCAGGAACCGCGCCACCTCCGCGAGCGGCTCCACCGTCGCGGAGAGGCCGATCCGCTGCGGGCGTCGCCGCGCCAGCGCGTCGAGCCGCGCGAGGGAGAGCGCGAGGTGGGCGCCGCGCTTGTCCCGCGCGAGCGCGTGGATCTCGTCCACGATCACGGTCTCGACGCTCGCGAGCAGCTCCCGGCCCCGCGCGGCGGTGAGGAGCAGGTAGAGCGACTCGGGCGTGGTGACGAGGACGTGGGGGGGCCGCCGCAGGATCGCCTGGCGCCGGCTCCCGGAGGTGTCGCCCGTGCGGAGCGCGACGCGGAGCGCCGGCGGCGCGTGGCCGGCCTGCGCGGCCGCGGCGGAGAGCTCGGCGAGGGGACCGAGCAGGTTCCGCTCGACGTCGTTCGACAGCGCGCGGAGGGGGGAGACGTAGACCACCCGCGTGGCGTCGGCGAGCCGGCCCGCGAGGCCGTCCCGCAGGAGCCCGTCCAGGGCGGACAGGAACGCCGCGAGCGTCTTCCCCGATCCGGTGGGCGCCGACACGAGCACGTCCTCGCCGCCGGCGATCGCCGGCCAGGCGCGCGCCTGGGGCTCGGTGGGCGCGGCGAAGCGGCCCTCGAACCACGCGCGGACGACGGGGTGGAAGCGCTCCATCGGCACGGGGGTGATCTCTTATCGACCCGCCGGGGCCCGCGCCGGGCTCCGCGCGGGCTCCTATCATCCGCATGCCGCACCGCGCCGGACCCACGTCCGGCCGGCCGCCGCCTCCCAGGAGAGTCCGCATGCTCGTCCGCGAGACCGCCTTCGTCCGCATGTTCGCGCTGCGCGTCCCGGTGCTCCTCTTCCTCGGCCCGCGGGTGCTGGAGCTCGACGAGGAGGGCTGCGCCGTCGAGATCCCGCTCGGCTGGCGCTCGAAGAACCACGTCGGCTCGATGTACTTCGGCGCGCTCTGCGCCGGCGCCGACATCGCCGCCGGCCTCAACGCCTTCCGCGCGATCCGCGAGGGCCACCCCAAGGTCGTCCCGCTCTTCAAGGACCTCCGCGCGGAGTTCCTCAAGCGCGCGGACGGCGACGTCGTGTTCCGCTCGCGCGACGGGCGGGCGGTCGCGGACGCGGTCCGGAAGGCCGACGAGACCGGCGAGCGGTTCACGCTGCCGGTCGAGGTGGTCGCCACGGTGCCGAGGAAGTACGCCGACGAGCCGGTCGCCCGCTTCTCCCTGGGGCTCTCGCTCCGGCGGAAGGACACCGGCACGGCGGCGGCCGTGCGGGCGAGCGCGTAGCGGCGCGGGTGTCGCTCGGGCTCGGGCTCGGGCTCGGGCTCGGGCTCGGGCTCGGGCTCGGGAGGTTACGGCCGGGCCACCTGAAGGCCGGGCGCCGGCGGAGGCGCGTGCAGGATCCCCCGCTCCTGCAGGATCGCGATCAGCTTCGTCGGCGGCGTTCCGGGGTGGCCCACGATCTCGACGTGTCCGGCGGTGACCTGCACCCGGCTCCACCGCGGGTCGGCCTCGATCGCCGGGTTCCGCTGCTCGGTCAGGCTGAAGACTGCGTCCGCCTCGTCGCACCCGCCGCGGAGCGACCGGCGGCGGCAGGCGCCTCGCTCGAGGGTGACGACGCCGATCGCCTCGGTCACCGCCGGGATGAGCGTGCCGGGCTTTCGCACGAACTCCGAGCCGGGCGGGGTCTCCTGCCAGGTCTCGCCCGCGACGAGGCCGCAGACGGCGGCGGACACGCCCAGGGTGAGCAGGTGGAGCCACGTCCGGCCGCAGTCGGCGACGCTGCGGATCCCGCCGAACGGCGTCGCCACCGTGACGAGCGCGTAGGTGAACGCGCCCGTGTCGAGCGCGTGCGCGCGCTCGGTGGCGAGCGAACGCCGCGCGATCAGGCCGCCGAGGCTGTGCCCGATGAGCGTGATCCGCCCGGGGGGGAGCCGCGCCTGGAGCGCGGCGAGGACCCGCGTGAGCCGGCTCGCGCTCTCGTCCAGGCTGTCGCGATCGTCGTACGCGAAGCAGGCGGTCTGCTTCCCCTCGACCTCGAAGTGGTACGAGAGCGCCGCGTACCGCTCGCCGGAGTCTGCGCGACCGGGCACGAAGAGGACGAGCGGCCGCGCCGGGTCGAGCTGCACCTCCGCGCCGTCGGCGCCGCAGACGACGAGCCCCGGGATGGGCGCGCCGGGATCGTCCCGACCCACGTGCACGAGGGGCGCCGGCACCGAGGCGCACCCGCCGGAGAAGAGGACCACCGCCGCCCACACCGCCCGCCTGCCGACCGCCGAGATCATCGCCCATCGCAAGCTGCGGACGCGCGCGACCGCGGGCCGCTCCCTGGGCGGGCAAGTCTGGGGCCCACGCTCCGGTACGCGGCGCGCTCAGTCGATCTCGGCGACGAGCTCGATCTCGACGGGCGTCCGGAACGGCAACGACGAGACCCCCACGGCGGAGCGGGCGTGCCGCCCCGCCTCGCCGAAGACCTCGACGAGGAGATCGGAGCAGCCGTTGATCACCTTCGGGTGATCGCCGAACTCCGGCGGCGCGGCGACGAGGCCGAGCACCTTCACGATCCGCTTCACCCGGTCGAGCGTGCCGAGCTCGGCGCGGAGCGTGGCGAGCAGCGCGATCCCCGTCGAGCGCGCGAGCTGGTAGCCCTCCTCCAGCGTGAACTCGACGCCGACGCGCCCGGCCGGGAGCTTCCCGTTCACCGGGAGCGGGCCCTTCCCCGACGTGAACAGGAGGTTCCCGGTCCGGACCGCGTTCACGTACGAGGCGACCGGCGGCGGCGCGGGCGGGAGGGTGATGCCGAGCTCCACGAGGCGGGCTTCGGGGGTCATCGACGGCTCCTGGCTGCTGACTGGTGCCACCCCACCTCCGGCGGCAGCGGCCGCTGGTCGGTCGCGTGGTACGACTTCGCGAGGCGCCCGTCGAAGTAGACGCGGATCACGATCTCGGCGAGCACGCCGGTGGTGACGAGCTGGATGCCGCCCATCACGAAGAAGAACCCGAGGAGCAGCAGCGGCCGGCCGCCGATGGCCTGCCCGGAGAGCTTGAGCCCGAGCATGTAGGCGAGGATCCCCACGCCCACGCCGAGCACCGCGAGGCCGGCGACGCCGAAGAAGTGGCCGGGCCGGGCGCGGAACCGCAGGAAGAAGTAGACGGCGAGCAGGTCCACCATCACCCGGAACGTCCGCGAGATGCCGTACTTCGAGCTGCCGCGCGCGCGGCTCCGGTGGCGCACGGGGACCTCGGCCATGCGGTCGGGCGAGGTGACCGTGGCGAGCCAGCCGGGGATGAACCGGTGCATCTCGCCGAAGAGCCGGATCTCCCGGAGCACGGAGGCGCGGAAGGCCTTGAGGCTGCAGCCGAGGTCGTGGAAGTCGAGCCGGGTCGCGTCGCGGATGAGCTGGTTGGCGATGCGCGAGGGGATCTTGCGGAGGACGAAGCCGTCCTGCCGCTTCTGCCGCCAGCCCGCGACGAGGTCCTTGTCCTCCTCGAGGAGCTTGGCGACGAGGGCGGGGATGTCGGCGGGGTCGTTCTGCAGGTCGCCGTCCATCGTGACGATGACGTCGCCGCGGGCGGCGTCGATGCCGGCCTGCATCGCCGCCGACTGGCCGAAGTTCCGGCGGAGCCGGAGCACGCGGACGTGCGGGCCCACCTCGGCGGCGCGCCGCTCCAGCGCGCGGCCGGTGCCGTCGCGGCTGCCGTCGTCCACGACGACGAGCTCCCAGGGCGCGGGGTAGTCCGCGAGCGCGGCCTGGACCGCGTCCACGAGCGGCGCCGCGTTCTCGAGCTCGTTGTACATGGGCACGACCACCGAGAGCTGATGCGGGAGCGCGGTGGCGCGGACGGGGAGCTCAGGCGCGGCCGCGGCCTCGGGGCGAGGCGGGGCGAGGACGGCGTCAGGCATGATCGGCCTCCGGCGGCGGCGCGGGCGAGCCGCGCGGGGAGAAGACCCAGGCGAGCCCTCCGGCGAGGAGGGCGCTCGCGAGCGAGAAGAGGTGGAGCGCGAGGGCGGGGGCCGCGGCGTGGAGCACCGACCGCCCGAACACGGCGACCCCGGCGGCGACGCCCGCCTCGTACGTGCCGAAGTTCGCAGGGCCCTGGATCGGCAGGATGCCCGCGAGCTCGCCCCAGAGCGCGCCGGTGACGGCGTCGAGCCAGGGGAAGCCGCCGAGGTGCGCGAGGAGGAGGCCCAGCGCGGCGAGCTTCACCGCCCAGCTCCCGGCGCCGAAGAGCCAGCCGGCGACGCCGTGGCGCGGCGCCTCCGACAGCGCCTCCAGCGCGGCGAGGGCCGTGCGCAGGACCTTCGAGCGCGGCGGAGGCGCCGCGGCGCGGCGCGCGACGAACCGCTGGACGAGCGCGATCGCGAGGAGGACGCCGGCGAGCACGAGCGCGGCGAGCGTGCCCCGCGCCCAGAGCGGGAACCGCGGGAGGAAGAGGACGAGGAGGAGCGCGAGGAGGAGCATGTCCTGCGCCCGGATCCAGACGAGGCTCGCCACCGCCTGCCCGAGCGGCACGCCCAGCCGGCGGTGCACGAGCAGCGGATAGGCCGCCTCGCCGCCGCGCATCGGCACGACGTTCACGGCGGCGTTGTGGAGGAGCATGACCCCCAGGCACTCGCCGCGCGTGACGGGGTGGCGGCGGGAGAGCTCGGCGTGGATGCGGAGCCCGCGGCACAGGTAGCTCGTCGCGAGCCCGGCGGCCGAGAGGACCCACACCCACCAGGGCGGCGGGTGGATCGAGGCCGCGAGCTCCCGCCAGCGGACGCCCGCCGCTCCGCTCGCCAGCCAGACGACCAGCCCCCCGAGCACGGCCCAGGCGAGCCACGTCCGGAGAGCGCGGCCGAGCCTCGTCGGTTCGCGGGTCGGGTCCAAGGCGGCTCCGTTCTATGCCAGGGGCGGCCGGGAGGCCAGACCTCGGCGCGACGTCGGGCGGGGTCCGTGCTAGGGGTCTTCGGGTCCATGTCCGAATGCGCACAGGGACCTTCCGAAAGGCCCGCTCGCCCTGAGCGTAGGCTCCGTTCGGACGGCCTCCCCCCCGCCTGGCACGCCGCCCTCTGGGCGCTCGTCCTGGCGGTGCTCGCGGCCGGGCTGTTCCTCCCCGACCTGATGCAGAACGACGCGCCGCAGGACGCCGTCATGGCGCTGCGCATGTTCCGCGAGGGCGACTGGACCCACCTCGTCAAGAACGGCGAGCCGTACCTCGACAAGCCGCACCTCCTGTTCTGGTCGGCGATGGCCGGGTACGCGCTCCTCGGCGTGCACGACTGGAGCTACCGGCTCCTGTCGGTGCTCGTGAGCCTCCTCGGCGCCTGGTCGTGCGGGCGGCTCGCGGGGCGCCTGTACGGTCGGCGCGCCGGGCAGCTCGCGGCGATCTTCTTCATCACCGCCCAGCGCATCGTCCTCTCGAACCACGACGTCCGGATGGAGGCGCTCCTCGCCGGGTTCACCGCCTTCGGCCTCTGGCAGCTCGCGCGGTGGGCCGACACCGAGGACCTCCGCTCCCTCGCGCTCGGCGCGGCGGGGATCGGCCTCGCCGTCGGCACGAAGGGCATGGTCGCGGCGGCGCTCACCGGGCTGTGCCTCTCCCTCTACCTGTGGGGGCGCGGGCGGCTCCGGCTCCTCGCGTCGCCGCGCCTGCTCGTCGGCGTGGCGGCGTTCTTCCTCGCCCTCGCGCCGGTGCTCTACGCCTACTACGTGCAGTTCGACCTGCACCCGGAGCAGGTCGTCCGCGGCCGGACCGGCGTCTCGGGCGTCCGGTTCATCCTGCTCGGCCAGAGCGCGGACCGGTTCACCGGCGGTCACGGCGCCGCCGGCGCGACCGACTACCTCTTCTTCTACTACACGCTCCTCTGGGCCTTCCTGCCGTGGGTCCCGCTCCTCCTCGCCGCCTGGGGGGCGCGCTTCCGGGCGCTCTGGCGCGGCCGGCGCGCCGCCTTCCGCGGCGCGGAGCAGCTCACCTTCCTCGGGCCGTTCCTCTACCTCACCGCCCTCAACTTCTCGGCGTTCAAGCTCGACCACTACGTGAACGTCGCGTTCCCGCTCCTCGCGGTGCTCGCCGCCGGGTACGCCGACGCGGCGGCGCGCGCGGGCGGGCGGAGGCTCCGCGTCCTGACGCGGCTGCAGGACGTCGTCGTCGTCCTGCTCGTGCTCTTCACGCTCGCGTGGAACGGCCTCGCGTTCCGGGTCGCGTCGGGCTGGGTGCTCCTCGGCGCCGCCCCGTTCGTCGCCGCGCTCGCCCTGGCCTACCGCCTGCGCGAGCCGCTCCAGCGGCTCTGGGTGCCGGCCGCGGCCGCGAGCCTGCTCGCGAACTTCCTCCTCAACGCGAGCTACTATCCGCAGCTCTCGCGCCTGCAGCCCGGCGCCGCCTTCGCGGAGCAGGCCCGCGCGCTCCCGATCGACTGGAGCCGGTTCTACTTCGTGGGGCGCATCTACCAGCCGTTCCAGTTCTACACGGGCCAGCTCATCCCGAACGTGGACGCGGCGCACGTCGCCCGCGCGGTGCAGGGCGGCGGCGCGCCGGCCTGGGCGCTCGTCTCCGACGCCGGGCGGGGGCAGCTCGAGGACGCCGGGCTGGCGGTGCGCCCGCTCCTGGATTCGCCGGCGTGCCGGATCACGGTCGTGAAGTGGTCGATGATCGATCCCCGGACGCGCGACACCGCGTGTCCGCGGGCCTGGCTCGTGGAGCTCGGCCCCGCGCGCCCCTGAGCGGAGCGGCGCAGCCGCGACGCCGGAGGGCGGGCGGACTAGGGCGCGAGCCCCACCAGCCGCGCGCTCTCGTCCCAGAGCCGGCGCGCGAGCTGATCGTCGCTCCCGAGCGCCGAGGGCCTCGCGGGCTTGCCCTTCTCGAGGTAGAGCCCGCCGAGCCGGGCCACCTCCACGTCCGGAGCCGAGGCGAGCTGGACGATCGTCCTCGCGCCCTTCTCGGGCGAGAGCATGAGCTTCTTCGCGAGCCCGAGGACGACGCGCGCGAACCCCGGCGCGCCGTTCCAGATCCGCGTCGCGACCGCGCCCGGGTGGAGGCACGTCGCCGTGACGCCGGTCCCGGCGAGGCGGCGCGCGAGCTCGCGGGTGAAGAGGATGTTCGCGAGCTTGGAGCGCCCGTACGCGCGCATGATCGCGTACCCGCGCTCCATCTGGAGATCGGAGAAGTCGAGATCGCCGCGGTGGTGGCCGACGCTCGCCACGGTGACGACGCGCGCAGGCGCGCTCTCCTTCAGGCGATCGAGGAGGAGCCGCGTGAGGAGGTACGGCGCGAGGTGGTTCACGGCGAACGTGCGCTCGTACCCGTCCGCGGTCACCTCGCGCGCCGCGCTCACGCCGCCGGCGTCGTTCACGAGCACGTGGAGCCGCGGCCAGCGGCGGAGGACCTCGGCGGCCAGGGCGCGGACGTCGGCGAGCGCGGCGAGGTCGCACCGGAGCGCGGTGACCGGGCCGGGCCGCGCGGTCGCCTGGGCCGCTGCGCGGACCTCGGCCTCCGCCGCCGCGAGCCGCGCGGCGTCGCGCCCCACGAGCACGAGCTCCGCGCCCATGCCCGCGAGCGCCCGGCTCGCGGCGCGGCCGATGCCGGAGCTGGCGCCGGTGACGAGGATGACGCGGCCGGAGAGATCGGGCATGGGGCGCTCCTGGTGTCGCTCAGGCGGGATGCGCTGGAGCCGGTGACCGTCCCCGCTCGTGCTTCGACAGGCTCGGCACGAGCGGACCATCGTCGCAGCGCTAGCACGGATAGAGGCTCTCCGTGAACCACCACTTCCCGCCGCGCTTCTCGAGGCACATGGGGGCGCCGGGCGTGACGGTGTCCTTGGCCCGGAAGTCGAAGCACGGCATCCCCGCCGCGGCGCGCGCGTCCGCGCGGAAGGCGACCACGACCGCGACCTCCTTGGCCCGCGCGAACAGCTCGCGGAGCGATCCAGGCTGACCGGCCTGCGCCGTGGCGCCGGGGCCGCCGAAGACGACGCCGTGCAGCCAGCTCCCCTCGGCGCGGAGGTCGCGCGCGACGCGCGCGCGCGGCACGACGTCCCCACCGCAGCGCAGCCCCTCCGGCGGCACCCGCGCGACGAGCGCGGCGACGTCGCCCCGCTCGATGTCGCGCTGGATCTGCCCCGCCACCGCCAGGACCTCGCGGGCGATCTCGCCGCGCCGCCCCTCGAGCGCCTTGTCGGCGGGAGCCGCGGCGAGGGACAGCCCGAGGGCGAGCGAGAGCGACAGCATCCCCGGGAGCATAGCGCGGCCGCAGGGCGCCGCGGCGAGGCCTCCTCGGGGTGCGATGGAGACACGCCCGCGCCCCGTCGACGGCGCGCGGAGCGTCGCCTCTCGGACGGGGCCCGGTCACGGAAACCGCGCGGCGAGCAGCTCGAGCAGCTTCCGCAGCTTGACGGGGAGGTGGCGCGCGCTGGGGTAGACGACGTGGAGCGGGAGGGGCGGAGGCGCCAGGGCGTCGAGCACGGTGCGGAGCGCGCCGCGCCGGACGTCCTCGTCCGCGAGGTACGCGGGCAGCCGCGCGACGCCGTGGCCGGCCAGGGCCAGCGCCCGGAGCAGCTCGAACCCGCTCGCCGCAGCGCGCACGTGGACGGGGACCTCGGTGACGCGCCGGTTCCGGCGGAGGGGCCACGCGCGCGGCGCGCCGCCGAGGACGAGGCAGTCGTGGTGGACGAGCTCCTCGGCGCGCCGCGGTGTCCCGCGCGCGCGGAGATAGCCAGGGCTCGCGTAGAGGCGGGCCTGTTGCGGCCGCCCGAGCCGGCGGCTCACCAGCGACGAGTCGGCCAGGTGGCCGGCGCGGATCGCGAGATCGAACCCCTCGGCGAGGAGATCGACGCGCCGGTTCGTACACTCGACCTCCAGCTCCACCCCGGGGTAGAGGCGCATGTACTCCGCGAGCACCTCCGCGAACGCGGGCTCGGCGCCGAAGAAGTCCGGGGCGGTGATCCGGAGCCGCCCGGAGGGCGCCACCCGGCCCGTGGACAGCGTGCGCTCCGCGTCGCGGAGCGCCTCCAGCGCGGGCAGCACGTGCCGGTGGTACGCCGCGCCCTCGTCGGTGAGCCGCACGGAGCGCGTGGTCCGCTCGAGGAGCCGGACCCCGAGCCGGTCCTCGAGCTCCGCGATCTTCCGGCTGATGCTGGACCGCGGGACCCGCAGCGCCAGCGCGGCGCCCCGGAACGTGCCGGCCTCGAGGACGCCGCGCGAACGCGGCCACGGCGTTGAGATCGACGTTCGTCATCCGGGCGCCTCCCGCTCCGGATTGTCCCGTGTCCGGGACAGAGAATCCAGCGCTGCCGCGTTCCGGGCCGGTGCCCGGCCTGCGAGAGGATCGGCAGGAGGGCTCTCCCATGACCGCCACCGGACGTCTCGCACCCCTGATCCTCGCGCTCGCCCCGCTCGTCACCGCCTCCGCGCCTGCGCGCTGGAAGCTCGTGCGGGAGGTCCCGGTGCCCCAGGGCACCGTGGTGGTCGCCTTCCTCGACGACCAGCGCAGCTTCTCGACCGGGTGCCCCGCGCCGACGCACCGGAGCGTCGACGGCGGGAGGAGCTTCTCGCCCGGGTACGCCCGGGACCTGTGCCGGTACGGGCTCGAGGCCGTGCCCGGCCTCCTGGTGAACGTCGGCGCGGGTGGTGACGTCCGCCTCTCCCCGGACGTCGGGGTGCATTACGAGCGAGGCGGCACGTTCGGCGGCCTGTACCCGCACCACCCGCGGCACGTGTCGTTCCTGGACGCGAAGCGCGGGCTCGTCGCCACGGACGAGGCGGTCGCCCTGAGCACCGACGGCGCTCGCACCTGGCAGGCCTTCCTGCCGCCCGACGACGCCGCCCCCGTCGCGGCGGTCTCGATCGCGGAGGTGCGCGGGCAGCTCGTGCTCCGGCTCCTCGACGTGAACGGCGAGCTCTGGCGCTCCGGCGACCAGGGCCGGACGTGGAGCGGCGTCCCCACGCCGCTCCCGAAGGGCGTCCTCCCCTCGACGAAGGGCCCCACCGCCGCGCTCCGGTTCGTCGGCGCCGAAGGGATCCTCGCGGCGACGCTCAACGAGGGCGGCGGCCTCGAGGGCCACGTGTACCGGACGACCGACGGGGGCGAGACGTGGAAGGAGGAGGGGCTCTCCGAACCGTTCCGGGGCGCGGTCGTGACGCTCTCGGCGGACGGGAGGATCCTGAGCGCGGTGGACGGCGCCGGGACGGCGGTGAAGGTGTATCGCGCAGAGTGAGGCGCCCGCACGCGATCCCCTGTCCCGCGTTCCCACGCTGCGACGGTGCCGGACCGTGCTCACCGCACCCGGTACCTGAGCAGGTGCACCTCGAGCGGCCCGTTCCACAGCCGGTGATCCACCTCCGGCCGGAGCGGGATCGCCTTCTGGAGGAGCGGGTTCCCGGAGAGGAGCACCGCCGACCAGCCGGAGTGGCGGGCGAGCATCTCGGCGAGGCCGCGGTAGAAGCCGGCGAGCTTCTTCGTGGCCACCGACGCGCTCTCGTGCTTCGACTCCGCCCCCGCTTCGCGGGGGCTCCGCTCGGCACGAACGGCGGTCTGGCCGCGCCTCATCGGCCCCGTGGACCCGGGGAGGTGCTCACCCCCGCCCAGCCGCTCCCCGTACGGCGGGTTCGAGACGAGGGTCCCCTCCGCGGCGATCGGCGCGAGCTCCCGCGCGTCGGCCTTCTCGACGATGACGTCCGCGGCGAGCCCGGCGGCGGCGACGTTGCGGCGGAGCGCCTCGATCGCCTTCGGGTGCCCGTCGCGGGCGAGGATCGGCGCGGGGGCCCGCGGCAGCGCGGCGGCGGCGGCCTCCGCCTTCATCCGGTCCCACGCCGACTGCGGCGCGCCGCGGTACATCGGCCAGCGCTGGAACCCGAACGCCCGCCCGAGCCCCGGCGCCATCCGGCGCGCACGCAGCGCGTGCTCGATGGCGAGCGTGCCCGAGCCGGCCATCGGATCGACGAACGGGAGCCTCGGATCGACCTGCCCGAGGAGGAGCGCCGCCGCCGCGAGCGTCTCCTTGAGCGGCGCGTCGGTCATCGCCGCGCGGTAGCCGCGCCGGTGGAGCGGCGCGCCGGCGAGATCGAGCGAGAGCGTCGCCTCGTCGTGGTGGAGGTGGAGCACGATGCGGACGTCGGGGTCCTTCGGGTCCACGTCCGGGCGGGCGCCGAACGTGTCGCGGAGCCGGTCCACCACGGCGTCCTTCACCTTGAGGGCGGCGAACCCGGAGTGCGTCACCGCCGAGGAGCCGACCGTGGCCTCGACCGCGAGCGTCGTCCGGACGGTGAGCCAGTCCTGCCAGGCGACGGCGCGGACGCCGTCGTAGAGCGCCTCCGGCGAGGGCGCCGGGAAGCGGGCCAGCTCGAGCAGCACGCGCATGGCCGTCCGGGCGTGGAGGCAGGCGCGCATCCCGGCCTCGAGCTCGCCCTCGAAGACGACGCCGCCGCGATCGCCGCGCACGCCGGCGAGGCGCAGCCCCGCGAGCTCCCGGCGCAGCGCGCCCTCGGTCCCCTTTGCGGCGGTGGCGAAGAAATGCATGCGGCGCAGTCTAGGTGGAAAGGCCCCCGCGGTCACCGCGGCACGGCGCTCGCCCAGATCTGGTTGCCGTCGAACACGCCGAGGCGGACCGAGCCCTTCGCGCCGCGCTTCACGGTGTACATGAGCTCGTCGGCCCGGGCGGTGAGCTCGTCCACGTCGCGGGGCGGCACGACGAACACCGCGGCTCCGACCGAGAAGCCGATCGGCCACCCTCCCCGCGCCGCCGCGGCGAGCACCTCGTCCCGCAGCCGCGTGAGGATCGCCTCCGCCGCCGCCGCCGCCGTCTCCGGGAGGACGATGCCGAACTCGTCGCCGCCGAGCCGCGCCACGGTGTCGAACGGGCGCGTCGCGCCGCGGAGCGTCCGGGCGACGGCCGCGAGGAGGGCGTCCCCCTGCGCGTGCCCGAGGCGGTCGTTCACGAGCTTGAAGTCGTCGATGTCCGCGTAGGCGACCGTGAGCGGCCGCCCGTGGCGCCGGAGGCGCTCGAGCTCGAGCGAGGCCGCCTCGAAGAAGGCGCGGCGGTTGGCGATGTGCGTGAGCGCGTCGGTCCGCGCGAGGAGCTCCTGCGACTCGAGCCGGTTCTTGAGCGCGGCCAGCGTCACGACCAGCGAGAGCGCGGTGCCGAGGATCATGAACCCGTTCCAGACCACCACGCCGGGCTCGAGCGCACCGCGCTGGAACTGGGCGCCGTAGAGGGCGTCCGCGCCCGTCGAGAAGAGCGCCGACAGGACCGCCACCCCGAGCCCGCCGCGCAGGCTCGCGAACCACGTCGCGAAGCCGATGGGGGCAAGGTAGAAGAGGATGAGCAGGAGGTCGGTCCGCGTGATGTAGTCCGCGGCGCCGACGCAGAGGACCATGCCGAGCGAGCTCACCATCCACTCGGCCGGGGTGAGCGCCGGGACCTGCGGGGCCTCGCCATGCGCCAGCCGGACCTCGCCGGTCACGGCCGGGGCCTGGGCGGGGGTCGCCGGGTGGGTGCTCGAGGCGGTCACCGGATCGCAGCATTTTACCGCGGGGGGGATCCTCGTGCGCATGCAATCCCCGCCCCGCGGCGGCGGGACAGCGCCGCCGCTACACCCAGATCGCGTCGTGTGCCGACTTCACCTGGCCGTCCCAGGTCCGCCATGGAGCCGTCACGCAGGTCGTTGTACAGGTGCATCCCGTGACCTCCGTCCTCCTGGTCGACGACGAACGGGACCTCCTGTCGCTCCTCGACTTCAACCTCCGCGCCGCGGGGTTCGAGACGCTGCTCGCCACGACCGGCGAGCAGGCCCTCTCCCAGCTCCGCCGCCGCGTGCCGGACCTCGTCCTCCTCGACGTGATGCTGCCGGACGTCTCGGGCACCGAGATCTGCCGGCAGATCAAGGGCGACCCCCGGACCCGCCACCTGCCCGTCGTGATGCTCACGGCCAAGGGCGAGGAGGTGGATCGGGTGGTCGGGTTCGAGCTCGGAGCCGACGACTACGTGACGAAGCCGTTCAGCGTGCGTGAGCTCGTGCTCCGGCTCCGCGCCCTGCTCCGGCGCGCAGGCGGCGGACGCCCGCTCGAGCGGCCGCCGCCCGAGGTCGGGCCGATCCGCGTGGACCTCGACGCACACCGGGCGTACGTGGACGGCGCGGAGGTGCAGCTCACGCCGCTCGAGTTCAGGCTCCTCACGACGCTCATGTCCCGGCTCGGCCGCGTGCAGTCCCGCGAGCAGCTCCTCGAGGACGTCTGGGAGATGTCCTCCGAGATCGAGACGCGCACGGTGGACACGCACGTGAAGCGCCTCCGGGAGAAGCTCGGGTCCGGCCGCGACCTCCTCGAGACGGTGCGCGGGATCGGCTACCGCCTCGTCGACCCCAGCGAGAAGGGCTGACCCCCATGCTGGCCCGAACCCCGCTCGCCGCCGCCATCCGCGCCCTCCGCGCCGAGCTCGCGGGCGGGCCGCGGGCCGATCTCGGCCGCGAGGTGCGCGAGCTGGCGGAGCTGCTCGCGGAGCGCGAGCTCCGCCGCTACGCCGCCGCGCGCGATCCCGCCGAGCAGGAGCTCCTCTCCGCCCTGCCCGATCCCGCCGCGCTCGTCGCCACCGACGGCCGCATCCGCGTCGCCAACGCCGCCTTCGACACGCTGGCCGCGAACGCGCGCGCCGCCGGCCAGACGCCGCTCGAGGTCACCCGGAGCGCCGAGCTGGGCGAGGCGGTGCGTCGCGCGCTCGAGGGCACCCCCCGCCGGCTCGAGCTCGTGCTCCAGAAGCGGACCTTCCTCGCCACGCTCGCCCCGCTCCTGCGCGGCGAGGTGCTGGTGCTCCTCCGCGACGTCACCGACGCGAAGCGGGCCGAGGCGACCCGGCGCGACTTCGTCGCGAACGCGAGCCACGAGCTCCGCACGCCGATCTCCGCCATCCGCGTCGCGGCCGAGACCCTGCAGGCGGGAGCGCTCGCGGACCCCGCCTCGGCGCGCCACTTCGTGGACATCGTCGCGCGCCACGCCGAGCGCCTCGCGCGGCTCACCCACGACCTGCTCGACCTGTCCCGGATCGAGTCGCGCGAGTGGCGGCTCGAGCGGGAGCCGGTCGCGGTGCTCAAGGTCGCGCAGCAGGTGCTCGAGCTGCTCGCCCGCCCGGCCAGCGAGAAAGGGCTCGCGCTCGTGCTGGACGTCCCCGCGGACGCCTCCGTGCGTGCCGACGGGCGCGCCCTCGAGCAGGTGCTCGTGAACCTCGTGGACAACGCCGTGAAGTACACCGCCGAGGGCAGCGTGAAGATCCTCGCGGGCCGCGACGGGCCCGACTGGGTGATCGGCGTCCAGGACACCGGGCCCGGGATCGAGCGCCATCACCTGCCCCGGATCTTCGAGCGGTTCTACCGCGTGGACACCGGGCGCTCGCGCGAGCAGGGCGGGACCGGCCTCGGCCTCGCGATCGTGAAGCACCTCGCGCAGGGGATGGGCGGGGACGTGGGGGCGGAGAGCGACGACGGCGGGAGCCGCTTCTGGGTCCGGCTCCCTGCCGCGTGAGCCTCCCCTCCCGTGAACGGACCCGCGCCCGCGGCCGAGGATTCACCCTCCCCTGGATTCACCATCCGTGACACCGCCTCCGAATCGTCACGCGCCCGCCCTTCCTGCGCCATCGGCCGCCCGTAGAACGACGCGCATGAACAAGCTCATCATCGTCGTCGTCGCGCTCTCCGTGGCCTCCGCCGCGCGGGCGCAGGAAGCCCAGCAAGACCCGCAGGGGCAGGAGCAGCCGGCCCCGGACGTCGCCGCCCTCGAGGGGCGCCTCGCCGCGCTCGAGGAGCAGCTCGCCGAGGCGAAGGGCTCCCTCCTGTCGCTGTCCCGGCTCAAGTTCTCGGGCTACGTGCAGGCCCGCTGGGCGTACCAGGAGTGCATCGGGAACAGGCAGCCGAACTGCTCGTACGACGCCTACTACGAGTCCCCCTCGTCGGCGCCGTCCAGCGGCCCGAGCCAGACCGGGTTCCACCTCCGCCGCGCGCGCTTCAAGGGCGTCTACGACGCCGGCGTCGCCCAGCTCGTGCTGCAGCTCGACGCCTCGCCCTCCGCCGTCACGGCCAAGGAGGCGTACGCCAGCGTCAAGCTGCCGAAGCTCGGCGGCCTCGGCGGCCTCGCCATCGACGCGGGCCTCCAGCTCCTCCCGTTCGGCTACGACGTCGGCGTGCGGTCCTCGTCCGACCTCGACCTGCTCGAGCGCTTCCGCGGCGCGCGCACCTGGCTCGCCGGCGAGTACGACCTCGGCGTCACCCTCCGCGGCGCCTACGGTCCCTTCAACCTCCGCGCGGGTGTGTTCAACGGCAACGGCGTCGAGGGCGGGAAGAACTGGGACAACGACCAGCACAAGGATGTCGTCGGCCGGCTCGGGTTCGACTTCGGCCTCGTGACCGGCGGCGTCTCGGGCTGGTACGGAGAGACCACCGACTACCGGGCCAACCCCGACGTCACCAGGGATCGCAGGCGCCTCGGCGCGGACGCCCAGATCTTCCTCGACCTCCTGCCCTTCGGCGGCACGGCCCTGAAGGGAGAGTTCATCGTCGGCACGACCACCCTCGCGAGCGGCTCGGGCGCGGGCGGCGACCTCGGCGTCACCGGCCACGCGTGGCACGCGACCGTGACCCAGAACCTCGGAAGGATGTTCGTGCTCGCCGCCCGGTACGAGTCCTACGTCCGGGACAACAACCTCGTCGCCGCCGCGAGGACGGTGAAGGAGCTCCGCGCCCTCGACGTCGCCCTTCACCTGTTCGTCGGCGGCAATTACAAGCTCACCGCGCTCTGGACCCACCCGATGAACGGGGAGACGGTCGGCTCCGGTCCGGGGGACCCGGCCGGCACCGTCGAGGAGACCGACGTCTACACGATCCAGGCGCAGGCCAGGTTCTAGGACTCACAGGAACGACAAGGAGCAAGCCATGATGAAGCGTATCCTCCTCGCCCTCGCGGTCTCCGGGCTGCCGCTCGCCGCCAGCGCCGCCGTCACCGTCAAGGGCTCCGACACCATGGTCATCCTCGCCCAGCGCTGGGCCGAGGAGTACATGAAGCAGAACCCCGGCAAGAAGGTGCAGGTCACCGGCGGCGGCTCCGGCATCGGCATCGCCGCGCTCATCAACGGCACGACCGACATCGCCAACGCCTCCCGCCCGATGAAGAAGGACGAGCAGGCCAAGGTCCGCGACCGCTACAGCGTGCTCCCGACGGAGACCGCGGTCGCCCAGGACGGGCTCGCCGTCTACGTGCACGAGTCGAGCGGGATCCAGCAGCTCACGATCGAGCAGCTCCGGTCCATCTACAACGGCGACGTGACCAACTGGAAGGACCTCGGCGGCCCGGACGCGAAGATCGTCCTCTACTCGCGCGAGAACTCCTCGGGCACCTACGTCTTCTTCAAGGACAACGTGCTCCAGGGCGACGACTTCGCCTCGAACGCCCAGACCCTCCCCGGCACCGCGGCCGTCGTGAACGCGGTCGCGAAGGAGAAGCTCGGGATCGGCTACGGCGGCGCGGCGTACGCCAAGGGGGTCAAGGAGGTGAAGATCGTCGGGAAGGACGGCCAGGGCTGGCTGCCGACCCCCGAGAACGTGGCCACCGGCAAGTACCCGCTCGCCCGCCCCCTCTTCATGTACACGCGCGGGAAGCCCGGCGGGGAGGCCGCGGCCTTCATCGCCTTCTGCCTCTCCCCGGCGGGGCAGGCGATCGTCACCAAGGTCGGCTACTTCCCGGTCCAGTGACGCCGTAACGTGTTCGTCACATCTTCGCCACGCGCACGAGGCAGAGCCATGGAGAATCCCGCTTCCGTGCGCGTGGCGGTCGAGACCGAGGAGGAGGGGGCCGCCGGCCCTTCCCTCGCCATCCGCAGGCGGCAGCTCCGGGAAGCCCTCATCGCCGCCGGGATCACCGTCGTCGCCGCCACCGGCATCCTCGCCATCGTCCTCATCTTCGTGTTCGTCGCGCGCGAGGCGCTCCCCGTGCTCCTCCAGCGGGAGAGCGTGCGCGAGGAGGTCGACTACGCGCGCATGTTCCTCCCGCAGGTCTGGCGCGAGGGCCGGCCGGCGAGCTTCGTCTGGCAGCCGGTCGGCGACGTCCCCAAGTACTCGATGATCCCGCTCTTCGTCGGGACGCTGAAGGTGACGCTCGTGGCCATGCTGGTCGCGGCGCCCCTCGGCGTCGCGGCCGCCCTCTACACCTCGGAGTTCGCGCCGCGGCGGGTCCGCGAGGTCCTGAAGCCCACGATCGAGCTCCTCGCCGGCATCCCCTCCGTCGTCCTGGGGTTCTTCGCCCTCATGGTGCTCGCGACGTTCCTCCAGGACACGTTCGGCTTCTCCTCCCGCCTCAACGCGGTCGTCGCCGGCGTGGCCCTCGCGCTCACCGTCGTCCCGGTCATCTTCACGGTGAGCGAGGACGCGCTGGCGGCGGTGCCGCGCTCCTACCGCGAGGCCTCGCTCGCCCTGGGCGCGACCCCGTGGGAGACCGCGTTCAAGGTGGTGCTCCCGGCGGCGGCGCCGGGCGTGCTGGCGGCGGTGGTCCTCGGGTTCGGCCGGTCCATCGGCGAGACGATGATCGTCCTCATGGCGAGCGGCAACGCGGCGACGACCACCTGGTCGTTCGGCGACCCGGTGCGGACCCTGCCCGCGACCATCGCCGCGGAGATGGGCGAGGTCGTCTTCGGCGGCGCCCACTACTCCGTGCTCTTCTTCCTCGGGGTGGAGCTGTTCGTCTTCACCTTCGTCCTCAACTCGGCCGCCGCCCTCGCGGTGCGGCGCCTCGTCCGCCGCATGTCGGGCGCGAGCGCATGAGCGTCCGGGGCCGGAAGATCGCGGGGCGCGGGCTCACCTGGCTCACGGGGGCGGCCGCCTTCCTGGTCGTGGCCATGCTCCTGGTCATCCTCTGGGACGTCGTGCGCGGGGGCATCGGGCGCGTGACCTGGCGGTTCCTCACCTCCGCGCCCGAGGAGGGGATGACGGGAGGCGGCATCTTCCCGGCCATCTACGGCACCGCGGTCATGACGCTGCTCATGACGATCGTCGTGCTGCCCGTCGGCGTCGCGACCGCGATCTACCTCCACGAGTACGCGTCCCCCCGGTCGCGGCTCGCCGAGGCGGTCCGGGTGGCGGTCACGAACCTCGCGGGCGTGCCGTCGATCGTCTTCGGCCTCTTCGGCCTCGGGTTCTTCATCCAGTTCATCGGGACGGGCATGGACGCGGCCTTCACGGCGCCCACCCCCGAGGGCGTGCTCGAGCCGCACTTCGCGAAGCCCGCGCTCCTCTGGGCCTCGCTCACGCTGGCGGTCCTGACGCTGCCCGTCGTGATCGTCGCCACCGAGGAGGCGCTCCGCGCCGTGCCGCGCGACCTCCGCGACGCGAGCCTCGCGCTCGGGGCGACCAAGTCGCAGACGCTCGCCAGGGTGGTCCTGCCGGGCGCCCTCCCCGGCATCCTCACCGGGGCGATCCTCGCCGTGGCGCGCGGCGCGGGTGAGGTCGCGCCGATCCTCTTCACCGGCGTCGCCTACTTCCTGCCGGACCTGCCCCACTCCCTCTTCACCCAGTTCATGCACCTCGGCTACCACGTCTACGTGCTCGCCACGCAGTCGCCCGACGTCGAGGCGACGCTGCCGCTCCTCTACGCGACGGTGCTCGTGCTGCTCGTGCTCACCTTCGCCCTCAACCTGGTGGCCATCGCCATCCGGACCCGCACCCGCCGCAAGGCCGCGGGCGCCCACTGACATGACCTCGCCCAACGGAAACGGCGTCGCGACGAAGATGGAGACGCGCAGCGTCTCCATCCGGTACGGCCAGAAGGTGGCCGTGCGGAACGTGAGCCTCCAGCTCCCCGAGCGCCAGGTGATGGCGCTCATCGGACCGTCGGGCTGCGGGAAGTCGACGTTCCTCCGGTGCCTCAACCGGATGAACGACCTCATCCCCGGCGCCGGCGTGGACGGCGAGATCCTCCTGGACGGGCGGAGCGTCTACGCGAGCCACCTCGACGCGGTGGAGCTGCGGCGGCGCGTGGGCATGGTCTTCCAGAAGTCGAACCCGTTCCCGAAGTCGATCTTCGAGAACGTCGCCTACGGGCTGCGGGTCGGAGGGATGTCGGAGCGGAGGCTCGTCGAGGAGCGCGTGGAGCGCTCGCTCCGCGGCGCGGCGCTCTGGGACGAGGTGAAGGACCGCCTCCACGAGAGCGCGCTCGGCCTCTCCGGCGGCCAGCAGCAGCGGCTCTGCATCGCCCGCGCGCTGGCCGTCGAGCCGGAGGTGGTGCTGATGGACGAGCCCGCGAGCGCCCTCGATCCGATCGCGACGGCGAAGATCGAGGACCTCATCCACGAGCTCAAGGTCAGGTACACGATCGTGATCGTGACCCACAACATGCAGCAGGCGGCCCGGGTCTCCGACCGGACGGCGTTCTTCTACATGGGCGATCTGGTCGAGGTCGGCCCCACGGAGCAGATCTTCACCAACCCGACCGAGCAGCGGACCGAGGACTACGTCACGGGCAAGTTCGGCTAGATTCGCAGCGAGCGCGCGCGCCGGAGGCAACGGATGGCCACCACCCACATCGACAAGGCGTACGAGCGCGAGCTCACCGAGCTGCGCGACCGGCTGCTCGAGATGGGCGGCCTCGTCGAGGTCGCGATCTCGCACAGCGTGAAGGCGGTCATCGAGCGCGACGCCGACCTCGCGAAGCAGGTGAAGACGAAGGACCGCGAGATCAACCGCATGGAGGTGGACATCGACGGCGCCTGCCGCCGCATCCTGGCGCTGCGCCAGCCCGCCGCCTCCGATCTCCGGTTCATCACCACCGCCCTCAAGATCGTCACCGACCTCGAGCGGATGGGCGACCTCGCCGTGAACGTCGCCGAGCGCGCGATGGAGCTCTCCCAGGCGCCCGCGCTCGGGCCGATGCACGACCTCTTGAAGCTGGCCGACCTCTCGGAGGCGCAGCTCAAGCTCGCCCTCGACGCCTTCGTCACGCGCGACGTCGACAAGGCCGAGGAGGTCCTCAACGGCGACGAGCTGCTCGACGCGCTGTACCTCAAGATCTTCAACGCCCTGCTCGCGCTCATGATGGAGGACTCCCGGAACATCCGCCGGGCGACCTCCGTGATGTTCGCCGCCAAGTACCTCGAGCGGTTCGGCGACCACGCCACGAACCTCGCGGAGATGGTCGTCTACATGGTCCGTGGCACGGACATCCGGCACCCGAAGAGCCGGATGCTCGACGCGGCCAAGTCGGGGAAGTGACCGCTCCGTCGCGGCGCGCCGCACCGGCGCCGAACCCGGCACCCCCACCGGCCGGCGCGGGACGTCGAACGCTGGAGGGGCGCCCGGCGCCGGTCGCCGGGGACGGGGGACCCCGCCGGCGTGCTCCCGGCCCGCGGCCTCGAGCACCTCGAGCGCCCGGGTATTCCCGTCGCGGGGAACCCCGGCCATCGCCTGCCGGTGCGCGTCCGCCCGTCGGGCGATGCGTGTCCGCCGGCACCGCGGCGCCCGACGCGACGAGATCGCCGAGGGCCCGTACCTCCGGGACCGGCGATCGAGTGGGTGGCCCCGTCCACGTCGCGGAGCCTGCAACGGCGCGCGCGAGCCCCGCGTGACGAGCTGGCGAAGAATGCGCCCGTCACCGCCGCGTCACCCGCGTCTTGCGCTCTCGTCGCCGCGCGCCGCCCGGACGATGGCTACAACCCGTCCGTCATCCACGGAGGCATCATGCGAGAGCAGCTCGCGGCGATCGCCGCGATCGCCGCGGTCTCGGCGTCCGGCGGCATCGCGCGCGCCGAGCCCGGCGCGCAGGCGCCAGAGGTCCACCCGCTCGACCTTCGGGCGCTCTACGTGCTGCGCGGGGGCTCGCTCGGGTTCTCGCCGGAGGTCGAGCGGCTGCGCGGCGCCTGGGTCCGCGTCCGCGGGTACATGATCCGGATGGAGGAAGGACCGCGCGGCGCCTTCTACCTCGCGACGCGGCCGATCGAGCAGGACGAATCGGGCGCGGGCACGGGCGACATCCCGGTCCACTCGATCCTCGTGAGGGTCCCGGAGGCGGCCGGCGCGGACGTCTCCTGGCGGCCGGTCCCCGTGGAGGTCGTCGGGAGACTGGAGGTCGGGCGCGAGGAGGACGACGAGGGACGCGTCTCCTCCGTGCGCGTGATCCTCGCCGACCCGGCCGCGCGTTGACGTTCACCCCCGGGGACACGCACCGGGGCGGTGCTTCACCCGCAGTTCCCAGCAGCCAGGAGGAGTTCGATGAGGCAGACGAGACTGCTCGCCGTCGTCGTATGCGCGCTCGCCGGCGGGCTCGCCCACGCGGCGCCCACCGAGGTCCAGATCACCCCGCCGCAGGGCGCCCGCTTCCTGCAGGGGCAGCGGTTCGATCTCCGCGTGGAGGGCAAGGGCGCGGGCCCCTACTCCGCCACGCTCACGCTCGACGGGAGGCCCGTCTTCTTCACGTCGGGCGCGCAGGGGACCACGACCACGGACGGGATCAGCCAGGCGGGCTACGGCGGGTTCAACGCGCGCGGGTTCAGCCTCCACCGGCCCGGCGTCCACGTGCTCGAGGCGACCTTCACGGACGCGACCGGCAGCACCACCGTCCGGAGCTCGTTCGAGATCGTGGACGCGGGGGAGCGGGAGGACGGCCGCCGGTGGGACGGCGGCGGCCGGGGCCGCGGCGTCAAGAACGTGATCTTCTTCCTCGGCGACGGCATGGGCGCCTCCCACCGGACCGCGGCGCGGATCGTCGGCAAGGGCGTCACCGGCGGCAAGCCGAACGGCTGGCTGGCCATGGATCGCATGCCGGGTGTCGGGCTCGTCACCACCCACTCGCTCAACAGCATCGTGACCGACTCGGCGCCGGGCATGTCGTGCTACACGACGGGGAACCACGCCAACAACAACCAGGAGGGCGTGTTCCCCGCCCGGGTGACGAGCCCGTTCCACGCGCCGCGCGTCGAGTACCTCGGCGCCTACCTCCACCGGATGCGCGGCACCTCCACCGGCATCGTCTCGACCGCGGACGTCGAGGACGCGACGCCGGCCGCCAACGCGGTCTACACGGCGAACCGCGGTGCGGGGACGGGCATCGTCGACCAGTACCTCGACGAGTCGAGCGGCAACGGCCTGGCGGTGCTCCTCGGCGGCGGCCGCCGCTGGTTCCTCCCCGCGACGGATCCCCTCTCGTCGCGCACGGCCGCGACGGACTACCCGGCGCTCCCGGCCGACCTCGTCGCGGCATGGGATCTCCCGGCGGCGGGCGCCCAGGACCCGGACCGGAGCGTGATCTCCGGCTTCCGGTCTGCCGGGTTCACCTACGTCGAGAGCGCCGCCGAGCTCGCGTCGGCGACGCGGCGGGGCGCCCCCGACCGCCTCCTCGGCCTCTTCGCCTACGGCAACATGAACGTCGCCCTCGACAAGCTCGACGCCCGGCGCGGGGTCTCCTCCGCGGTGGTGAACGACCACCGCGCGCCCGACCAGCCGATGCTCGACGAGATGACCCGCGCGGCCCTCTCGGTCCTCTCGAGGAACCGGCGCGGGTTCTACCTGATGGTCGAGGCGGCCCACATCGACAAGCAGTCCCATGCCATGGACGCGGAGCGGGCCATCGGCGACGTGCTCGAGCTCGACAGGGCGGTCGGAGTGGCGCTCGACTACGCGGAGCGGGACGGGCGCACGCTCGTCATCGTCACCGCCGACCACGAGTGCGCCGGCTTCTCCATCATCGGCGCCCTCACCGGCGGCGTCGCCGCCGCGCGCGCCCTCCCCTCGGACGCCGCGGCCCTCGACCCCTCCACGCAGCCCGCGCGCCAGCGGCTCGTGGGGACGTACGAGGCGGCGGGCTTCCCGCGCTACGCGATCGCGCCGGACGGCTACCCGATCTCGTACGACGTGGACGGGAAGGTCCTCGTCGGGTTCGGCGGCAGCGCCGACCGGTACGAGAGCTGGCTCACGGCCGGCAAGCCCATCATCGAGAGCCTCACGCCCTCGGCGCTCCGGAGCGAGCTCGCGGCCCGCTCGTACGCGGCCGATCCGGTGAGCCGCCCCGACGACGCAGCCGGGTTCTTCCTCCGGGGCCAGGCGGCAGGGCGCTCCTCGGCGGTGCACACGGCCGCGGACGTGCCCATCACGGCCTACGCCCGCGACGAGCGGGTCTGGAGGAGGTTCGCCGGCGTGTACCGGAACACCGACGTGTTCTTCAGGATCGTCGAGGCGATGAAGCTCGACGACTGACGCCGCGCGGACGTCTCCCTCGGCGCCGGGCCCGGCCCTCCCTCTGGCCGGGTCCGGCGCCCTCCCTGGGCACCTCGGCCGCCGCGCCCTCCGCGTCGTTGCCCCACGTTCACGCGCAGTTCGCGGAGCCGTCGCCGAGGGCTGATGAGATTCCGCGTGAAGCCGGGCAGGGGGAAGGCCGGAGGCAGAGTGCTCATCGCGCACGTGTCGGACCTCCACATCGGCAGAGACGCGCGGACCGACGAGGCCGCGTGGGCCGTCGCCGAGGCGATCGAGGACGCGGGCATCGGCGCCGTCGTCCTCACCGGCGACGTCACGAACCGTGGACGGACGGGCGAGCTGGAGACGTTCCGGTCCATGTTCGGCCGCTCCCTCGCGGGCGGGCGCATGTGGGTCGTCCCCGGGAACCACGACCGGCTCTGCGACGGCGCCGGCGCGTCCTTCATGCGGAGCGCCCGCGTCTGCGTGGAGCGCCGCCCGGGTCTCCACGTCGTCCGGCTCGACTCCACGGGCCCCCACAACCGTCACCTGCTCGCCGCGCACGGCCAGCTCACGCTTGCGGACCTCGACGCGGTCGACTCCGCGCTCGAGGCCGCACCGGAGGGAGCACTCACCGTGCTGGCCCTCCACCACCACCTCCTGCCGCTCCCGGGCGACGGGCCCGTGGAGCGGATCGCCCACGTGCTCGGGCTCACGCACGTCGCGGAGCTCCCGCTCGGCGCCGCGCTGCTGGCGCGCATCCAGGGCCGCTGCGACCTGGTCCTGCACGGCCACCGGCACGTGCCCGCCGAGGTCGTCCTCGGCGCCGGGAGCGAGCGGCCGCTCCGCGTGCTCAACGCCGGCGCGACCGGCGAGCTCGGGTCGTTCCGCGTGCTCTCGGTGCGCGGGGACCGGATCGCGCGCGCCGAGTGGCTCGAGATCGATCGCGGCGGGGCGCGGCCGGCGGCGGGTGCGCTGGTCGGGCCGGCGGCGGCGTGAGGCAGCGGCCCCGGGTGCCGGCCGCGGCCCGCGGAGGGGCTCCTTCGCCGCGATGCCCCGGCCGGCGCGTCGAGCTACACTCCGGTCCGCGTGGACCAGCGCACGGACGCAGCGCCCCTGGAACGGCCCGCCCCCTCGGCGGGGGCCCTCCCGATCGACGTCCGGGTGCTCGCAGAGCAGGTCTCCATGCTGTACGCCCGCGCCCCGACCGCGCAGGGCACGCTCGTGGTCACCTCCCTGCTCGTCGCCGTCGTCTTCTGGCGCGTCGTCCCGCCTGCCCGATCGGTCGCGTGGGTCGCGGGCCTGTGGGTGCTGGCGGCGGCGCGCCTCGCGATGGTGCGCGCGTATCGACGCGCCGCCCCGCCGCCGCCCGCGGCGAGGCGCTGGGCCCGGAGGTTCGCGGCGGCCGCCTTCCTCACCGGCGCGGGGTGGGGCGCGGCGGCGTTCGTCTTCTTCGTCCCGGGCTCTCCCCTCCACCAGCTCTTCCTGGCGTTCGTCCTGGGCGGGATGGCCGCCGGCGCGGCGTCGAGCAACTGCTCGTACCCGCCCGCCTTCCTGGCCTACACCGTGCCCGCGCTCGCGCCGCTGGTGGTGCGCCTCGGGGTGGAGGGCGACGCCGTCCACACCGGGATGGCGCTCCTGCTGTCCGTGTTCGGCGTCGCGGTCGGCGGGATCGCCCGCCAGCTCGGCGGGACGGTCGAGCAGGCGCTCCGGCTGCGCTCCGCCAACGAGGTGCTCGTCGAGGATCTCACCGAGGCGCAGGACCGCCTGGAGCGGGCCAACGTGGAGCTCGAGCGGCGCGTGCGGGAGCGCACCGTCGAGCTCGAGCGCGCCCTCGACCTGGTGCACGAGTCCGACGCGCGCAAGGGCGAGTTCATCGCCGTCCTGTCGCACGAGCTCCGGAACCCCCTGGCGGCCATCCGGAACAGCCTCTACCTGCTCGAGCGCGCGGCCGCGGACCGCCACCGCTCGTCGCACGCGCGGGAGATCATCGACCGCCAGACCCGGCACCTCGCACGGCTCGTGGACGACCTCCTCGACGTGACGCGCATCTCGCGCGGGAAGTTCGAGCTCCGGCCGGAGCGGTTCGACGCGCGCGAGGTGGTGCGCAGGATCTGCGAGGACCTCCGGCCGACGTTCGAGGCGCGCGGCGTCGCGCTGCGCGTGGACGCGCCCGCGCCCGCGCCGGTCGAGACGGACGAGGTCCGGTTCGCGCAGGCGATCGGGAACCTGCTCCACAACGCGTCCAAGTTCACGCGCGCGGGCGGGAACGTCGAGGTCCGGCTGCGCGCGCTCGGCGGCCGCCTCGAGATCGGGGTCCGGGACGACGGCGTCGGCATCCGCGCCGAGATGCTCCCGCAGATCTTCGAGCCCTTCGTGCAGGCCGAGGAGGGACTCGCCCGCACCGAGGGCGGCCTCGGCCTGGGCCTCGCGCTCGTGAAGGGCGTCGCCGAGCTCAGCGGCGGGACCGTGCGCGCGCACAGCGAGGGGGTCGGCCAGGGCGCCGAGTTCGTGCTCGCGCTCCCGCTCGCGCCCGGCGTCGACGGCGCCGCGCCGGCCCCCGCGTCCCGTCCCCCCGGCGCCGGCCCCGCCCGCGCCGGCGCCCGGGTGCTCGTCGTCGAGGACAACGTCGACGCCGCCTCCTCCCTCGCCGACGTGCTCGCGCTGGAGGGGTATCGCGTCGAGGTCGCGACCAGCGGCGCGGCGGGGATCGCGAAGGCCCGCGCGCTGAAGCCCCACGTGATCCTGTGCGACCTCGGGCTGCCGGACGTGGACGGGTGCGAGGTCGCCCGGACGATCCGCGCCGACGAGGCGCTCCACGCCACGCGGCTCATCGCCGTCAGCGGCTACGCGCAGCCCGAGGATCGGCAGCGCGCCGTGCGCGCCGGGTTCGACGCGCACCTCGCCAAGCCGCCGTCGATCGACGCGCTGCTGGCGGCGGTGGCGAGCGGGTGACACGGGACCGCTCGCCCTTCGCCAGGCGCAGGGCGAGCGGACCTTCAGGGCGACGGGCGGGCCGAGCGCTCACGGGCTCCCGCCCGGCGACGGCGTCACCTGCTGCGCGCCGCCGCTGCCGGGCCCGCCGAGCGGCGTGCCCGGCGTGGTGGGCGAGGTCGCCGACCCCGGCGTCCCCGGGGTCGCGCCACCGGTCGCGCCGGGCGCGTTCGGTCCGCCGAGCATGCCGCTCCCGGAGTCCGTCCCCGACGTCGCGCCGATGGGGACGCACCGCCTCGTGCCCGACGCCGTCGCGCCCGGGCTCGTGTCCGGGACCGTGCCCGGTGGGCAGGCGTCGAACGTGCCCGCCGAACCATCGACGCCGCCCGTCCCGCTGCCGCCGAGGCCGGTGCCGGGCGTCGTGTTCGGGACCGTCCCGGGCGCGGTGCTGGGCTGCGTGCCCGGCACCGTGTCGGGCTGCGTCGCGCCCGTCCCCTGCGCCACCGCCATCGCCGGCACGAGGGCCAGCGTCGCCATCCAGATCGCGCGTCTCATGCCGGACGGATGCGCATCGCGGGGCCGCCCGGCCCGCGCGTTCGCCGGCTCAGGGGACGAGGAAGCGCGCGGCGACCCCGGCGGCCCCTCCGAGGAGCGCGCCCGCGCCGACGTCGAGCGGGTAGTGGGCGCCCAGGTAGACGCGCGAGAGGCCGATGCCGGTCGCGAGGAGCAGCGCGAGCGGCCCGAGCGCGAACGGCTCGCCCGCGAACGCGATCGCCACCGCGAACGCCGCCGCCGTGTGGCCCGAGGGGAACGAGAAGCGGTCCGGGTTCTCGGCCAGCGCCTCGAAGCCGTGGATCGCGGAGTTCGGTCGCGCGCGCGTGAGGCTCCGCTTCAGCGCCTGCGAGGCGAGCGTGGCGAGGGCCGTCGCCGCCGCGAGCCTGAGGCCGAGGTGGATGCCCAGCCTGGTCCCGGTCGCGAGGCAGGCGACCCCCGCCGCCGTCCAGCTCTTCGCGTCGCCGAGCGTGGTCAGCGCCCGCGCGACGATCGTGCGCCACGGCCGCCGGTACCGCTGCACCGACACGAGCAGCGCCTCGTCGAGCGAGAGGATCCGCTGGAACCGGCCGATCTGGACGACCACGGTCCCCGTGGCGGCATCCACGGTGACGGCGGCGCCTTCTGCGGCGATGGGGGTGTTCGACTCGGCCATGTGCGAAAGGTGAGGTGCGCCCGTGTCCTCGGCGCGGCTCGCCTGGAAAGTCTGCGTGACGGCGCTCGCCATCAAGGCCCCACCCCGGGCAGGTCGGAGCGGCTGCACGCCGGCGAGGTGGGTGGGCGCCGGGTTACACGGTCTGTCGGGGCCCGTAGCGGAGGATCGCGCACGCGACGCCACCGTTCCGCACCTGCAGGACGGAGGCCGGGGTGAGGTCGAGGAGCCTCTCGAGCCCGCGATCGGGGCCGAGCACGACCAGCTCCCACGACGCGAGCCGCGCCGCGAGCGCCGCCAGCGCGCGCCAGGCCGCGACCACCCCCTCGTCGAGGCGGACGCCGTAAGGTGGGTTGGTCACGCACAGCCCTGGCCCGGGCGGCGCCGGGGCGGCGGACGCGTCGCAGCGCTCGAACCGGATGGCGTCCGCGACGCCCGCCGCCTCGGCGTTCTTCCGCGCCAGCCGGAGCGCACCGGCGTTCCGGTCGGAGGCCACGATCGGGACCGCGATCGGCCGCGCGGCCTCCCGGAGCGCACGCCGGAGCCGCTCCAGCCGGGCCGGGTCGCGCCCCGGCATCGCCTCGAGCGCGAGCGGCCGGTCGAGGCCCGGCGCGCGGCGCCCCGCGGCGAGCGCGGCCTCGATGGCGATCGTCCCGGAGCCGCACATCGGATCGCAGAACGGCCGGTCCCCGCGCCAGCCGCCGGCGCGGAGCAGCCCTGCGGCGAGCGTCTCGCGCAGCGGCGCCGCGCCGATCCGCGCCCGCCACCCGCGCCGGTAGAGCGGGCTCCCCGCGGCGTCCACCGAGATGCTCGAGTCCGCGCCGTGGGCGCGGACGAGGAGCGGCAGCCCGCCCGCCCGGCGCGCCGCGTCCCGCTTCGCCGCCCCGAGCTCCGCGGCGGGCCCCTCCCAGAGCCGCAGGTGCACTGCGTCGGCGAGGCGCGCACCCAGGCACGCGCGCGCGGCCGCGTCCTCGCCCTCGGCCCGGGCGCCGCCGGGCGTCGCGCGGGCGTCGAGCCCGAGCGCGCGGAGCTCCGCGGCGAGGAGCTCCTCGAGCCCGGGGGCGCAGGCGCAGAAGGCGCGTTCGCGATCGGCGGACTTCACGGTTCGTCACGTGGTGGCGAGGCGCTCGACGAGCGCCCGCACCTGCTCCACCGTCTGCGCGTGCGACCAGCGCCGGGCGATGTGGGCGCGCGCGGCCGCGCCCCAGGCGCGGGCCCGGTCCCGGTCCGAAGCGAGATCTGCGAGCGCGGCGGCGAGCGCGCGGGGGTTCGCGGGCGGCACGACCCGCCCGCACGCGCCGTCGATCACGACGCCCCGGTTCCCCGGCAGGTCGGTGATGACCGGCGGGACGCCCACGCACATCGCCTCCACCAGGCTGCGGGTGAGCGACTCGCCCCAGCGCGACGGGAGCACGTAGCCGTCGCACGCGGCCATGAGCTGGAGCGCGTCCTCGCGGTAGCCGAGGAGGTGGAACCGGTCGGCGCGCGGGCCGTTCGCGACGCGCCGCCGGAAGCCGGGCGCGTCGGTCCCCGGGCCGGCCAGCACGAAGTGGAGCGGCGGCGCCGGGGGGAGGAACCGCGTGGCCTCGACGAGGTCGAGCACGGCCTTCGAGCGCCGCACCTCGCCGACGCAGGCGACCGCGAAGGCGCCGGCGGGCACGCCGAGGGCGCGCAGGTCCGTCTTCGGCGTCCCGTCGTACCAGCCCGGATCGTGCCCCTTCGCGATCGCCACGGCGCGGTCCCTGCCGAAGAAGAGGTTCCGGCGGAGGGTCTCGCGGACGGACTCCGCGTTGCACCAGTAGGCGTCGATCCGCGGGTGGAGGAACTTCAGGTAGTTCGTGGGATCCCACCAGCCGAGGTTCCCGTCGAACCCGCGGTACGCGACGAGCTTCACGGGCAGCCCGCGCGCCGCCCAGGCCGCAGTGCCGAGCGCCCTGTTGTTGAAGGCGAAGGCGACCGCGTGGCCGCCGGCGGCGAGCTCGGCGCGGAGGCGGCGGACCTCGGCGCGATCGACCTTCCCGCGCGGATGCCAGGGGACGACGCGCACCCCCGCCTCCTGGAACCGCGAGAGGTACGGGCTGTCGGGCGTCGTCATGACCGTCACCGGGAACCCCGCGCGGCACAGGTCCACGAACACCTCGGCCTCGGGGCGGCAGGTCACGATGCTCCGGTATTCGGAGAGGACGAGGAGCGACGGGGGCACGGGATCGGGAAGGTACATGCTCCGGGCCGCGGTGCCCATTCCGGAACGAGCCCGCGCCCGCGGCCGCCTTGCGATCCACCCCTCCGGCCGGTAGGGTGCTCCGGCGCGATGTCCGTGAAGATCTCCGCGACCATCATCACCTACAACGAGGAGCGGAAGCTGGAGGCGTGCCTCCAGTCGCTCGCCGGGGTGGCGGACGAGATCGTCGTCGTGGACTCGCTGTCCACCGACGGCACGAAGGCGATCTGCGACCGGCACCCCGTCCGCTTCGTGTCCCACGCGTTCGAGGGCTACGTCGCCCAGAAGAACTTCGCCGCCGGGCAGGCGACGCACGACCACGTCCTCTCGCTCGACGCGGACGAGCGGCTCTCGCCGGAGCTCCGCGCCTCGATCCTCGCCGTGAAGGACCGCTGGGACGACTGCGACGGCTACGCGTTCAACCGGGCGAACTACTACTGCGGGAAGTGGCTCCGCCACGCCTGGTATCCGGACCGGAAGATCCGGCTCTGGGACCGGCGCAAGGGGTCGTGGGGCGGCACCGACCCGCACGACCGCGTGGTCCTGCCGCGCGAGCGCGTGGCGCGGCTCCAGGGTGACCTCGTCCACGAGGCGTACCTCACCGTGGACGAGCACCTCCAGCAGATTCACCGGTTCGCGGAGGTGGCGGCGCGGGCCAGGTATGCGCGGGGCGAGCGGCCGAGCCTGCTCCTCCACGTGCTGCTCGGCCCCATCGTCAAGTTCCTGCGGTGCTACGTCTGGCGGCGCGGGTTCCTCGACGGCCACTACGGCTTCGTGTACAGCGCCGCCGCTGCTTCCCTGAACTTCGCCAAGTACCTGCGCCTCTACGAGTACCGGCGCCGCGGGCTGCCCGGCGAGCCCCCCCGCGCCGGCGGACGGAGCACCGGAGGGTTGACCTCCCGGCCGTCGTGAGGCAGATCCTGGCGACCTTGCCCGCGCCCCTCGCCAGCGTCGTCTTCACCACCTACGAGCAGCCCGACTGGCTCGAGAAGGTGCTGTGGGGCTTCGAGGCGCAGACGGTGCGCGCGTTCGAGGTCATCGTCGCCGACGACGGGAGCGGGGAGGAGACGCGGCGCCGCATCGAGGCCCTCCAGCCGCGCCTCCGCTACCCCCTGCGGCACGTCTGGCAGCCGCACGAGGGGTTCCGGAAGTGCAGGATCCTGAACCAGGCCATCGTGGCGAGCGCCTCGGACTACCTCGTCTTCACCGACGGCGACTGCATCCCGCGCGCGGACTTCCTCGACGTTCACCTGCGGCACCGCACCCCGGGGCGTTTCCTGTCGGGAGGCTACGTCAAGCTCCCCATGCCGCTCAGCGAGGCGATCTCGCGCGAGGACATCCTCGCCGGACGGTGCTTCGAGCTGCGCTGGCTGCGGGCACACGGCCTGCCCCTGACGAGCAACTACCTGAAGCTCGGGGCGGGCGAGCGCGCCGGCGCCTGGCTCGATCGGCTCACGCCTGCGGGCGCCACCTGGAACGGCCACAACGCCTCCGGGTGGAAGCGTGACATCCTGGCCGTGAACGGGTACGACGAACGCCTGCAGTACGGGGGCCTCGATCGCGAGCTGGGCGAGCGGCTCACGAACCTCGGCGTGCGCGGCAAGCAGCTGCGCCACCGGGCGGTGGTGATCCACCTCGACCACGCGCGCGGGTACCGGACGCCGGAGTCGATCGCCCGGAACATGGAGATCCGCAGGCAGGTCCGGCGCGGCCGGCTCACCTGGGCGACGAACGGGATCTCGCCGGGAGCGCCGCCGGCCGCTCGCTGACCGGGACCGCCGCGCCAGGCCTCACGCAGCGTCTCGTCCCGCGCCGACCTCCGCACGCGCGCGCGCCTCGACCGCCCAGGCGGACGCGGCCCACAGGACCGCCGCGCCGAGGAGCACCCACGGGAGCAGGGTCAGCGCCTCGCCGAACGAGGCGCGATCGGCGAGGGCCCCGACCGCGACCGGCCCGGCGACCTCCCCGATCGCGTGCACGATCGGCACCGCGAGCGCGAGCGCCGCCGGATCCGGCGCGTCTCGCCCGGTGATCACCGCCGACACGCTCCCCGCGGCCGTGCACGCGCCGAGCAGCGCGACCATGATCGCGGCGAGCACCGGGACCGGCGCCCGCCAGGTGAGCGCCGCGACGAGCCCCAGCGCCGCGACGGCCGCGCCCGCGGCCGCGATCCAGCGCGGCGCGCGCTCGGACGGGAGCACCCGG
>JAEYZK010000340.1 GCA_023428085.1 Pseudomonadota bacterium
ACGGGGAGACGACGCTCGCCGCCGAGAGCGGCGCCTGCCTCCGGAACGAGCTGGGGGTGACGCTCCCGCGCGTCCGGCAGGAGCTGTACGTGGCGCTCGACGCCGGGGTCGTCGACGGGCCCTCGGCGGGGAAGCTCGTGGGCGCCGGCCTCGCGGGCGCGGCGCTGGGGATCCGCGGCGGCCTCTGGGTGCTGAGCTGGGACGCCTTCGCGGGGTTGCCGGTCTTCCACCCGAGCGGCTTCGAGACGGCGCGGCCGGCGCTCGGGTTCTCGGTGACGGCGCTGTACTGAGTGATTGCGATGACGGGGGAGCGCATGCAGAGCCTTCGCGAGACGATGCGGACGAGTCGGAAGGTGCAGGTGGTGTGCGGCGCGCTCGTCGCGCTCGGGATCGCGGTGTCCGCCGGGATGGCCCTGGCGGCGCCGCCCGTCCCCGACGCCGCGGCGCCCGCGAAGCACCGGCCCACGGTCGAGTCCGCGCCCAACGGGACGCCGGTCGTCCAGATCACGAACCCGTCGGCCGGCGGCGTCTCCCGCAACCAGTTCACCCGGTTCGACGTCGATCCGGGCGGCGTCATCCTCAACAACGCGCGGACCCTCGCGCCCACGCAGCTCGCGGGCTGGATCGCCCCGAACCCGAACCTCACGAAGGACGCCTCGGTCATCCTGAACGAGGTGACGAGCGCCGATCCGAGCCGCCTCCTCGGCTACCTCGAGGTCGCGGGAGCGAAGGCCGAGGTGGTGATCGCCAACCCGAACGGCATCACCTGCGACGGCTGCGGCTTCATCAACGCGAGCCGCGGGACGCTCACGACGGGCACCCCGGTGTTCGGCGGCACCGGTTCGCTCGACGCGTTCCGGGTGACGGGCGGCGCCATCGCGATCGAGGGCGCGGGCCTCAACGCGGCGAACGTGGACCGCGTGGCGCTCATCAGCCGCGCCGTCACCGCGAACGCGGGGATCTGGGCGAGAGAGCTGGCGGTGGTCGCGGGCACCAACGAGGTGGACCGGAGCACGCTCGTGGCGACGCCGATCGCGGGCGCGGGCCAGGCGCCCGCGGTGAGCATCGACGTCGGCGCGCTCGGCGGGATGTACGCGCGGAAGATCCTGCTCGTCGGCACGGAGCGCGGCGTGGGCGTGACGAGCGCGGGGACGCTCGCCGCGGAGGGCGAGTTCCGCCTCGACAGCGACGGGCAGATCTCGCTCCGCGGTCCGACGACCGCAGGCGGGGCCACGTCCCTCCGCACGGGCGGCGCGCTGGACGCGCGCGACACGCTCTACTCCGCCGGATCCCTGCGCATCGAGGCCGCGGGGGCGGTCACGACGGGCGGCTTCCTCGGCGCGCAGGGCGACCTCTCGGTGCAGGCCGAGCGGATCACGCTCGGCGGCGCCACCGGCGCCGGGGTGACCCCGGAGGCCCGGGTCGCGGCGCTGGGCGCGCTCTCCCTCGCCGCCTCCGGCACCGTCGAGGCGGGTGGCCGTCAGCTCGTCTCCGGCGGCGCGATCTCCCTCGACGGCGCCGAGCTGTCGCTCTCGGGCGCGACCGTGCAGGCGTTCGGCGGGATCAGCCTGACCGGCCGAAGCGGCGACGTCGCGCTCACGGGCGCGCTCGTCGAGGCCGCTGGGCCGCTGACGCTCACGGCCGGCCGGGACATCCTCGCGACCGACGGCACGCTCACCTCCGCGAGCGCCCTGAACGCGGTCGCGGCGGGGCTGTTCGACAACACGCGAGGCCTCGTCATCGGCGGCCAGGTCCAGCTCCGCGCGGCCGAGCTGCGCTCGCAGGGTGCCGAGGCAGCGATCGTCTCGGCCGGCGACATGCAGCTCCTCACGACGCGCTTCCTCAACGCGGACGGCGCGCTCGTGTACGCCGGGCGGGATCTCCTCATCGCGGGCGCGTCGGACGGCGGGGGGCTCGTTCCGGCCGAGGTCGTGTTGAACCGCTCGGCGCAGCTCGAGGCGGGGCGGGACCTCACGATCGTGACGGACGTGCTCCGGAACGAGAAGAGCGTCTTCGAGGTGACGTACGACGTGGAGCCGGTGCTGACGGAGACCCACGACGTCGTTCGAGCAGCCGCGCTCACCGACTCCGAGTGGAGGCTCTTCGTTCCCGGGAACTACGACTACTCGGACGGATGGTCGAAGAAGCGCCTCTACACCCAGACGGCCACGTACATTCCGGAGATCACGGCTGACAGTGCGCCGGCGGAGCTGCGGGCCGGCGGCAACCTCACCCTTCGCGCCGGCTCGGTCGTGAACGACCAGTCCCGCATCGCCGCGGGCGGCTCGATCCTCGACGAGGGCGTCTCCTACACGCAGCCGCCCCTGCCCGGGAACCTCGTCGAGGAGCGGATCTGGTACTGGGTCGACGCGAGGAGGTTCGACTTCTGCAACGGCACCTTCGACGTCGGCTGCGAGACGAGCCACCACTCGGATTCCAGGGCGTTCACCTCGTCCCACGAGCTTCGAAGCTCGGTCGTCGAGATCATCCCCAACACGGCCGAGCGCGTCGCGCACACCGGCGATGTCCCCGAGGCGCCCGGGCTCTCCGCCTCTGCGCCCGCGATCACCCTCCCCGCGAACCGCCTGTTCACCGTCCATCGCGACCCGGGCCACCCGTACCTCGTCGAGACCGACCCGCGGTTCACGAAGCTCGGAAACTTCATCTCCAGCGACTACCTGCTCGATCGGCTCCCGGTGAACCCCGAGGCTCCGCTCAAGCGGCTCGGCGACGGGTTCTACGAGCAGCGGCTCGTGATGGACGAGCTGTTCCGCGCCACCGGCACGCCGTACCTGCCTGGATCTGCCGACGCGCTGGCCCAGTACCAGGCCCTGCTGGACGAGGGCTACGTCCACGCGAAGGAGCTCTCCCTCACGCCGGGCATCGCGCTCAGCGCCGAGCAGCTCGTCCGGCTCACCTCGCCGATGGTCTGGATGGTCACCGTCCGCGTGGACGGCGAGGACGTGCTCGCGCCGAAGCTGTACATGCCCTCGGGCAAGCACGCCGCCGTCACCGCGGGTGGCTCGATCGTGGCCGGCGGCGGGATCACGTGGCAGCTCGCGGGGGAGCACTCCCTCGGCGGGAGGGCGGCGGCGGGGAAGGACCTCACGGTCTCCGCGGGCACCGTCCGCTCGCAGTCCGGGAGCTTCGAGGCCGGCAGGGACGCGCGGATCGCGGGCAAGGACGGCGTGCAGCTCGACGCGGCGACGATCGCCGCCGGTGGGAACGCGACCGTCGAGTCCGCGTCCGGGTCCGTCCGCCTCGGCGCTGGGACGCACCAGCACCAGAAGGACGCCGCGAACGTCACGGGCGTGGTCGGGACGGTGATCGCTGCCGGCAAGGACGTCACCGTCCGCGCGGCGCAGGACGAGACGCTCACGGCGGCGACCCTCCAGGCGGCGAAGGACGTCGAGCTCTCCGCGGGGCGGGACCTCTCCCTGACGACGGCGGAGCAGGTGACGCGGACCGACGGCGCCGTCACGCGCGAGCAGGTCGGCACCACCGCCGTCGCCGCGGGCGCGCTGCGGGTCACCGCCGGCAACGACGCCCGGCTCGCCGGCGCACAGCTCGGCGCGGCCGGCGACGTCCACCTCGAGGCCGGCGGCGATCTCACGCTCGCGGCCGTCCACGACAGCCTGGAGGCCGCCGGCGTCGGCGTCTCCGTGGGTCAGGGCAAGGGCGCCGCGGCGGGGTTCCAGGCCACCGGGAGCATCGGCACCTCCGAGGAGGACGCCCACGACCGGACCTACTCCGAGACCGCGATCCGCTCCGCCGGCGCCGTCTCCCTGCGCAGCGGCCGCGACACGGCGCTCCGCGGCGCCATCGTGACCGGTGACTCCCTCGCCGTGGACGTGGGCGGCGACCTGACCCTCCGGAGCGATCAGGACTCCTCCACCTACCACTCCACCGATCTCTCGCTCTCGGGCCAGGGCACGGTCGGCTACGGCTATAGCGCCAGCCTCACCGCGAGCTACGCGGGGATGGAGTCGAAGTACCGCTCGGTGCAGGAGCAGACCGGGCTCTTCGCCGGGCAGGGCGGCTACACCGTCAAGGTCGGCGGCAACACGCACCTCCAGGGCGCCGTGATCGCGTCCGAGGCCGACGCCTCGAAGAACCTGCTCGACACCGGGAGTCTCACCTGGTCCGAACTCGAGAACGAGAGCAAGTTCAGCGCGGTCAGCATCTCGGTGACCGTCGGCACCGGCGGCGGCGGCGTCACGCCCGGCGTGCCGATCCAGGGCGAGAAGAGCAGCAAGACCCACGCCGCGGTGAGCCCCGGGACGATCGTCGTCCGCGACGGCGCGGCCGACCTCTCCCGCCTCTCGCAGGACACCGCACAGGCGACCAACGCGATCGGCAACACCTTCGACCGCGCCAGGATCGAGGAGCAGAAGGAGCTCGTCCAGGTCTTCGGCGAGGAGGGGTTCAAGGCCGTCGGCGACCTCGCGCAGCGGTACACGAAGCCGTACACGGACGCCGAGCTGCTCGAGCGGCAGGCGGCGCGCTACGAGGAGCTGCTCGCCAAGGGAGACGGCCTCACCAAGCAGGAGCGTGAGGAGCTGAAGACGTACGAGGAGGGCGGCTTCCGCCCCGACAACGTCCAGCAGACGCTCGCGCACGCCCAGGAGCAGAAGCAGCGGTACCAGGAGCAGTACGACCGGTGGAAGGACGGGAGCCCGCTCAAGACCGCGCTCCACGCCGCCGTCGGCGCCCTGCAGGCCGGCCTCGGCGGCGGGAGCATCGTCGCCGGCGGTATCGGCGCGGGGACGTCCGAGCGGCTCTCCGAGGTGACGGCGAACCTGCCGAGCTCGGTGAGGCCGTACGCGAGCGCCGTGATCGGCGCAGTCGCGGCGAAGGTGACTGGGGCGAACGGGCTGGGTGCGATCACCGGCGGCGCGACTGCGGACTACGGGTTTCGGTACAACCGGGAGCTGCACCCGTCCGAACGGGAGCTGATCGCGAAGCTCGCCAGGGAGCACTGGGAGGAGTGGGGGTACGCAGACGAGAAAGCAGCGCTGGGCTATCTGTCCGCAGCCGCGTGCGCCCTCGTGAAGTGCGGCGAAGGGATCTCCGAGGCCGATCCCGACGGCCGGGCGAGCGCGCTCCAGTATCAGGCGTGGGGCGACACGCTGACGGAGGAGAAGAAGGTCCTCCAGTGGCATGCCGCCCAGGCGCACGAGGCCGCGAAGACGGCCTACATGGCCGAGTACGAGCGGCAGTTCGCAGCCTTCGACAGGTCAGGCTACGTGACCTATCCGGAGCTCGGCGG
>JAEYZK010000444.1 GCA_023428085.1 Pseudomonadota bacterium
AGGAACCACGCGGCCGCGGCGGCGAGGACCGCGCCGGCGGCGCCGGCGGAGAGCGTCGTCCAGCCCTCGCCGACGCGGCGGAGCGCGGGGATGGCGATCGCGACGAGGACGACCACGCTCCCTCCGGCGAGCGCCAGCACGGCCCCCGCCGCGGCGTCCTTCGCCACGCGCGCGCGGACGTTCCAGCGGGGCGAGACGAGATCGACGACCGCCTCGAGCGCGGAGTTCGCCGCCTCGCCCGCGACCACGAGCGCGACCGCCAGGAGGAGGAGCGCCCGCTCGCCCCCGTCCACGGGGAGCAGGCTCGCGGCGGCGCTCGCGAGGATCCCGAGCGCGAGGTGGATCCGCATGTTGCGCTCGCGGACCGCCGCGCCCGCCAGCCCCGCCCACGCCCAGCCGAAGCTCTGGCCGAGGGAGTGGCGCGGGCCGTGCCGCTGCGCGCCGGGCTGCGGCGGAGCGGGCTCCTCGGGCAGGGCGGGGCGCGGCCGGTCCATGCTGAAGCCCATGGTCTAGCAGCGACGCGGCCCGGTGAGAAAGGAAAGCGGGTGGGGGGCCCAGCGCAGCTGGGGGAGGGGCGCCAGCCCCTCTCCGCGGGGCAGCCGCGCGCAGCCGCGAAGCGGCGAGCACGGCCCAGGGTCCCGCGCAGCAGGGGTCGGGGCCCCGACGGCTCCGCCGGCGGGGCGGGGGCGCAGCCCCCGCTCAGATATTCTGGCTCAGGATCAGGTGCACGTACTGCGCGCGCTCGAACGCCGCCGGGTCCTGGATCTCGCGCTGCGAGAGCGAGCCGCGGATCTCGTCCACGCTCTCGACGCCCCGACCCTCGAGCCAGTCGTCGAGGCCCGCCACGACCTTGCCGAGGTGCGGGATGCCGTTCTTGACGAGGGCCGACGCGAGCTGCACGACCTGCGCGCCGGCGAGGAGCTGCTTCACGACGCCCGCGGCGTCGTAGACGCCGGTCGAGGCCGCGAGCTGCGCGCGCGTGCGTCCGTGGAGGATCCCGATCCAGCGGAGCGGCACCAGCGCCTCGGCCGGCGACGACAGCGTCATGCTCGGCGCGGCCGCCATCCGGTCGAGCGAGATGTCCGGCTGCAGGAAGCGGTTGAAGAGGACGAGCCCGTTCACGCCGAGGCCGTCGAGCTTCGCGACGAAGTTCGCGAGCGAGCTGAAGTACGGCGAGAGCTTCACCGCGACCGGGATCCGGACGGAGCCCTTCACCTCGGCGACGGCCTCGAGGTAGCGCTTCTCGACGTCGGCGCCGGTCCGGGCCGGGTCGGCCTCGACGGCGTAGACGTTCACCTCGAGCGCGTCGGCGCCGGCGGACTCGATCTCCTTCGCGTACTCGGTCCAGCTCCCCGGGGCGACGCAGTTGAGGCTCGCGATCACCGGGATCCGCAGCGCCTTCTTCGCGTTGGAGAGGAACTGGAGGTAGTCGTGCGGCCCGACCCGCTGCGGCGGGAAGAACGTGCGGGCCTCGGCGCTCGCCTCGGCCCCGCGGGAGAGCTCGTCCTGGAGCGCGCTGTCGGCGGCCTCGATCTGCTCCTCGAAGAGCGAGCGGAGCACCACCGCGCCGGCGCCGTGCCCCTCCGCGGCCTGGAGGTTCTCGAGCCGGTTCGAGAGCGCGGAGCTCCCGAGCACGAGCGGCGTCGGGAGCGTGAGGCCCATGAAGCTCGTGGTGAGGTTCGCCATGTGTCGTCTCCCCGGTGCGAGGCGCCCGCCCCGCGTCTCGCCGCCGGCCGGCCGGCTGCCGCTTCCTACCCTCGCCCGGGCCCGGTCGCCAGCCAAACCGCGCGCGCGGCGCCCCGCTCCTTTACATCGCCTCGATGGCGCGCCGCCACGTCCTCGAACGCGTGCAGCTCGTGCCGGCCCCGCGGGCCGAGGTCTTCGCCTTCTTCGCCGACGCGTTCAACCTCCAGGCGATCACCCCGCAGTTCCTGCGGTTCCGCGTCACCACCCCGGGGCCCATCCCCATGGCCCCCGGCGCGCTCATCGAGTACAGGTTGTCCCTGTACGGCGTCGGGTTCCGGTGGCGCACGCGCATCGATCTCTGGGAGCCCGGCGAGCGCTTCGTGGACGTCCAGCTCTCGGGACCGTACCGGCTGTGGCGCCACACCCACACGTTCGAGGACGCGCCCGACGGCACGCGCGTCTCGGACCGGGTCGAGTACGCGCTGCCGCTCGGGCCGCTCGGAGACCTCGCGCACGCGCTCTTCGTGCGGCGCGCGCTCGGGCGGATCTTCGATCACCGGCGCGCGCGCATCGCCGCGCGGTTCGGGGCCCCGCACGCCGCGGGCCGCGGCCCCCCGGCCGTCACCGGCCCGGGTGGACCGTCAGCACCGGGCAGGGCGCGCGGCGGACCACCTTCTCCGCCACCGATCCCATGAGCGCGTGCTCGAGCCCGGTCCGCCCGTGCGTCCCGAGCACGAGGAGATCGACCTTGCGCTCGCGCGCCCAGGCCACGATCTCCGTCGCCGGCTCGCCCACCACGGTCTCGGCGTTCACCCCTCGTGCACCGAGGACCTCGGCCCGGCCCTTCCACTCGGCGAGGTGCTTCGAGGATTGATCGGCGAGCTCCTGGAGCATCCGCGCGCTCGCGACCACCGAGCCGTCCGGGAAGGTGTAGCCGGGCACCGGGTACGCGTGGAGCAGCGTGAGGGACGCGCCGGTCCGGCCCGCGAGATCGGCCGCGACCTCCATGGCGGCGCGCGACGCGTCGGAGAAGTCGATCGGGCAGCAGATGGTCTTCCAGTCCGCCTTGGGCATGGGGCCTCCTCGGTGAATCATATTCCTTCCCGTGAACGAGCCCGAGCCCGAGCCCGGCTTCATCCATCTCGGGCCTCGGGAATCGACGAGCGGACCTCCCCGCCTGAGACCCGACGCCCCATTGCACGACCGCCTCCCAGGGGTATGGTCCCCCCCGTGCCTTCTCGCTCCCGCGGCCTCGCCGCCGCCCTGCTCGCCTTCGGCACCTGGGGGTTCTTCCCGATCTACTTCAAGGCGCTCGCGCACGTCCCCGCGCTCGAGGTCCTCGCGCACCGCGTGGTCTGGTCGGTGGTCCTGCTCGCGATCGTCACCCCGCTGCTCGGCCGCTGGGCCACGGCGCGCGAGGCCCTCGGCCCTCGCAAGCGCCGCCTCGTCGCGGCCAGCGCGCTCCTGATCGCGGCCAACTGGGGCACCTACATCTGGGCCGTCCAGGCAGGGCGCGTCCTGCAGGCGAGCCTCGGCTACTACGTGAACCCGCTCGTGAGCGTGCTCCTCGGCGTCGTCTTCCTGCGCGAGCGGCTGCGGCGCCTCCAGACGGTGGCGGTCGCGCTCGCGGCCGTCGGCGTCGGCGTGCTCGTCGTCGATCGGGGCGAGCTCCCGTGGCTGCCGCTGACGCTCGCCCTCACCTTCGGCCTCTACGGCCTCGTGCGGAAGCGCGCCGGCGTCGATCCGGTCGGCGGCCTGCTCGCGGAGACCGCGCTCCTCGCGCCGCTCGCCCTCGCGTGGGTCGGCGTCCTCGCGGCCGGCGGCGCGGGCTCGTTCGGCGCCGGCGCGGGCACGAGCCTCCTCCTCGCCGCGGCCGGCCCGGTCACCGCCATCCCGCTCGTCTGGTTCGCGCGCGGCGTCCGGAGCCTGCCCCTCTCGACGGTGGGGCTGCTCCAGTACGTCACGCCGACGCTGCAGCTCCTGCTCGCGGTGCTCGTGTACCGCGAGCCGTTCGCCGCCGCGCACGCGGTCGCCTTCGGCTTCATCTGGGGCGCCCTCGCGCTGTACTCGTGGGATTCGCTGCGCGCGGTCCGCGCGGGTGCGGCGCCGAACGCCGACCCTTCCACCCCGCCCGTCGAGGGGTGACCCCGCGCCGTTGCCGCCCCCTCCCCTGGTCTGGATGCCCGCCACGCCCTCTCGCGCGACCCCCTCGATCATCCGCGCCGCGATGATTAGTGCCGGGGTGAACCCTTCGCGGAGGCCGTCATGATCCCGCAGCGCGTCGACCAATACCTGAAGCAGCATCACCCTGCGTACGAGCACACGGCCCACGCCCGCGCGGTGCCGGCGCAGCGCCTCGCGGCCGCCGAGCACGTGAGCGGCATGCGGGTCGCGAAGACCGTCGTCGTGACCCTGGACGGCGAGCTGGTGCTCGCGGTGGTCGCGGCCGACCGGAAGGTCGATCTCGACGCGCTCGCGCTCGCGACGGGCGCGATCAGCGCGGACCTCGCGGCCGAGGACGACTTCGCCCCGCGGTTCCAGCCCTGCGAGCCCGGGGCCGAGCCGCCGCTCGGCCTCTTCGGCCTGCCGATCTTCGTGGACGAGGAGCTGGCGCGCGAGCCGTGGCTCGTCATGCGCGGCGGCACGCACGAGGACGCCATCCGGATGTCCACGGACGAGTGGATGGACGTCGAGCACGTACGGACCGTGAAGGGGCTCGGGATCGACGACCGGGGCGGGTGGGACTCCTGGCGGCACTGATCAGTTGTCAGTTGGTCAGTTGTCAGTTGTCAGTCGAACGATCGGGACTGATCACTGACAACTGATCACTGATCACTGATCACTGATCACTGACCACCGACCATCGACCACCGACTACCGATCCCCGACCACCGATCGCACCCGCACGCGCGCCTCGGCCAGCGCGCCGAGCGCCGCGCCGGTCGCCGCGCGGTGCAGCTCGCCGAGCGAGCGCGCACCCTCCTCGCGGATCCGCAGCGCGAGGAACGCGCTCGCGAAGCGGCCGGCGGCGGAGAGCGCGAAGACCGCCTCGAGGCCGTGGCCGCCGCGGGCGCCGAGCGTCGCCAGGGCGTGCGGGAGGGCCGCGGCCAGGCTCCCGCCGGCCCAGGTCGCCGCCGCGTACGCGGCGCCGCCCGCCATCGCGAACGTCGCCAGGTAGAAGGGCCGGTCGCGCCGCGGGCCGACGGAGAGCGGCAGCGCGAAGCTCGCGAGCCCGTGCCCGCTCCAGGCGACCCCGCTGATCACCCCGTCCACGTAGACCGGCCAGGTGAGGTCCGGCGACGTCGCGAGCCAGGTGAGCGGGAGCACCGCCGCCGAGAAGGAGCAGGCGGCGAGCACCGGGCGCGCGCCGAACCGATCGATCGCGCGGCCCCAGAGCGGCGCCGCCAGGATCCGGGTCGCGGCCGCGACCGCGCCGTGGAGCGCCACGACGGTGAACCCGACGCGGAGGTTGTGGAGGAGGTGGAACGTGAAGAAGCTCCCGCCCACCGCGACCGACGCGTTCCAGGCGACCTGGTACCGGAGCAGCGCGCGGGCGGTGCGATCCCGGAGCGGCCGGAGGGTGGCCGAGAGCGCGGGCAGCGGCGCGCGCCCGCCGACGTCGTGCTGCCGGCACATGAGGAACGTGGTGAGGCCGCCGAGTGCGCACGCCGCGCCGGCCATGGCGGCGAGCGCGAGATCGGCCGTGCCGCGCGCGGCGGCGTGGTCGAGGAGCCGCGCCACGCCGACGCCGGCGAGCGTGCCGCCGAACGTGCAGAGCGCGGTCCGCCGGCCGAAGTAGCGCCCGCGCAGCGCCTCGGGGACGATCTCGCCCATCCACGCGGTCCACGCGTTGTTGCCGACCACGCCGAGGACCGCGGACGCGGCCGCGACCGCGAGGAGGAGCGCGCGCCCGCCCGCGGGCCCGACCCCGAGGAGCGGCGCGATCGCGAGCGGCAGCAGCGCCTGGCGGGAGAGGGCGACCGCGGCGAGGGCCACGCGGCGGCGGCCGAACGCGGCGGTCACCCACGCCGAGGGGAGCTGCACGAGCTGCGCGAGCTGCGGGATCGCGGCGAGCGCGCCGACCTCGAGCGGCGTCGCGCCGAGGTGGAGCGCCCACCCGGCCAGGATCGTCGGCCCGGCGCAGGCGTTCACGAGCTCGGCCGCGAACCCCTCGGCGGTCGCCGCCCGGAGCGAGCGGCGGAGCCGGCTCCTCGGACCTCGCTCGCGGCCGCCGCCGGTGAGCGGCGCGGCGGCCTGCAGCCCGGCCGCGGGCGCGGCGGCGAGCAGGGCGAGGCTCTGCAGGAAGAGGGACGAGAGGCGGCGGAGGTGGGGCACGGAGGCACGCCCCCACGTCCGGCGCGGGGTCGCACGGCCGTTCTACCCTCGAGGGTGAAGCCGGTCAGCAGACGGCCGGGCGGGCGCTACCCCTCCTTCTCGTACGTGCCCACGAGCTGCGCCTCCTCGAGCACATGCCCCTCCATCGCCGCGAGGAGGCCGGCCTTGGTCCGGTCGGAGAGCGGGCCGAGCGCGGCGTCGAGGGCGTACAGCTTGAAGAAGTAGCGATGCCGGCCGATCGGCGGGCACGGCCCTCTCCAGCCGGTCTTGCCGTAGTCGTTCGTGCCCTGCTGCGTGCCCGGCGGGAGCTCCTCCGGGCGCACGCCCTCGGCGAGCGCGGCCGTGCCCGGCGGGAGATCGTGCAGCACCCAGTGGACGAAGACCGTCCGCGGCGCCGCCGGATCGGGCGCGTCGGGATCGTCCACGACGAGCGCGAGGCTCCTCGCGCCCGCGGGCGCGCCGGCGAAGGCGAGCGGCGGGGAGCGGTTCGGGCCCTCGCAGGTGTGCGGCTTCGGGATCCCGCCGCCGTCGGCGAAGGCGGGGGACCGGATCGTGAGCGCCATGCGGCGAGTGTATCAACCGCCGGCGAGCGGGAGCCGGACCGTGAAGGTCGATCCCTGGCCGGCCGCGCTCTCGACCGCGATCTGCCCGCCGTGCGCCTCGACGAGGCTGCGCACGATCCACAGCCCGAGCCCCAGGCCGCCGTAGCTCCGGGGCGGGACGGCGCGCTCGAACCGCCCGAAGATGCGCGCCTGCTGCTCGGGCGGGATGCCGATGCCGCCGTCCTGCACCTCGAGGACGGCGTAGCCCTCGTCGCCGCGGACGCGCACGTGCACCGGGGCGCCCCGGCCGTACTTGAGCGCGTTCGAGAGCAGGTTGGCGACGACCTGCTCGACCCGGTCCGGGTCGGCCTGGCACGCCACCGGCCCCGCGGCCTCGACCGCCACCTGGGCGCCGGCGGCCTGCGCCTCGTCCTCGTGGCGCGCGACCACCTCCCGGGCGAGCGCGGCGAGGTCCACCTCGTGGCGCAGGAGCGTGAGCCGCCCCGCGGTGATGCGGGTGACGTCGAGGAGGGAGCTCGAGATGCGGCCGAGCCGCTCGGCCTGGCGCATGAGGACCCGCAGCCGCTCGTCCACGCGATCGCGGCTCCCGCGCGCGAGCGCGCGCGCGAGGAGCTCCACCCCGAGCCGGAAGCTCGCCACCGGCCCCTGGAGCTCGTGCGAGGCGACCTGCATGAAGTCCTCGCGCGCCTGGGCGGCGAGCTGCGCGGCGTGGTAGAGGCGCGCGTGCTCGAGCCCGAGCGCCGTCCGCCGGGCGACGTCCGAGAGGAGCGCGACGTCCTGGGGGCCGTACCGCTGGACCGGGTCGGCCGACGCGACGACGAGCGCGCCGAAGACCTGGCCGCGGGCGCCGAGGGGGACGAGCGCGGCGACGAGCGGCGCGCGGGGATCGCCCGGCTCGGCCTCCACCACCTCCGGCGCCCCGCCCCGCGCCACCGCCTCGAGCCGCGCGCGCCGCTCGCCGGCGAGCAGCGACCCGGCCCGCTCCGCGAGCGCCTCCGGGCCCGAGGCCGCCGCGCGCGCCACCGCGCCGTCTTCTCCCACGGTGAACACTGCCGACCAGTCGCCGAGCGCGGGCACGGCGAGCGCGGCCACGCGCGTCGCCATCTCGGCGGGATCGAGCGTGTCGGTGACGACCGCCGAGAGGGAGTCGAGGAACGCGAGCCGCCGCTGCGCCGCGACCGCCTCGGCGCGCGAGACCCGCTCCGCCACGAAGAGGCGCGCCCGATCCAGCGCCTGCGCGCAGAGGCTCGCCACCGCGCCTGCGAGCGCCCGCTCGTCCTCGGCGAACGGCCGCGCCTCGTCGAAGCCGAGGAGCAGCATCCCGAGCACCCGGCCCTCGGCGGCGAGCGGCAGCGCCGCGAAGGCGCGGCAGGGGAGGTCGTCCAGGGCCGCCGCGAAGCCCGGGAACTCCGCCGCCATCGCCCCCCGGTCGGCGAGGTACAGCGGCTCCCCCGACTTCCACGCCTCGTGGGCCGGCGAGCGGCCGCCGGCCGAGAGGCAGCGGTGCAGGGCGGGCTCGTCGATGCCCTTGACGCGCAGGACCTCGAGCGCCGTCCCGAGGGCGCCCTGCACGAGGAGCACGCCGCAGTGCGCCCCGAGCGCGGAGAGGCCCGTGGAGAGCGCCGCCTCGGCGACCTCGTCCGGCGTGCGGGCGCGCGACAGGGCGGCCGTGACGGCCTGCAGCCGCCCGAGCCGGGCGGCCAGCCGCTCCGCCTCGCGCCGCGCGGCCCGCTCCGAGGCGAGGCCGCCGCCCTGCGTGTCCCCTGGTCCGGTCACTCGGCGCCAGGCTACAGGCTTCGGGCTCCCGGCTCCAGGGCTCCCGGCGCGGCGCGACGCGGTCCCGGGCGCCTGCCCTCTCCTCGACCGCCTTCCTGGCGGCGTGCGGCAGCGGTTGGTACATTCTGCGCCGTGCGAGTCCTCCTCTCGAACGACGACGGCGTGCACGCCGCGGGCCTGCGCGCGCTCGCGGCGGCGTTCTCCGGGGACGAGGTGTGGGTGGTGGCGCCCGACCGCGAGCAGTCGGCGTCGTCCCACGCGATCTCGCTGCACCGGCCGCTGCGGATGGCCGAGGTGCAGCCCCGGTGGTACGCGGTGGACGGGACGCCCACCGACGCCGTGTACATGGGCGTCTGCCTCGTCCTCAAGCAGGCGCGCCCCGACGTCGTCGTCTCCGGCATCAACCACGGCCCGAACCTCGGGAACGACGTCCACTACTCGGGCACGGTCGCGGCCGCGATCGAGGGCGCGCTCCTGGGCGTGCCCGCGGCGGCGATCTCCCTGGCCGGGCCTCCGCCCCACGACTTCGAGCCCGCCGCGCGGTTCGCCGCCGCCCTCGTGCGCCGCATGCTGGCGCCGCCCGCGCGCGGCGCGAGCCCCGCGTCGCTCCTGCTCAACGTGAACGTGCCGCCGGGGCCCGTCCGCGGCTTCACCGTCACGCGGCTCGGCCGGCGCACCTACGGCAACGAGGTGGTCGAGAAGCTCGATCCGCGCGGCCGCAAGTACTACTGGATCGGCGGCGAGGGCGGCGCGCGCAACGAGGACATCCCGGGCTCGGACTGCAACGCCGTGAAGGCGGGCCTCGCGGCCGTGACCCCGCTCCACCTCGATCCCACCCACGACCCCGCCCTGGCGCGGCTGCAGGAGCTCGCCGTGCCGGGGTACGAGAGGGCGCCTTCGCCGTGAGGCAACGGCCCGCGCTCGCGCTCGCCCTGGCCGCGGTCTGCGCCTGCGCCACGGACGACGGCGCGGGCCCGCGCGCGGACGCGACGGCCCCGCCCCTCTCGATCCCCGAGGGCACCGACGTCGCGGGCGTCGTCCACGTGGTGCGGCCGGGGCAGAACGTCTACCGGATCGCGAAGGCGTACGGGCTCGCGCCGGACGACCTCCTGCGGACGAACGGCATCGACGATCCGCGCACGCTCGCGGTCGGCCAGGAGCTCTTCGTCCCGGGGGCGACGCGCGTCCTCGACGTGGAGCCGGCGCCGGGGTTCGGCGGCTCCCCGGAGGCGATGCCCACCGCGCCATCGGCCGCCGCGCCGCGGGTCGATCCCGCGGCCGTGCGGACGGCGCCCTCCGACGGCCCCTTCGTCTGGCCGCTCAAGGGCGTGCTGTATGGCCGCTTCGGGAAGCGCGGCCCGCGCCACCACGACGGCATCGACATCGCCGCGCCGCACGGCACGCCCGTCGTCGCGGCCGCGGACGGCGAGGTGGTCTTCGTCGGCGTGCAGAGCGGCTACGGCAAGGTCGTCATCCTCCGCCACGACGGCGGCCTCGTGACCGTGTACGCGCACAACTCGCAGATCCTGGTGCGCGAGGGCGCCCGCGTGCGGCAGGGCCAGCCCGTCGCGGAGGTCGGGCAGACGGGGCGCACGACGGGCCCGCACCTCCACTTCGAGATCCGCCAGGGGGTGAAGCCGAAGGATCCCCTCCTGTACCTTCGGTGACCCCCCGCCCGAGCCCGGACCCGCGCCGCCCCGCGCGCAGATGGGTCCATGGTAGGGTTTCCCGCATGATCGACCCCATGGACGCCGTCCGCGCCCGCGTCCGGGACGTCCCGGACTTCCCGCAGCGGGGCATCGTGTTCAAGGACATCACGCCCGTCCTCGCCGACGCGGCGCTGTTCCGGCAGGTGGTGGACGCGTTCGTGGCGCGCTGGCGCGGCGAGAAGATCGACCGGGTGGTGGGCATCGAGTCCCGCGGCTTCCTCTTCGCCGCGCCGCTCGCGTACGCGCTGGGCTCCGGCGTCACCGTCGTGCGGAAGCCGGGGAAGCTCCCGTGGCACGTCATCCGCGAGGTCTACGCGCTCGAGTACGGGGAGAACGCGCTCGAGCTGCACGTGGACGCGGTGCAACCCGGCGATCGGGTGCTGGTGGTGGACGACGTGCTCGCCACCGGCGGCACCGCCGACGCCACGGGGCGCCTCGTCGCGCGGCAGGGCGGCGCGCTCGTCGGCTTCTCGTTCCTCGTGGAGCTCGGCTTCCTGGAGGGCGCGAAGCGGCTCGGCCCGGAGCGGGTGCACTCCCTCCTCAAGTACTGAGTCGCCGCAGGCGCACCGGACCTCTCCCCGTTTCGCCCGCCTCGTCTCTGCGCTACATCTCTCCCATGCTCGGCCCGATCGTCCATCACCCCGTGCCGGTCCTCGCGGCGTGGGACGAGACGGCCGCGTTCCGGGGGATCCGCCTCGCGCTCCCGGCGCCGCTGACGCGCGCGCACGCGCAGCCGGGTCAGGTGGTGAAGGTCCGGACCCGCGCGGGCGAGGGGTTCTTCGCGCTCGCCACCGCGCCCGACCCCGGCGGCGTGGCCGAGCTGCTCGTCAAGCGCGGCGGCAAGGTCGCCGACGCCCTGATCGACGACGCGGCGCCCGGCGGCGCGCTCGAGCTCACCGAGCCGTTCGGGAACGGCTTCCCGGTGGAGGCGGCGCTCGGCAGGGACGTGCTGCTGTTCGCCGCGGGCTCCGGCGTCGCGCCGATCCGCGCCCTGATCCAGCACCTCGTGCGCGCTCGCCAGCGGGTGAACCGGGTCACGCTCTTCTACGGCCAGCGGCACGGCGCCGAGTTCGCGTACCGCGCCGAGTACCTCCCCTGGGAGCGCGCCGGCGTGCGGGTGGTGCTCTGCCCCTCGCAGGCGGACGATGCGTGGGAGGGGGTGCGCGGACGCGTCCAGGAGGTGGCGCGCACGCTCGCCTTCGGGGGCTCGGCCCCCGGCGAGACCTGCGCGTTCGTCTCCGGCATGGCCGCCATGGTGGAGGACGTGCGGCGGATCCTCGCCGAGGCGGGGGTCCCAAAAGAGCGGGTGTACTCGAACTTTTGAGGTGGGAGATCCCCGATGGCCTCCGAGGTCCACGCCCAGCGCCTGCTCGTCTTCCTGCTCCTCGCGGCCATCGCCCTTGCGGCGTGGCTGATCCTGCCGTTCTGGGTCCCGCTCACGCTCGCGGCCGTGTTCGCGGCGGCGCTCCAGACGCCCGTCGACCGCCTCGAGCGGCTGCTCCGCGGTCGCCGGAAGCTCGCCGCGCTCGCGCTCACGCTGGGCGTGCTCCTGGCCGTCGTCCTGCCGCTCGGCGGCCTCGGCGCGGCGCTCGTGCGGGAGATCCTCGAGGGCATCGAGTGGTTCCGGAAGGCGCTCGCGAGCGAGGGGTTCTCGGGGCTCGTCGGGCGGCTCCCCGATCCGATCGAGGAGCTGGCCCGCCGCCTCGTCGCGGCGATCCCCGATCCGCAGCGGTCGCTCCGGCAGCTCGCGGGCGCGGGCGGCGGGGAGGCCGCGCAGGCCGTGGGCGGGTTCCTCGTGGCGACCGGCGCGGCGATCTTCCGGACGGTCCTCTTCCTCATCGCCCTCTTCTTCTTCCTCTCGGACGGCGCGCGGCTGGTGGACTGGATCGACTCCCACGTGCCGCTCCGCCCCGGGCAGCTCCGCAAGCTCATGGACGAGTTCCGGCGCACGAGCGTCTCGGTGCTCGTCGCGAGCCTCGCCACGGCCGCCATCCAGACGGCTGCGGGCGTCGTGGGCTACCTCATCGCGCGGGCACCCAACCTGTTCTTCCTCACGCTCGCGACGTTCATCGTCGCGCTCGTCCCCGCGATCGGCGGCGCCTTCGTGGTCGTGACCGTCGGGCTCCTGCTGCTCGCGACCGGTCATCCGATCGCCGGCATCTTCCTCGTCGCCTGGGGCGTCGTGGTCGTGTCGCTCGTGGACAACGTCGCCCGGCCGTACCTGCTCCGCGGCGGGATGGCCCTGCACGGCGGGCTGCTCTTCTTCGCCCTGCTCGGCGGCCTCGCGGCGTTCGGCGGCATCGGCCTCGTGCTCGGGCCGCTCGTGCTCACGTTCCTCGTGACCGTCGCGCACATGTACCGGCGCGAGTTCGGACCGCCCGAGGAGCTCTCGCCGGTCTCGCCGGCCGCCGCGGCGGCGCTGCCGCCGGCGGCCCCCGAGCCGCGGCCGGAGAAGCAGGCGGGGACGCCGTAGGTCGGCGACCGCCGTCGCGACGGTCAGACCGGCTTGAACGCGCGGAACGCGAGCAGCGTCTCGGTGTCGCGGATGCCGGGGATCTTCTGCAGCTGGTCGGGGATCAGATCCCCGAACGCGTCGTGATCGGGCGCGTAGAGCTTCACGAGGAGATCCCATGGGCCGGTCACCGAGTGGACCTCGGACACGCCCTCGATCTCCATGATCGCGTTTGCCACGGTCTCGAGCTGGCCGAGCTGGCACTTCACGAGCACGAACGCCGCCTTCATCGCTTGCCTCCGAACGTTGCGAGGTCCCGGGCCCGGCCGCGCGCCCGCGCCCGGCTTCTCGACCTCTTCTCTACCACCGCTCCCCCCGATCCTTCACGCGCTCCCGCCCGGTCCTTCATGGCCACCCGGGGAGCTCCCCCGCGTGCCAGTCGGCCGTCACCTCGAGCCACATGGCGAGCCCGGCCCACTCCCCGTAGCGGGCGTACCAGCGCCGCAGGGTGCGGTCGCTGGGCGGCCGGCGCTTCCCACGGAGCTGCGCGAGCTTCTTCCGGTTCCACGCGTCGAGCGCGAGGTGCCCGTGGCGGCCGAGCAGGCGAAGGAGGTGCTCGGTCGCGTACGGGCCGAACCCGTCGAGCGCGCGGATCGTGCGGGCGACGGCGTCGACGTCCTCCGCCGGGGGAGCCGGCGCGCGCAGCCGCTCGAGGTCGATCCGGCCCTCCGCGATCCCGCGGGCGAGGGCCACGAAGAACGGCGCCCGGTAGCCGGTCCGGATCACCTCGCGATAGAAGCGGGCGTCGCGCGCCGCCATCGCCGCGGGCGTGGGGAACGTCCGGCTCTCGAGCGGCGCCGCCTCGCCGAGCGCGGCGCAGAGGCGCCCGACCATCCCCCGCGTCACCGCCCAGGTGCAGTTCGTGGTGCAGAGGGTCTTCACCGCGTCCTCGAAGACCGTCGGGGAGCGGAGCAGGCGCCCCGCGCCGCGCGCGAGCGCCCAGCGCAGGTCCGGGAGATCCCTGCCCCTCCCCGACGCCCGCACCGCCTCGAGCGCCTCGGCGCGGGCGCGGAACGGCGCGAGGTCCTCGTCCAGCGCGAGGCAGGCGGCCATCGCCTCCCGCGCCTCGCGGGCCTCCGCGGCGGAGAGCCTCCCCTGGGCCATGGCCCGGAACGCGAGCCCGCGATCCGCCTGGCCGACCTCGGCGAACACGGTGCGGCCGGAGGCGAGCTGGAGCGGCCTCCCCAGCCGCCGCTGCGCGCGGTCCCAGCGCCACGGCGGCAGGTCGTACCAGCCGTGGCTCTCGACGGTGAGGACGAGGTCGAACGGGTCGGGCGTCTGCACGCGAGCGAGACCTAGACGGCAGTTCGCGATTCGCGATCACCTGACGGTGCCGCGAATCGCGACAGCCGTTCAGGAGGATCGCACGGGGCGTGCCGCCCCGCCCCGCCGGCGGAGCCCGCAGCTCGATCGACGCCCCACCCCG
>JAEYZK010000368.1 GCA_023428085.1 Pseudomonadota bacterium
CCTACGCACCGGTGCCGACGCCCCGGAGGCCCGGAGTCGACCCACGCGCGCCGAAGGAAGGCGACACGCCCGAGATCGCCGCGTGGCGCTGGCGCATGGGCACCAAGGAGGCCAAGCGGATCTACGTACAGCGCGGAGTCCTGGCAGAGCGAACCAACGCCGACCTACGAGTGCACCGCGGGCTGGACCGCCTCAACGTCCGGATTGTCGGTTCGGCCAAGGCGATACCTTCACGGTCCCTGAGGCGCGCCGCGGCCGCCCGCTCACGTCGCCCGCGGGGCCGTCAGCAGCACCTCCTCGATGACGTCCAGCGAGACGGGCTTGGCGAGGTGCCGGTGGAACCCCGCGTCCGCGGCGCGGCGCTGGTCTGCGCCCGAGGCGTAGCCAGTGACCGCGACCAGGTAGACGCCGGCGAGCTCGGGCGTCGCCTTGATGGCCCGCGCCACCTCGTAGCCGTCGAGCTTCGGGAGCCCGAGGTCGCACAGGATCAGGTCCGGACGGAAGGCGCGCGCCTTCTCGACCCCCTCCTGCCCGTCGCGCGCGATCTCCACGTCGTGGTCCCACACGAGGAGCACCTCGCGGAGCGTGTCCGCCGCGTCGGCGTTGTCCTCGACGATCAGCACGCGCCGCCGGGCCATCGCGGAGGTCGCGGGCGGCCGCTCCGAGCGCTGGACGGCGTCGGTCTCCGCGAGGGGGAGCCGCACCTGGAAGTCGGCGCCGCACCCCGGGCCCTCGCTGCGCGCGACGACCGTACCGCCGTGGAGCTCGACGAGGCCGCGCACGAGCGCGAGGCCGAGGCCGAGGCCGCCGCGGGAGCGGTGCAGCGTCCGGTCGCCCTGGATGAACGGCTCGAAGATCCGTTCACCGAGGTCCGGCGGGAACCCCATGCCCTGGTCCCGGACGCGGAGGAGCGCGCGGCCGCCGGGCTCGCGCTCGAGGACCACCTCCACGCGGCCACCCGGCTCCGAGAAGCGCGCGGCGTTCCCGAGCAGGTTGCCGAGGACCTGCGCCAGGCGGGTGGGGTCGGCGTGGACGTACGCCGGCAGGTCGCCCGTCTCGCAGGTCAGCTCGAGGCCGGAGCCCTGGAACAGCGAGCGGTGGTCCTCCACCGTCCGGCGGGCCAGGTCGCCGAGATCCACCCGGGAGCGCTGGAGGTGGATCTTGCCCTGCGAGATGCGGGTCACGTCGAGGAGGTCGTCGACGAGCCGGGTGAGGTGCATGAGCTGGCGGTTGATGGTCTCCCGCGCCTTGGACCCCTGCTCCGGGGTGGCGTCGGTCCGCTCCAGCAGCCAGAGCGCGTTCCGCAGGGGCGCGAGCGGGTTCCGGAGCTCGTGCGAGAGGACGGCGAGGAACTCGTTCTTGTGCAGGTCCTCCTGCCGGAGCTGCTCGACCGCCCGCGAGAGCTCGGCGGTCCGGTCCGCGACGCGGCGCTCGAGCCCGTCGCGCGACCGGACGAGCTCCTGCTCCATCCGCTTCCGCTCGCTGATGTCGGACGCGACGCCCACGAGGTACCGGCGCCCCACCGGGTCCACGAGGAGCATCTTCCGGGTGAGCATGACGCGGGTCTCGCCGCGCCCGTCGGTGAAGAGCTCCTCGTTCTCGTCCACCTCGCCGGTCGCGAAGACGTGATCGTCCCGCCGCCAGAACTCCTCGGCCTCCGCGCGCGGGAAGAAGTCGAAGTCCGAACGTCCGATGAGCTCGGCGCGGTCCCGCCCCAGCATCCGGCAGAACCGCTCGTTGAGCAGCACCCACCGGTGCCGCTCGTCCTTCACGAACACCGGGTTGGGGAGCGCGTCGAGGATCCCGGCCAGGAACGGCAGCGTCATCTCGCGGCCGAGCGCGGTGCCCTGGGGTTCGCGGGGTGCGGAGTCGAGCAACGACATGAGGTACCAGTGTCGGACGCGCCGCCGGCGGCCTGCTCGGGCAGCCATGGGGACCTTACCGCCAGTCGCGGTCCGCCCGGCGCGTCCAAGAGGGGTGCGCGGCCGGGCCCGGCACCCCCGCGCTCTTCCTCCCGGTCGAGCGGGCGCCCGCGCCGTTTCAGGGCCGCTGGTCGGTGCTCGGCTTCTCCCAGAGGTTCACGTTCCCCTCGACCGCGAGCGGCTCGATCGCCGCGAGCTCGTCGGCCGTGAACGCGAGCTTCTCGAGCGCCGCGACGTTCTCGCGGATCTGCGCCGCGCTCGACGCGCCGATGAGCGTGCTCGTGACGCGCGGATCGCGGAGCACCCAGGCGTACGCCATCTGCGCCAGGGTCTGCCCGCGCGATCGGGCGATCTCGTCCAGCCTCCGGACGCGCGCCAGGTTCTCCCCGGTGAGGTGACTCCTCGTGAACGAGCCGCCGCCAGGCCGGTTCGGGCGCGCGTCGGCGGGCACGCCCTTCAGGTACTTGTCGGTGAGCAGCCCCTGGGCGAGCGCGGTGAACGCGATGCAGCCGATGCCCTCGTCGCCGAGCACGTCGAGCAGGCCCCGCTCGATCCACCGGTTGAACAGGTTGTAGGAGGGCTGGTGGATGAGGCACGGCGTCCCGAGGCTCCGGAGGATCGCCGCCGCCTCGCGCGTCTTCGACGCCGAGTACGAGGAGACGCCGACGTACAGCGCCTTGCCCTGGCGCACGGCCGAGGCCAGCGCGCCCAGCGTCTCCTCGAGCGGCGTGTCGGGATCGAACCGGTGCGAGTAGAAGACGTCCACGTACTCGAGCCCCAGCCGGTCGAGGCTCTGGTCGAGGCTCGCGAGCACGTACTTCCGCGAGCCCCCGCCTTGCCCGTAGGGGCCGGGCCACATGTCCCAGCCGGCCTTGGTGGACACGACGAGCTCGTCGCGATGGGCGGCGAGATCCTCGCGGAGGATGCGGCCGAAGTTCCGCTCCGCGCTCCCGTACGGCGGTCCGTAGTTGTTGGCGAGGTCGAAGTGCGTGATCCCGAGGTCGAACGCCTGGAAGACCATCTCCCGCTGCGTCGAGCGCGGGGTGGTGTCGCCGAAGTTGTGCCAGAGCCCGAGCGAGAGGAGCGGGAGGCGGAGCCCGCTGCGGCCGCAGGGGCGGTAGACCATCGCGTCGTAGCGCCGGGGGGAAGCGTCGTAGCTCATGGAGCCTCCGCGCGCGGACAGCGTACCTCCTGCCGCGGCCCGGGCCGGAGAGGCTTTCGGGGCACCGCCGGGCGCGGTGGGGACCGGGCGGGGGGCGGCCGAGGTAGTATCCGGCCGTGGTCCAGAAGCGCCGACCCGGGAAGCACAGGCCCGCGCGATCGACCCCGCGGCGCCGGCGCGCGGGCGAGCCGGGCTCCAGCTCCGCGCGCCTGAAGCGATGGCTGCGCCGCGGGTCCTCGCTCGGCCCGCGGCTCGCCCGCCTGCCCAGGTTCGCCTGGGCGCTCATCGCGGTCGTCCTGCTGGTGGCCGCGAACTACGCCGTCCAGGTGTACCGGAAGCCGACCGAGCTCCTCGGCCTCGTGTTCGCGCCCGCGCCGCTGACGGCGGAGCAGACCTGGGCCCGCTACGCGTCCGAGGTGCGCGAGAACGGCACGGACGTCATCCGGCCGGAGCTCCTCGCGGCGCTCATCCAGGTCGAGAGCGCGGGCGATCCGTACGCCCGGACGTACTGGCGCTGGCAGTGGACGCTCGACCCGCTCCGCGTCTACGCGCCGGCCTCGAGCGCGGTGGGCCTGCTCCAGATCACCGACGGGACCCTGGAGCAGGCGAAGCGCTACTGCATCCACGATCACCGGGTGGTGCGCGACGACGGCCCGCTCCTCGACTCGTGCTGGCTCAACGGGCTCTACTTCCGGACGGTCCCCGGCCACGCGATCGAGATGACCTCCGCGCTCCTGCACGTGCAGGTGACCGAGGCGCTGCGCGGGAGGCCTGCGGCGTCGGCGCCCGCCGCCCGGCGCGACGCGCTCGCGGCGGTGATCCACCTCTGCGGCCGCGGCCGCGCCGCAGCCTTCGCGGCCAACGGGTTCCGGCCGCGGCCCGGCGAGCGCTGCGGGGATCACGACCTGGGCGGTTACCTGGAGCGGGTGCGGGTGCTCACGGCGCAGTTCGAGCGGATGGGCGCGCCGACCCGGTGAGCGGCGTCCGACGCGCCAGGCTCGACGCCGCTCGACGCGGCACGCCGCTCCGCGCTGCGGGGCCGCCCGCGTGGGCCCGAGCTTTCTCCGCCGCCGGTCCGCCGACCTGCGCTACCCTGGCCGGGTGATCGACCACACCGGAATCCGCAGCCCGGACCTCGAGCGCGCCACGCGCTTCTACGAACGGGCGCTCTCGCCGCTCGGCTACCTCGTCCGCCGCACGATCCCCGGCGCGGTCGGGTTCGGGGTCCCCTCCGGCAAGGGGCGCAGCCTCGATCCGGGCGGCGACTTCTGGATCTCCCTCGGCGAGCCGTACACGCCCCGGATCCACGTCGCGTTCAGCGCGCCGGATCGGGCGGCGGTGGACGCGTTCCACAGCGCCGCCCTGGGCGCCGGCGGGATCGACAACGGCCCGCCGGGGCTCCGGCCGCATTATCACGCGACGTACTACGCCGCGTTCGTGCTCGATCCCGACGGCTACAACGTCGAGGCGGTCTGGCACGGGTTGTGACCAGGCCGCGGGCCGGCTGGCTCACGGGGTGGCCGGAAGCTGCAGGAGGAACGGGTCGGCCCCGATCGTCCCCGTGAGCTCGTCGAGGTAGGAGGCCGCGCTCACGCGCGCGAGCCCCTCCTGCGCCGCCGCCCGCCGGCGCGCGAGATCGGGCAGCTCGCCCGCCTCGGGCCGGTGCGACTCCAGCGCCCGCACGTGGCCCTGCCAGAGGGCCACGTCGCGCCGCTGCTTCACCCGCAGGCGCTCGCGGTACCAGTCGCTCCGGAGCGTCGCCTCGCGATCGAAGAGCGCGCGGAGCTTCGGGCTCGCCAGGGTCATGCCCTCGTACTGACCGTGCACCATCACGTGGAGCAGCGCGCGGAGCGGCGGGCACGCGGCCTCGACGCTCCCGTCCTCGAAGTAGCCGCGCGCCACCCGCGTCTGCGCCTCGACGATCGCGTCGACGCCGGACGCGAACACGTCCCAGCCCTGCAGCTCGGGCCGGAGCATCTCCTCGGTGAAGACCGTGCTCGGCGTCTCGAAGATGCGCCCGAGGAAGTGGTCGGCGAACCGGGCGGTGATGCGGTACCCGAGCCGGCTGGCGAGCACCTCCCGGCCCTCGTACTCGAAGTCCTCGATCTTCTCGAGGTACCCGTGCGCGATGAGCCAGGCCGGATCGCGCTCGGCCGGCGTCATCCGGCACCAGATCTCCGGCACGAGCATGCTGACGTCGTGCTCCACGCGGTACCGCGGGCCGACCCAGCCGGCGGCGGTCGTGAAGCCCGCCGCGCCCGTGAGGATGGCGGAGAGGAGCGCGTTGTCGAGGTCCACCACCGGCCAGACCGCGTTGAACGGCGCCTTGGTGAGCGCGCCCTCGCTCCCGAAGCCGGTGGTCGAGGGCGACTTGCCGGTGAGGCTGCAGATCCAGTCCATGAAGAGCTCGGGGAGCTCCTGGTAGTGGATGGGGCTGAACACCGCCAGCGGGGGCGCGCCGATGTCGGGCTGCGGCGGGTTGGTGCGGCGGCCCGCGAGCACCGCGCCCACGGGGGTGAGCGCGGGGCGGTCGAGCGGGATCCGCCGGTACAGGCGCGCGGCGACGTCGGCGAGGTAGGTGTCGCGGGCCTGGACGAGGTCGGGCCGCTTCTGGAGGTAGCGCGGGTTCTTCGAGGGCTTCCCGTCCACGAGGCGCGGGTGGGCGGAGGAGACCACCCAGTCGGCGCGGGGCGCCGCGAGGAAGCCCTCGAGGAGCTCCTTCATGGGCTCCGAGTAGAGGTCGAACTCGGCCACGTGATCGGCGAGGGCCTGCGCCGCCGCGTGGTCGAGCGGCTCGAAGTTCGAGAGGAAGGTCCCCTCGCTCGCGATGTCCGCCTCGGCGTGGCGGTCGAACCCGCGGTGGATCGCGTCGTCGGGCCGCTGGAAGAGGAGCCTCTCGCAGTTCTGCACGAGCTTGACGCTCGGGCCCGGCGCGCCGGCGCCCGGGGCGTCGCCCGGCGCCGCCACGCGCGGGCCGGGCAGCACGACGGAGACGGTGATGTCGTCCTCGACCTGGACCTTCTGCGCCGGGTGGAAGTCGGGGCGGAGCTTGTACATCCGCCAGGCGGAGCCACCCGGCTCGAAGCCGACCCGCAGGTAGTTCGCGACGAGCCGCTGGCCGGCGAACTTGAGCTCGTGGCCCGCCCAGCCGTTGATCTTGTCCACCGTGAAGTGCTCCTGCCAGCGATCGCCCCACTCCGGGCGGTAGTAGCGCTTGAGCGTGAAGACGAGCTGCCGGATCGTCTGCGGCAGGGCCCGGACCCACTCGTTGTGCGCGTCGGTGTAGTCGGGCGAGGGCGTGAGGAGCTTGATCACCGAGCCGAGGGAGCGCTCCGGCGACAGGAGCGGCCGGCGCGAGCGCGCGTCGGGCGGGCGATCGCGGTGGACGCTCGAGAAGTCGCGCTTCACGATCTCCGCCACCGCGGCCATATCTCGCTGGTGGTCCTTCACGAAGATCGGGGCGCGCTGGATCATCGGCGCGAGCGACTTGGAGATCTCCGACTTGCCGCCGCCCGAGACGGTGCAGGGCTTGTGGCAGAGGACGCCGTCGGGGCGCGTGCCCACGAGCCGCCACGAGCCGCCGCCGTCCTGCTTCACCAGCCGGACGCTGTAGCCGGAGGGGAGGACGAAGACGTCGCCCTTGTGCAGGTGGAGCTGGTGCCAGCCCTGGTGCTCCCAGGCGACGACGCCCTGGCGCACGTGGAACTCGGCGTTCTCGGGCACGTAGTAGACGCCGGGCTGCGCGCGATCGACCGCGTAGCGCTCGGGGCGCACCTCGGCGCGATCGCCGAGGAGCTTCACCGCGTCCTCGAAGACCGCCTCGGACATGCGGAAGCTGCCGAAGGCCCGATAGTCCTCGCCGAGCACGTAGCTCGGGAAGGCGAGCGCGCCGCCCGCGTGCTCCTCCTCGGCGAGGCCGTAGAGGTTGGCGGCGAAGCTGATCTGGGTCTTCACCTCCTTCTTGCAGTAGCCGTAGTAGTTGTCGGCGATGATCGTGACCATCCGGCCCGCGGCGTCGCGGGCGGTGATCTTGAACGGGCGCCCGCCGTTGTAGGGGTCCTCGGGCGCGCGCCAGCACATCCCGTCCCGCCGCTGGCGCGGCGTCGCCTGGTCGGCGTGGGGGAGGCCGAGGTCCTTCGCGCGCAGGCCGACGAGGTGCGGGGCGAGGATCACGCAGCCGGTGTGGCCGGTCCAGCCGAGCGGATCGAGCGCGGCGTCGTTCTCCGGGAGGTACGGGTCGCCGCCGTTCCCGAAGATGCCCTCGACGAAGTCGAGGTTGGAGACGAGGCTCCCGGGGGCGAAGAAGCGGATCTCCATGCGCTTCGCGCCTTCGCGATCGGTCGCGGGACAGACCAGCGGGCGCAGGAGCAAGGAGACCCAGAGCCGGGCGACCTCCGGCTGATCGGCGGTGAAGGGGAGGGCGAGCGCGTCCGGCGGCGCCTCGACGGCGGCCGCGAGCAGGGCGGCGAACGTCCGGAGCGGGACCGCCAGCTTGTCCTCCGGCACCGGCAGCCCGCCCTCCGCGACGTGGAAGACGCCCTGGGTCGTGCGCCGGTCGGCCTTCGGGTTGTGGAGCACGCCCTGCTGGGTCCGGTACGACGTCAGGTACGGCGAGGTGAACCGGTCGGACGTCGGCGGGAGCGAGAGGAGGCGCGCGAGGCCGGGCCGGTCGAGGACGAACGTCTTGGTGGGGAGCCGGGCCGCGCCGTCGGGGGCCGCCGCGGCGAGGTACTGGTCGAGGAAGGACTGGATCCGGAGATCGACCGGGCAGAGCGGCCACCCGAGGAGCCGGTCCTTCTGCACGTGGTTGCGCAGGAGCGGCTCGACGATCTCCATGAACGCGGGATCGGCCGTGGCCCGGCTCGTGGGCGCGGCGAGGGCGGTGAGCTTCAGGTTCACGTAGCGGGCGAGATCGGGATCGACGGAACGGACGCGCTCGGTGGGCATGGCAGGTTCCATTTACAGCGGGGACGGCGCGCGGACCACCCGCCGGCGGGTGCGGGCGAGCGGCCGGGCGCCTGCGGCGGATCGCCTGTGCGTCGGTCGGCCCCGGCGCGTACGGGCCGGGGTCCGCGTCCCCGCGGCGGCCTGGCGGCCCGCGCGCGGAGTGCTATGAACTGAGGGTGGCCTACCGGCTGGTCATCTTCGACTTCGACGGCACGCTGGCGGACTCGCTCCCGTGGCTGCACGGCGTGTTCGGCGACCTGGCGCGCGAGTTCGGGTTCCGCAACCCCCCCGCGGGCGAGCTGGAGGCGCTCCGGCGCACCCCGCCGCGCGAGGCGATGGCGCTCCTCCGTGTCTCCCGCTGGAAGATGCCGTTCATCGCCGCGCGCGTCCGCCGCCGGATGGCGGCCGAGCTGCACGCGATCCGGGTCTTCGCCGGCGTGGACGAGGTGCTGGCGCGGCTCGAGGCGGCCGGGGTCGTGCTCGCGGTCGTCTCGTCCAACTCGCGCCGGAACGTGGAGCGCGTGCTGGGTCCGGAGGCCGCCGCGCGCATCGCGCACTGGGCGTGCGGCGCGGCGCTGTTCGGGAAGGCCGCGCTCTTCCGGCGCGTGCTGGCGCGGAGCGGCATCCCCGCCGCGCAGGCGATCTGCGTCGGCGACGAGATCCGCGACGCCCAGGCCGCGCGCGAGGCCGGCGTCGCCTTCGGCGCGGTGAGCTGGGGCTACCACGCGCTGGACGCGCTCCGCGGGGAGGCGCCGGCGGAGGTGTTCGAGCAGGTGCGGGACCTGGCGCGGCTGGCGGGGTGACCGACTCGCCCTCGTTTGTCTCGTTCGACGTACGCCTCGCCTGGGGCGCGTTGCCGAGGGGCGGCCGGCCGGGCCCGCCGGGCTCGCCGACCAGGTCGAGTGCTCGGCGCCCACGAACAGTTGTAGGCCGCGCGCGTGCCGGAGGTGGTTCAACAGGCGCGCCGCCGGAACTCGCCGGCCACTTCCGCTCGCTTCGCTCGCGGGTGGCCGGCTTCGGACAGCCGGCGGCGCGCGCGCTCAACGAGGACGCGCGCGTTCCTCGTGCGATCGCGTTCGGGCGCCTGCGCGCGGGCGCGGCATGTCTGAGCTCGGCCACCACGCTCGCGAAGCGAGCGTGAGGTGGCCGAGCGAGTTTGCCGCGCCTCGCCCAGGCGAGCTGCACGTCTTCGCGCGCGTACCGAGACCCCCGCCGCGCGACCGAGGTAGCAGCGCGGGGCCCGAGCGGAGGCGCGGAGGCGGCGTACGGGCCACGAACCGTTCGCCCTTCGACTTCGGGCCCGCTTCGCGGGACCTACGCTCAGGACGAACGGGCTCTCGACCGGCGCGGGAAGGGGAGCCGGGTCAGGGCTTCCCCGACCGGATCGGCGACACGAACCGGTAGTCGATGTCCCAGGGGAAGTAGATCCACTTGTCCTGCTTGAACTCCTTCACGAACGTGTCGACGATCGGCCGCCCCGCGGGCTTGGCGTAGAGCGTCGCGAAGTGCGCCCTGGGCAGGGTCTCGCGGACCGCGCGGGCGGTCTTTCCGGTGTCCACGAGGTCGTCGATGAGCAGCCAGCCCTCGCCGTCGCCCTCGACGCGCTTCAACCACTGGAGCTCGCCTTGCTTCTGCTCCGCGCCCCCGCCGCCGCCGGCGCCGTAGCTGACGACGCAGACCGTGTCGATGAGCCGGAGCTCGAGCTCGCGCGCCACGAGGGCGGCCGGGACGAGCCCGCCGCGCGTGATGGCGATGATGCCCTTCCAGTCGCCGAGCCGGTGCAGGACGCCCGAGAGGTAGCGGGCGTCCCGGTGCAGCTCGGCCCACGAGATGATGATCTCGTCGCGGTAGGGGTTGTCCTCGTTCACCATCGGTGCTCCCCGCGCTCGCCCTTCGACAGGCTCAGGGCGAGCGGACGACGATCGTCCGCTCGTGGTGAGCTTGTCGAACCACGAGCGGGTGCGCCCAGAAAACGAGGAGGGCGCCGACCTGTGGCCGGCGCCCTCGCGCGGCGAAGGCACTACTTGGGGATCGAGCCCTCGACGCCCTTCACGAGGAAGCCCATCTCGCCCTTGAACTTCTCGTCGCCCGTCTTGCCGGCCGCGAGGACCTCCTTGCCGGCCTGGTCGAGGATCGGGCCGCGGAAGACCGCGCCCGGGTTCTCGACGAGGAACTTCCGCGCGGCCTGCATCTTCGCGACGACGTCCTTCGGGATCGCCGGGGAGAGCTTGATGAGGTCGTTCGCGCCGTCCTTGATGCCGAGCTTGATCGACGCGGTCTTCCACGTGCCGTCGAGCGCCTCGCCGATCGCCCGGTTGTAGTACACGTCCCAGTTCAGGATGCAGGACCCGAGGTGCGCCTTCTTCGCGAACGCGCTCATGTCGCTGTCCCAGCCGAAGGCGAACTTGCCGTTCTTCTCGGCCGCCTGGAGCACCGCCGTCGAGTCGGTGTTCTGGAGCAGCACGTCGGCGCCCTGGTTCATGAGCGCCTGCGCCGCCTCGGTCTCCTTGGGCGGATCGAACCAGGCGCCGATCCAGACCACCTTCACCTTGATCTTCGGGTTCACCGTCTGGGCGCCGAGCGTGTACGCGTTGATGTTCCGGAGCACCTCGGGGATCGGGAACGAGGCGACGAAGCCGAGCGTGTTCGACCTGGTCATGCCGCCGGCGACGATGCCCGCGAGGTAGGCCGGCTCGTAGAAGCGACCCTCGTACACGCGGAGGTTGGGCAGCGTCTTGTAGCCGGTGGCGTGCTCGAACTTCACGTCCGGGAAGTCCCGGGCGACCTTCTCCATCGAGTCGCCGAAGCCGAACGACGTCGCGAAGACGATCTGGTTGCCCTGCGAGACGAGGTCGCGGATGACGCGCTCCGCGTCCGCGCCCTCGGGCACGCTCTCGACGAACTGGGTCTTCACCTTGTCGCCGAACTTCTTCTCGACGGCCTGGCGGCCGAGGTCGTGCGCGTACGACCAGCCGGCGTCGCCGCGCGGCCCGACGTAGATCCACGCGGCCTTGAGGGGCTTGCCCGCCTCGGCGGCCTGCGCGGGGGCGGCGCTCGCGGCGAGCGCGCCGAGCGCCACGATGAGCATCGAACGCTTGGTCATGTCTCCCATCCTCCTGTGTGGTGGTGCGGGCGGAGCTCCCTCGCTCCGCAGGTGAACGGTTCGCTACTGGCTCGGGAGGAACGGCTTGCCGAGCGACGCGGGCATGTTGAGCCGGATCCACGCCGGGTTCCGCGAGATGAGCACGAGGACCACGATCGTGGAGACGTACGGCAGCATGTTCATGAACTCGCCGGGCACCTGGACGCGCGGCTGGAGCGCGAGCTGCACCACCGTGACGCCGCCGAACAGGTACGCGCCGAAGAGCAGCCGGGCGGGGCGCCACGTCGCGAAGACCGTGAGGGCGAGGGCGATCCACCCGCGCCCGCCGACCATCTCCTGCGTCCACCCGCCCGTGTACTGGACCGACATGAAGGCGCCCGCGAGGCCGCAGAGGACGCCGCCCGCGGCGACCGCCGCGAACCGGATCCGCCGCACCGGGTACCCGAGGGCGTGCGCGGCCTCCGGCGACTCGCCGATCGACCGGAGCACGAGGCCCGTCCGCGTCCGCCAGAACAGGAACCAGAGCGCGGGGACGAGGAGGACGGTCGCGTAGACGAGCGGGTGCTGCTGGAACAGGGCGAGGCCCGCGAACGGGACCTCCGACAGCCCGGGCACGGCGAAGTTCCGCGCCAGCCCGTGCGGCCGCCCCACGTAGGACACGCCCACGAAGGTGGAGAGGCCGGTGCCGAAGAGCGTCACCGCCAGCCCGGTCGCGTACTGGTTGGCGTTGAGCCAGATCGTGAGCCAGCCGAACACCGCCGAGAGCGCGGCGGCCGCGGCCGCGCCTGCCGCGAAGGCGAGCCAGGGGCTCCCGGTCTCCAGCCCGACCGCGTAGCCCGCGATCGCGCCCACGAGCATCATGCCCTCGGCCCCGAGGTTGATGATCCCGACGCGCTCGTTGACGAGCAGGCCCAGCCCGGAGAGCGCGAGGATGGTGCCCGAGCCGAGCGCGTCGCGGATGGTGAACGCGATCTCGCTCATGCCGCGCGCCTCTCGCCCTGCTCGGCCCGGGCGCCGCCGGCCCAGCGCAGCCGGTGGTGGATGAAGGTGTCGAAGGCGAGCATCGCGAGGAGGAGCACGCCCTGGAAGACGAACGTGAGGGTGGCGGGCATCTGCACGCGCGACTGGGCCATCTCCCCCCCGACGAGGAACGTGGAGAGGACGAAGCTCGCGAGGACGCACCCGAGCGGATCGAGCCGGCCGACGAAGGCGACGATGATGGCGGTGAAGCCGTACCGGACCGAGGCGTGCTGCGTGAGCTGCCCGTTCGGCCCGACCGTCTCGAGCGCGCCCGCGACGCCGGCGAGGGCACCGGAGACGAGCATCGTCGTCCAGAGCGCCGCGCGGGCGGAGAACCCCGCGTAGCGGGCCGCCGCCGGCGCGGGGCCGCCGACCTGGAGCTGGAGCCCCTTGAACGTGCGGTGGAGGAAGAGCCAGAGCACCACCGCGAGGGCGAGGGCCAGCGCGAACCCCCAGTGGGCGCGGATGCCGCGGACGAAGACGGGGATCTTGGTCTCGTACGCGAAGCTCACCGTCTGCGGGAAGCGCCAGCCCTTCGGGTCGCGCCACGGCCCGAACACGAGCCACGTGAGGAAGAGGTTGGCCACGTACACCAGCATCAGGCTCACGAGGATCTCGTTCGCGTGGAACCGGTCCTTGAGCCAGGCGACCACCGCGGCCCAGGCCGCACCGGCGAGGGCGCCGGCGACGAGGACGAACGGGAAGAAGACCCAGGGCGTGACGGGGAGCTCGTGCGTCGTGACCCACATCGCCAGGCCGCCGCCGCCGATCGCGCCGAAGAGGTACTGGCCCTCGGCGCCGATGTTCCAGACGTTGGTGCGGAAGCAGAGCGCGAGCCCCAGCGAGATCAGGATGAGGGGCGTGGCCTTGAGGGCGAGCTCGCCCACCTGGCGGAGGCTCGTGAACGGGCCGAGCAGGAACACCTCGAGCGCGCGGACGGGATCGGTCCCCAGCGAGACGAACAGCACGCTCGCCACGGCCACGGTCACGACCAGGGCCGCCAGCGGCGAGAGGAGCGTCATGAGGCGCGACGGCGCCTGGCGGGTCTCGAGGCGGAGGATCACGCGCTGGCTCCCGGCGCGGGCTGCGCCTGGGCCTCCCAGAGCCCGCTCATCCACTGCCCGACCTGCTCCACCGTGGCCTCCGCCGCCGGCACGGAGGGCGAGAGCCGCCCGCGCGCGATCACGTACAGCCGGTCGCTCACCTCGAACAGCTCGTCGAGGTCCTCGGAGACGACGAGCACCGCGCAGCCGGCGTCGCGCAGCGCGACGAGCTCGCCCCGGATCTGCGCCGCCGCCCCCACGTCCACGCCCCAGGTCGGCTGGGCGACGATGAGGACCTTCGGCACCGCGTCGATCTCGCGCCCCACGATGTACTTCTGGAGGTTGCCGCCCGAGAGGCTGCGGGCGGCGGCGCGGGTGCCGGGGGCGGCGACGCGGAACCGGCCGAGGATGCCCTTCGTCTGGCCGTGCAGGTGTCCCCGGTCGATCCAGCCGAAGCCCCGGATCGCCTCGCGCCGGGTCAGGAGCAGGTTCTGGGCGAGCGAGAGCCCCGGGACCGCGCCGCGCCCGAGCCGCTCCTCCGGGACGAAGTGCAGCCCGAGCCGCCGCCGCGCCCCCGAGCCCATCCGCCCGATCGGCGTCCCGAAGAGCCGGACCGCGTTCGCGGGCGCCCGCGGGTCCTCGCCCGACAGCGCCGCGAGGAGCTGCTGCTGCCCGTTCCCGGAGACGCCGGCGATGCCGACGATCTCGCCCTCGCGCACCTCCAGGGTCACGCGGTCGAGCGGCACGCCGAACCGGTCCACCTGCGGCAGCGAGAGGTCGAGCACGTGCAGCGCCAGGACGCCCGGGTGGGGCGGCGCGCGGACGACGCGCGGCGGGTCGGCGCCGATCATGAGGCGCGAGAGGCCCGCGATCGTCTCCTTCGTCGGATCGGTCGCGCCGACCACCTTCCCGCCGCGGAGCACCGTGCACCGGTGGCAGAGGGCGCGGATCTCGTCGAGCTTGTGGCTGATGTAGAGGATGGAGCAGCCCGTCGCGGCGAGCTGGCGCAGCGTGACGAACAGCTTCTCGACGGCCTGCGGCGTGAGCACCGAGGTCGGCTCGTCGAGGATGAGGAGCCGCGGCTCTCCGAGCAGCGCGCGGACGATCTCGACGCGCTGGCGCTCGCCCACGGAGAGGGCGTGGACGTGGCGGGTGGGATCGACCTCGAGCCCGTAGGCGCGCGCCTTGGCCTCGATCCGCTCCTCGACGTCGCGCAGCTTCGTCGCGCGGGGGAGCCCGAGCCAGATGTTCTCGGCGACGGTCAGCGTCTCGAACAGCGAGAAGTGCTGGAAGACCATCGCGATGCCCAGCGCGCGCGCGTCGTGGGGGCTGTCGATCCGGACCGGCTTCCCGTCCCAGAGCAGCTCGCCGGCGTCGGGGTGGACCGCGCCGTAGATGACCTTCATCAGCGTGGACTTGCCGGCGCCGTTCTCGCCGAGGACGGCGTGGATCTCGCCGGGCGCGACCACCAGCGCGACGTCGTCGTTGGCGACCACGTGGCCGAAGCGCTTGGTCACGTGCCGGAGCTCGAGCCTGGGGGCGCCGGCCCCGTGCCGCGTCGGGCCCGGTCCACTGGAGACGCCGTCTGGCGGGGCGGGGAGGCTCACGGAAGCGCGGATACTACCCCGCGGGGGTGACAGCTCGCCCGGCTTTCTCCGCCGCGCGGCGAGCGATCCCGGGTGAGGGGAGCGGATCCGCTGAAGGCTCGTGCGACGCCTTGCCGCGCAGGCGGGCGGGCGTCCCCCGTGGCCCGCACCAGCGGTCGCTGAAGGGAGAAAACGAGCCGCCGCTCGCGGAGTTCGCGCGGATGTCGTCTTTCACCTTCGGTGTGGGCGCTGACAGATCGCTGCGCCTGTGGTCTCCTCGTGTCCCTCGCCTGGAGGATTGCGCCGTGAACCGACTCGCCGGGATCGCCCTCGGTCTTCTCCTCGCGTGTGGCGCCGATCTCTCGACGCCCGCGTCCAACCCGGATCCCGGGACCGACCCCGGCACGGGCGGGTGCGACGCCGCCCCGGCGCCCGGCGTGACGAAAGGGAGCATCAACGTCGCGGGCGTCCGGCGCACGTTCGTGCTCGTGCTCCCGACCGCCGAGGCCGGCCTGCGGCTCCCCATCTACTTCGTCTTCCACGGCGCCGGCGGGACCGGCGAGGGGTACAAGAAGTGGATGAAGTTCGAGGAGAATGCCACGCGCCCGGGGATCTTCGTCTATCCGGACGGGCTCGCCGACTCCGGCGGGAGCACCGGCTGGCCCAACACGAAGGGACGCGACGTGGCCTTCTTCGACGCGCTGCTGGCGCACGTGAAGACGCGCGCGTGCGTGGACGAGCAGCGCGTGTTCGCGACCGGGTTCAGCTACGGCGGCTACATGAGCAACACCGTCGGCTGCGCGCGGGCGGGGGTGGTGCGCGCGGTGGCGCCGCTCTCCGGCGGGATGCCGTGGTCCACGACCTGCAACCAGAAGCCCGCCGCGGCCTGGTTCGCGCACGGGACCAACGACGATCCTGTGCCGCTCGCGCAGGGCGTGGAGGCGCGGACGTACTGGCTCGGCGTGAACGGCTGCGGGTCGGGGACGTCGGCGGTCGAGCCGGCCCCGTGCCGCGCGTACCAGGGCTGCACCGCGGGCCACCCCGTCGTGTGGTGCCAGTTCGAAGGCGGCCACGAGGTGCCGAGCTGGGTCTACAAGGGAGTGATGAGCTTCTTCGAGTCGCTCCGCTGAGGAGCGGAGCGCGGCGGGCGGACCAGAGAGTGCCGCTCGCCCTGAGCCTGTCGAAGGGCGAGCGGCGAATGGGCGCCGTTCGGCGCTAGCTCTCGAGCGTCGCCTTCACCGAGAGCTCGACGTTGCCCTTGAGGGCCTGCGAGATCGGGCAGCCGTCCTTTGCGCCCTCGGCGGCCTTCTGGAACGCCTCGGCGTCGACGCCGGGGACCTTGCCCTTCACCTCCAGCGCGGACGACTTCACCTTCCACCCGCCGCCGACCTGGTCGAAGGTGACCGCGCAGGTCACCTCGAGCCGCTCCGGCGGCGTGCCCGCCTTGCCGAGGCCGGCGGAGAGCGCCATCGAGAAGCAGCTCGCGTGCGCCGCGGCGAGGAGCTCCTCCGGGCTCGTCTTGCCGTCCGAGCTCTCGGTGCGCGCCGCCCAGCTCACGGGGGCTTCCTTGAACAGGTTGCTGCTCTCCGCCGTCGTGACGCCCTTGCCCTTCACCAGATCGCCGGTCCAGACCGCCCGTGCTCGTCGGATCGCCGCCACGTGAGACCTCCAGGGTAGTGGTTGAGGTCCCCGATATGTGGGACGGGTGCGCCATCAGCTCGTCCCCGGCGGGGCGTTTCACCTTGGGCGGATGGCCGCCCTGCGGGCGGCGCGTGGGCGCGCCGCGCCCTACGGCGACCGACAGTGAACGACAGGGAACGATGGTGAACGAGGCCGTATGTCACGCGCGCGCGGGGCAAGGCCGGCAGGGAGGCGCACGACGCCCCGCACGAGTTGGTGCCGCCCCGTTCTCACCCGCACCGGGCATGAATACCGTTGGGCCGTTGGTACCTCGACGGGGCCACTCCCCCGAGGCCCAGGAGCCGAAGCCCAGGAGCCCATGTCCCACCGGAACCTCGAACCCGCCCGCGAACCCGCACGCGCGACCTCGACGGAGGATCGCGCGCGGAGCCGCTGGGCCGCCGCCGCGGAGCTCCCGCGCGAGGGCGCCCCGAGCCTCGAGGCGGTGTTCGAGGCGCTGGAGGATGCGGTCGTCGTGTTCGACGGCGAGGGCCGCCCCGCCCGCGCCAACCTCGCGGCGCTGGAGGTCCTCGGGGCCGACCCGGTCGCGCTCGGGGCGGAGGGCTTCGCGGATCACCTGACCCGCGCGCGGAAGGTCCGGCGCCGGGGTGGGCCGCCGCTCCGCCTCGACGAGCTCCCGGAGCAGCGCGCGCTCCGCGGCGAACGGGTGCACGACTGGATCCTCGAGGTCCTCGGCGCCGACGGCCGCGCGCACGCGCAGTCCGTGACCGCGCGCCCGCTCCGGGCCCGCGGCCGGGTCACCGGTGCGGTCGTCATCTGGCACGACGTCACGGGCCGCGTCGCGGCGCAGGACTCCTGCGACCGCAGCGAGGCGCTGTTCCGCGGGGTCGCCGGGGGCATCCCGGGCGCCGCGCTCTGCGTCGTCGATCGCGAGCTGAAGTACCTCGTCGCCGAGGGGGAGCTCCTCACGGCGATCGGCTTCGATCGGACGCTGGAGGGGCGGCGGGTGGTCGAGGTGCTCCCGGGCGAGGTCGGGGCGCGGACCGCGGCGCTGTTCCGGCGGGCGCTCGCCGGCGAGACCGTGCCGCACGAGTCCGTCTGGAACGGGCGCACGCTCCTGACCCACTTCGGCCCCCTGCGCCGGCCGGGCGGCGTCGAGGCGGCGATGTCGCTCACCATCGACATCACGGAGCGGAAGCGGGCCGAGGACGCGCTCCGCGCGAGCGAGGAGCGCGCCCGCGCCCTCGAGGCCGCGCAGAAGGAGGAGGCCGAGCGCGAGGCGGTCCTGCGGCGCGCCGCCGAGTCGGCGGTCCGGGCCAAGGACGAGTTCCTGGCGATGCTCGGGCACGAGCTCCGCAACCCGCTCGCGCCCATCCTCACCGGCGTCCAGATCCTCGCGCAGCGCGGCGGCGACGGCTCCGCCCCGGAGCTCGCGGCCATCGAGCGGCAGGCGCGCCACATGATCCGGCTCGTGGACGACCTGCTCGACGTCTCCCGGATCACGCGCGGAGCGGTGAAGCTCGAGCGGACCGCGCTCGACCTGCGCGAGGTCCTGACCCGGTCGATCGAGGTCGCGAGCCCGCTCCTCGAGGAGCGCGCGCACCAGCTCGACCTCGCGATCCCCGCGGGCCTGGTCCTCGAGGGGGACGAGGAGCGCCTCGTGCAGGTGTTCTCGAACCTCCTCACCAACGCTGCGAAGTACACGCCGGCGTGCGGGCGGATCTCCGTCCGGGCCGAGCGGAGGGGCGCCGCGGTCCGCGTGAGCGTCGCGGATCGCGGGATCGGGATCCCGGCCGACCTCCTGGCGCGCGTCTTCGACCTGTTCGTGCAGGGCGACCGCCGGCTGGATCGGGCGCAGGGCGGGCTGGGGCTGGGCCTGGCGCTGGTGAAGGCGCTCACGCTGGCGCACGGCGGCCGGGTCGAGGCGCGCAGCGCCGGGCCCGGGCACGGGAGCGAGTTCATCGTGGAGCTGCCCCTCGGGCCCGCGCCGGCGATCCCCGACGTCGCCGGCGCCGGCACGGAGCCCGCCGCGCGCGCGCGCGGCGCCGGGAGGCGGGTGCTCGTGGTGGACGACAACCGGGACGCGGCCGAGCTCCTGGCCGAAGGGCTCCGGCTTCAGGGACACGACGTCCGCGTCGCCTACGACGGGCCCGGCGCCCTCGAGATCGCCGGCGGGTTCGAGGCGGAGGTCGCGCTCCTCGACATCGGGCTGCCGGTGATGAACGGCTACGAGCTCGCGCACCGGCTGCGCGAACGCGGCCTCCGGTGTCACCTCGTGGCGGTGACCGGGTACGGGCAGGAGGCGGATCGGATCCGCGCCCGCGAGCACGGGTTCGACGCGCACGTCGTGAAGCCGGTCGATCTCGAGCGGATCCGCGAGCTGGTGCGGGCGGCGCCGCGCCCGGCGGCGCGCTGAGAGAATGTGAAGGAATCGGCCTCCTGGTTCCCTGAGAGAGTGTGAAGGAATCGGCCTTCGAGGCCCGAGAGGCGAGGTCGAGCGCATCTCGAGCAGCCGCTCATCCTGAGCTTGTCGAAGCACGAGCGGGCGCAGATCCGAGCCGGGGCCGTACGCCGCCTCCGCGCCTCCGCCCGGCCCCCGCTTCGCTACCTCGGGCGCGCGGCGGGGGAGTCGATACGCGCGCGAAGACGTGAGGTCCGGTTGGG
>JAEYZK010000401.1 GCA_023428085.1 Pseudomonadota bacterium
GCCCTCCACCGCCGGTGTCGCCGCCTCGCGGGCGCCGCGCCCGCCGCGGCCCCCGAAGGACGGCCCGCCGCGCGTTGCCGCGGGCACCGTCCCGCTCGCCGTCTTCGTCCGACCCTACGCGGAGCGCGCGCTGCTCGACGGCGTCGAGGTGGCGCGCGGCCAGCAGCAGGTCCGGTTCGCGATCGGCCCCGGGGTCCACACCATCCAGATCGAGCACGCCTGCTGCGTCCCCTTCGTGAAGCAGCTCAGCGCCGCCGAGGCCCAGCGGGCGGGTGAGCTCCGCATCCCGCTCGAGCCGCGCCCGGCGCGGCTGCGGATCCAGGGCGAGCCCGCCACCCGCGTCCTCGTGGACGGGAAGCCGTTCGGCACCGCCGGCGACTCGCAGCGCGCGCCGTTCGCGATCCCGCTCCCGGCCGACGCCGAGAACCCGTACGAGGCCACCGCGCGCATCGGCCTCGAGCCGCCCGAGGGGCCGCCGCGCGAGATCGCGGTCCGGCTCCGCGCCGGCGCCGAGGTGACCGTGGCTGCGCCCGAGACGGAGGTCCCGCCGTGACGCACGCCGTCCCCCTGCTGCTCGCGCTCTCGCTCGCCGCCCCGCCCGAGCTGAAGCGCGCCCGCGATCGGTTCGAGTTCGGCGCGTACGCCGACGCCGCGGGCACGCTCCGCCAGCTCCTCGCCGGCGATCCGGACCTCACCGAGGCCGAGTTCGTGGACGCGTACCGGGTGCTGGGCATCTCCGAGTACCACCTCGGCGACCTCGCCCAGGCCCGCTCCGCCTTCGTCAACCTGCTCTCCCACGACCCCGACTTCTCGCTCGACCCGTTCCTCGTCCCGCCGGCGATCGTCGAGTTCTTCGACCGGGTGAAGAAAGAGCACGAGCCGGCGCTCGGACCGCTCCGCGAGCGCAAGCGGGCGCTCCAGGCCGAGCAGCGCCTCGCCGACGAGGCCAAGCGGCGGCTGCTCGCGGAGGATCTCGCCCGCCACGGCCCGCCCGCGCGCATCGTCCGCGTCGAGCGCCACCACTACTTCTTCAACTGGCTGCCGCTCGGCGCGGGCCAGTTCCAGAACGGCCACAAGAGCAAGGGGACCTCCATCGCGGCCGGGCAGGTCCTGCTCGGCGCCGCCAACATCACCGCCTTCCTGCTCCACAACCAGATCGCCCAGGACCGGCAACGCAACTGCGTCGCCGGGCAGGCGGGCTGCTCGCGGCCGCCCTACAGCGACGCCGACCGCCGCCTGCTGCGGCAGCTCGACACCCTCAAGTACGCCACCGCGGGTGCGTTCTGGGCCCTCTACGCCTACGGCGTCTGGGACGCGCACCACAACTACGTCCCGCTGGTCGAGACCGAGATCGCCCCGGGCGCCAAGGGCGCGACCCTGAAGCTCGGCTGGACGTTCTGAGGCGACCCCGGCATGCCCAAGCTCATCATCCGCGGTCCGGACGGCGCCGAGCGTGAGGCCGAGCTGGTGAAGCGGATCACCAGCGTGGGCCCCGATCCCGAGAACGACGTGGTGCTCGCCGACGCGGCGCTCCCGCCGACCGCGCTCCACATCCACTTCGACGGCCGGACCTGGGAGGCCGCCGCCCACGACGGCGCCGACATGACCGTGAACGGCCGGCGCCGCTCCTCCTCGCGGCTCGGGCCGGGGGACCGGATCCGGGTGGGCGCGAGCGAGCTCTCGTTCGACCCCGCCCCGCGCGCGGAGGCTCCCCGCGCCGCGACGGGCGGACGGCTCCTCGCGCTCGAGACGCTGGTCCGGTTCTCGGAGCGGCTGCTCGCGGCCACCGATCTCGCGCGCCTCCTCGACGAGCTGCTCGAGGCGCTCCTCGAGGTCACCCACGCCGACAAGGGGTTCCTCATCCTGCTCGAGGACGGGGAGATGAGCGTCAAGGCCTCGCGCAACCTCGCGCGCGAGGCGATCGAGGGCGCGATGGATCGGGTCTCGGACTCGATCATCCGCCGCGTGGTCGAGTCGCGGAGGCCCCTCGTCGTGGCGGACGCGCTGCACGACGCCGAGTGGTCCGGCTCCTCGTCCGTGGTGAACCTGAAGCTCTGCTCCGTCCTCTGCGCCCCGATCATGCAGAAGGGCGAGGTGTTCGGCGTCATCTACCTCGGCAACGACGACGTCGTCTCGCTCTTCGACGACCGGGCGCTCGAGGCGCTCACCGTGTTCGCCGCGCAGGCGTCGCTCCTCGTCCAGAACGCGATGCTGCTCGACTCCCTCCGGCGGGAGAACCTCACGCTGCGCGAGGCGGTCTCCTCGCGCCAGTACGGCGATCTCATCGGCTCGGGCGCGTCGATGCGCGAGGTCTACCGGCGCATCGAGAAGGTCGCCGCCACCGACATCTCGGTGCTCGTCACGGGCGAGACCGGCACCGGGAAGGAGGTGGTGGCGCGCGAGATCCACCGCCGCTCCCCGCGGGCGCAGGGCCCGTTCGTGGCGGTGAACTGCGGCGCCATCCCCGAGGCGCTCCTCGAGTCCGAGCTCTTCGGCCACGTGAAGGGGGCCTTCACGGGCGCCATCGCCACCCGGCTCGGGAAGTTCCAGGCCGCGCACGGCGGGACGCTGTTCCTCGACGAGATCGGCGACATGCCGCCCGCGCTCCAGGTGAAGATCCTGCGCGCGCTCCAGGACCGCGCCGTCACGAAGGTCGGGGACTCCCGGCCCGAGCCCGTGGACCTCCGGGTGATCGCGGCCACGAACAAGGTGCTCGAGGACGAGATCAAGCGCGGCGCCTTCCGCGAGGACCTCTACTACCGGCTGAACGTCGTCGCCATCGGGCTCCCGCCGCTCCGCGAGCGCGACGACGACGTCGTGGTGATCGCCCGCTGGTTCCTCCAGAAGTACGCGAAGGAGTTCGACGTGCGGGTGCGCGGGTTCACCCCGGGTGCGCTGGTGGCGATGCGCAAGTACGGCTGGCCGGGGAACATCCGGGAGCTCGAGAACCGGGTCAAGAAGGCGGTGGTCCTCGCCGACCGCGCCCTCGTCTCGGCCGAGGATCTCGATCTCCGCCCGGAGATCCTCGAGCCCATCCTCCCGCTCGCGCAGGCGAAGGAGGAGTTCCAGAAGCGGTACATCAACGACGTCCTGGAGCGGAACGGCGGGAACCGGACCAAGACCGCCAAGGACCTGGGCGTCGATCCCCGCACCATCTTCCGCCACCTCGAGAAGGCCGAGGCGGAGCGCCGGGGGGTGCCGCCCTCCGCCGATCCCGAGGAGCTCGCGTGACCCGACCCGCCCGCCCCGGGCGTCGCCCGATCGCCGCGGCCGTCGCGCTGCTGCTGATCGCCGGCTGTCCCCTGCCCCAGCCGCTGCCCGACTACCCGCCGGGCGCGGTCACGCCGCCCCGCATCCTCATGGACCAGCTCGAGCGCCGCGAGGCGCTCATCCGCGTCCCGGCCGGCTGCCCCACCGACCCGAGCTACGAGCTCGCGGCCTCGCTCATCGACACGAACACCACCGAGCCCGTGACCGCGCGCTGGTTCGTGGACTACGACCCGCGCAACAGCAGCGCGTGCACGCCGGCGCGACCGCAGTCGGTGATCCAGGGGCCGGGCGACGAGGCCTCCGATCCCACCCTGCGCCAGGTACCCGCGTACCCGTTCCGGCCGTACGATCACCTCCCGGTCGTGGGGGGCGGCGCCGCGGACGCCCCCGGCGCCGTCCACGTCGTCGAGCTCGTGGTGTCCAACCGCTTCGACGGCGCCGCCGACTTCGTCGAGCTCTGCGCCCCGGACTCGCCGACGCCGTTCCCGTACCGGACCGCCCTGCGCGACGGGTCCGTGCAGTTCGAGACCCAGACCTACCGGTGGGTCTTCGTGAACGTGCCCCCGTCCGCCGAGGTCCCCTGCCCGTTGTGAAGCGGGGCGTGCCGACCCCCAACCCATCTCCCGCTCAGCCTGAGCGTGGGGCGCGCGCAGCGCGCCCGGAGTCGAAGGCCGCCCCTCCCGACTCCGCTCACGGGCTCCGCCGGAGCGCGTCCTTCGCCTGCTCGAGCGCCACCGCCGCGTCCCGCGCGGCGCTCACCTCGTCCTGCGCGAAGCGGTTCACCTGGGCGCGGTAGGCGCGGTGCAAGCCGAGGACGGCGTCGCGTGCGCGGGCGAGCTCGGCGCGGCCGCCGAAGCCCTGCGGGTCGGGCTCCGAGGCGTCGAGCCGGCAGCGGTCCGAGAGGTCGTCCACTCGCTGCTCCCAATCGCGCGCCCAGGCCTCCCACCGCGGGATCGCGCCCTCGGTCCCGATCTCCTCGCCGAGGCGCCACGCGCGGGCGTTCTGCTCGCGGTGCAGGCCGTCGAGCTCGGAGACGCACACCCGCAGGATCGCGCGGGTGGGCAGCGCCCCGGTGTGGGGCGGGCGGTGCGGGCCCCGCAGGTGCTTCACGATGCTGGAGAGCAGGACCACGAGCGTCAGGACGATCGCGGCGAAGTACAGGCCCCAGAGGGCCGTACGAAAGGGTCTGTAACGTGGATCCCGCGGAGGCACGGCCGGCGAATGTGCCACGAGGCCGGCCGGCGCGCCACGTCGAGCACGCCCGGACGCGGATCAAGCGCGCGTCGTGTGCTCGGCCGAGGAGAGGACCCCCAGGAACGTGCACCGCTCCCGGCGGACCACGGCGCGCAGGCAGCGGATGTACACGCTCGGTCCCCAGAGCCGGAGGATCGTCAACGAGTGGATGAGGACATCCTTGCCTGTGATCGCGCCACGCACGGCTCGATCCCTGTGCATCGCTCGTGCCTGTGCCGCGGACACCGCTGATCGGCTACTCGCGCGCCGGGCACGACGAACCTGGGCAGCCGGGGAGACGGTGACGCCGGTACTTCTTGCAAGTCCGCCATCGCCAACTCCTACAGCCTGCACCCTCGAAGGGGGTTCCGAAGATGAAAGAATCCTGCCGTTGGCGAGACAAACCGGATTCCGTTCAGCCCCGCGCATGACGACGTCTTGCGTCGGTGTGGCCGCAGCGCCTCAGCGCCGATCCACCTGCTTCTCGATCTCGGCGAGCGGGAGCTCGAACACCACCGGGCGGCCGTGCGGGCAGCGCGCCTTGAAGTCGATCACGTCCAGGGCGTCGAGGAGCGCGCGCACCTCCTCGGGCGCGACGTCCTGGTGCGCCCGGACGGCCGCGTGGCACGCCATCGTCGCGAGCACGTCGTGGAACGCCTCGTCCACCGCGCCGCCGCGCTCGACGTCCGAGAGCTGCCCCGCGAGATCGCCGAGGAGGGCCGCCGCGTCCACGCCGGAGAGCAGCGCCGGCGCGCCCTTCACGGCGAAGCTGTCGCCGCCGAACGGCTCGACCTCGAGCCCGACCCGGGCGAGCTCGCCGAGCCCGCCCTCGAGCGCCCGGGCGACCGCCGGCGCGAGCGTCACGATCTGCGGGAGGAGGTACGGCTGCACGGCGAGCGTGCGGCCGCGGAACGCCTCCCGGAGCCGCTGGAACAGGACCCGCTCGTGGCTCGCGTGCTGGTCGATGACCACGAGGGTGCCGCCCGGCGCCTCGCAGAGGAGGTACGTGCGCGCGTGCTGGCCGATGTAGCGGAGCCGCCCGAAGTAGCCGTGCGGCGCGGCCGGCTCCGGGCCCGGGGCGGCGCGCGGGAACGCGAGCGCAGGGCCGGCGTCCGGCAGGGGCAGCGTGACGCCGCTCTCGGGCGCGGGCAGCCCCTCCCGCGCGAACGAGAGCACGTCCGCGGCGCGCGCCGCGTCCCAGCCGGAGGAGGCGCCCGCGGCCGGCCCCCCGCCGGTGGGCGCCGTCGCGCCGCGGCTCCCGAGCCACGGCGCCGTGCGAAGCGCGCCGGCGACCGCGTGGAAGATGGCGTCGAACACCTCGCGCCCGTCGGCGAAGCGGACCTCGAGCTTCTGCGGGTGCACGTTCACGTCCACCCGATCGAGCGGCAGCGAGATCTGGAGCACGCCCACCGGGTGGCGGCCCGGCGGCAACGTGCCCGCGAACGCCCGGAGGACCGCGTGCGCCGCGCCGCGGTCGCGCACGTAGCGGCCGTTCACGAGCAGGTACAGCCCGCGGCCCGTCGGCTCCGAGTGATCCGGCGAGCAGAGCAGCCCGTGCACCCGGACGTCGGCCCGCCGGCCGTCCACCGGGACGAGGTGGCGCGCCGCCTCGCGCCCGAGCGCATGCGCGGCCCGCTCCGCGAGCCCTTCGCCCGGTCGCGCCGCGAGCACGGTGCGGCCCCCCGAACGGACCGTGAACCCCACGTCGGGCCGACCCAGCGCCGTCCGGACCACCGCCTCCGTGAGGTGGCCCGCCTCGGTCGCCGGCGCGCGCATGAACTTCCGCCGCGCGGGCGTGTTGAAGAAGAGGTCCCGCACCTCGACCGTGGTCCCCCGGGTCCGGGCCGCGGGCGCCTCCTCGACGAGGGCGCCGCCCTCGACGACGATGCGGGTCCCCGCCCCGTCCACGCCGGCGGACGTGTCCAGCCGGAACCGCGACACCGAGGCGATGGCCGGGAGCGCCTCGCCGCGGAAGCCCATCGTGGCGATCGCCGAGAGGCCCTCGGCGTCGCGGAGCTTCGAGGTGGCGTGCCGCTCCAGGGCGAGCCGCGCGTCGTCGGGCCCCATCCCGCTCCCGTCGTCCGAGACGCGGATGAGGCCGAGCCCTCCCTCCTCGGCCTCCACCGTGATCGCCGTCGCCCCCGCGTCGAGCGCGTTCTCGAGCAGCTCCTTCGCCACCGAGGCGGGGCGCTCCACGACCTCGCCGGCGGCGATCTGGTTCACGAGCCCGGGCGGGAGCACCTGGATGCGGGGCATGGGGTGGAGTTGGTAGCACGGAAGAGCCCGTCCCGTGAACGAGCCCGAGCCCCGCCCGGACACGTCCCGAGGCTCCCTTCTTGCCCTTTGACGCCCACCGTGGGGCGCGTCTACTAGGGGAACATGGCCGGTCCGAAGAAGAAGGCGAAGCCCCGCCGCGCGCGCACCGGCACCGTCCGGAACAAGCAGACGCGCCCCGCCCGCGCGGTGCTCGGGAACGACCCGTTCGCGCGCGGGGCAGCCCCGCGGGAGCCGGTGGCGGCGACGCCGCCGTCCTCTCCTGCGCCGGAGCCCGTCGTCCCGCCGGCCCCGGAGGCGAGACCCGCCGGGCCCGCCCCCTCCGCC
>JAEYZK010000011.1 GCA_023428085.1 Pseudomonadota bacterium
ACCGGCATCGGCCAGATCGCCGCCGCCATGCGCGACCTCGACAAGGGCATGGAGGAGACCATCGGCCGCATCCGCGCCCTCGAGCTCTCCTCCCAGCACGTCGCCGAGACCGCCACCCGCATCTCCGGCATCGCGAACGAGTTCACGGTCTGAGACGCGACCGCCGGCCGCGCTCGGGCGCCCGGCGAACCGGGGCTGGACTTGCCGGGCCGTCCGTGGTCCGCTTGGACCACTCGCCGAACGCCGCCGGAGGGGAAGCCTTGAAGAACGTACGTGCGTGGACGGTCGCCGTGTCGATGCTCGCGCTCGCGTGCACGCCGGTGAGCACCGTGGTCGTGAGCCGGAAGCACCCGGACGCATCGAGTTCGCCGAAGCGCATCTTCGTGCTCTCCGGTCTGGATGGCGAAGCGGGCTCGACGCTCGGCCTCCCGTTCGAGAAGGCCTTGGAGCTCCGGCTCGCCGCGGCGCTCGGCCGTTGTGGCGTGGAGATCACCGGCTCCGCCGTGGGCGGCCTGCAGACGCGGCGGGAGATCGCGGCCGCGGCGGCGCAGTTCCGCCCCGACGCGGTCCTGACCATCGGGTACAAGAGCGTCCTCGTGGATCAGAACCAACGCTTGATGAACGCCACGATCGCCGTCTCGCTGCGGGACGCGCCCGGCTCGATCCGGTCCTCACCGGAGACGCCCGCTCCGCTCCGCATCGCCTTCCACCCATCGGCCCGTCCCGCGGCAGACCTGGACGACGAGCTGGACGACGTCCGCACGCTCTGGGAGTCCGAGGCTCGCGTCGCCCCTTCCGGCGCGGTGTCCCGGCGTGACTTCGCGAGGGGAGCCGACGCCTTCGTGGACGCGATCGTGAAGCGGATGCAGGGCGACGGGCTCTTCCCGGGGTGCCCCGCGCTGCAGGGTCCCGAGCTCCCGCCTTCGGCGCGGGTGATCGACGCCAAGGAGTACGTGCCGGGCTCGACCGTTCATGGGGCGGGGAGGTTCGCGCTGTCGCCCGAGTTCGGGTACGCCGCAGCGCGGGAGGTCTCGAAGCGACGGGAGACGAGCGCCGCCAAGCAGCGCGCCTCCGGGATGGTGAGCACGGCCAGCGAGCCCGAGCCCGAGGACGCGCCGACGCTCGTGGATCCCCGCGGGATCGGGCTGGCCTCCTACCAGCCGAGCCTGGAGGCGTACGTCCGCACGGGCATCCGCGCCGAGCTCGAGGCGATGGGGTTCGACGTCGGGGATCCGCGTCGCACGCTGAGCTGCGAGATCGACGACGCGTTCGTGGACGCCGGCGGCTGGGGCTACGGCGCGACGCTCCGCCTGCGGTGGACGCTCACCGAGGCGGCGAGCGGAAAGGTGCTCTACTCCGGCGAGAAGCGCGCCACGGCCTCCGGGCGCGGCCGGACGCTGAGCGACGTCTCGTCCTTCAACGAGGCGATCCGGCGCAGCGCCGAGGAGCTCGCGCAGGACGAGGCGTTCCTCCGCGCGCTGGAGTGACGCGACGCGAGCGGACGATCGGGATTCACCCGGAGCCGGCGCTCACCGCGGCGGACACTCCGCCTCCACCTCCAGCCGGTACGCGCCCGCGGGCGCCGGGATCCACGTCGAGACCGGCACCCCCGGCGGCCGCAGGACCGCGACGAGGAGGAGCGCGACCTCGAGGACCAGCCGCGGCCACAGGTGCGGCTTCCCCAGCGCGACGCCGAGGCCCGGCGCGCCCTCCCGCTCGACCACGAGGTTGAGGGCCGCGACCGGCTTCGGCGCGGGACGACCCGCCCGCGACCCCCCGCCGACGCGGCTACTCCCCCAGGTACGCCTTGCGGACCGCGGGCGAGGCGAGGAGCTCGCGCCCCGTGCCCGTCATGGCGACGCTCCCGGTCTCGAGCACGTACGCCCGGTGGGCGAGCTGGAGCGCCTTGTGCGCGTTCTGCTCGACCAGCAGGAGCGCCACGCCCTCCTGGTTCACCTCGCGGAGCACGCCGAAGATCCGCTCGACCACCTGGGGCGCGAGCCCGAGCGACGGCTCGTCGAGGAGCAGGAGCTTCGGCCGGCTCATCAGGGCGCGCGCGACGGCGAGCATCTGCTGCTCGCCCCCGGAGAGCGTCCCGGCCACCTGCGAGCGGCGCTCCTGGAGGAGCGGGAAGAGCCGGTAGACCTTCCGCTCGTCGTCGAGGATGCCGTCGCGGTCCGTGCGGAGGTACGCGCCCAGGTCGAGGTTCTCCTTCACCGTCAGGTTCAGGAAGATCCCGCGCCCCTCGGGCGCGTGGGCGAGGCCGCGCGCGACGAGGTCGTTGGAGGCGAAGCGGCTCACCTCCTCGCCCCGGAAGTGGATCGCGCCGGCGCTCGACCGGATCATCCGGGAGGCGGCGCGCAGGGTGGTGGTCTTGCCCGCGCCGTTGGCGCCGATGAGGGCGACCACCTCGCCCGCGGGCACCACGAGCGAGACGCCGCGCAGCGCCTGGATGGCGCCGTAGTGGACCGAGAGGTCCTGGATGCGAAGCAGCTCGGGGGGGGTCACGACGCGGACTCCGGGCCGCTCGCCGGCACTGCGATGTGCTTCTCCTCCAGGTAGGCGTCGCCCAGGTACGCCTCGATGACCTTGGGGTTCCGCCGGATCTCCTCCGGCCTCCCCTCCGCGATCGTGACGCCGTGGTCGAGCACGATCATCCGCTCCGAGACGCCCATCGCGACCCGCATGTCGTGCTCGATGAGGAGGATGGCGAGCCCGAACTTCGCGCGGATCTCGCGGATGAGGGCCATGAGGTCCGTCTTCTCCGAGGCGTTCATGCCCGCGGCGGGCTCGTCGAGGCAGAGCACCTTCGGGCCGGTGGCGAGCGCGCGGGCGATCTCCAGGCGGCGCTGCTCGCCGTAGGGGAGGTTCCTCGAGATCTCGTCGCTGCGGTGCGAGAGGTCCATCACCTCGAGATACGCCTCGGCGCGCGCGCGGATCCGCTGCTCCTCCCGCCGGTGGTGCCCGGTCAGGAAGAGCGCGTCGAAGAACCCGGTCTCCGCGCCCGCGTGGCAGGCGATCCGGACGTTGTCGAGGGCGGTGAGCTCCTTGAACAGGCGGATGTTCTGGAACGTGCGGGCGACGCCCCGGACGCAGATCTGGTGCGGCCGCATCCCGTTCACGCGGACCCCGCCCACCCGGACCTCACCCTCGGTGGGCACGTAGACGCCCGTGAGCGCGTTGAAGGCGGTCGTCTTCCCGGCGCCGTTCGGGCCGATGAGGCCGACCAGCTCGCCCGCGCGCATGGAGAGGGTGAACCCGGAGAGGGCCCGGAGCCCTCCGAAGCGCATCGTCACCTTCTGGGCCTCCAGGACGAGCTCGCTCACCTGTCGCCTCCCGCCTCGTCGTCCCGGACCTCGGTCGGCGACGCACCCTCGACGCCGGGGGTGACGCCCAGCTTCCGCCACGGCAGCCGCCGGAACAGGGGGAGATCCCAGAGCTCGCGCGTGCCGAAGAGCCCCTGCGGCCGGAGCAGCATCAGGCCGATGAGCATCACCGCGTAGAGGACCATCCGGAACTTGTCGAACTCGCGGAGGAGCTCGATCGCGATGGTGAGGAACGCGGCCGCGAGCACCGAGCCGGTGATCGAGCCGAGGCCCCCCAGCACCACCATCACCACCACCTCGAACGAGCGGATGAACGTGAAGCTGCGCGGCGTCGCGAGCTGGAGGAGGTGGACCATGAGGCCGCCTGCGAGCCCGGCGAACGCCGCGGAGATGACGAAGGCGCGGACCTTGTAGCCGGTCGTGTCCACGCCCATCGCCTCGGCCGCCACCTCGTCCTCGCGGATCGCGAAGAGCGCCCGGCCCTGGGTCGAGATGGCGAGCCGGCGCGCCATCGAGATCGTGGCGATGACGGCGACGCCGGCCCAGACGACCGTCGTGAGCCGCGGGATCCCCGAGAGGCCGATCGCCCTCCCGAGCGGCTCCACGTTCTCGATGATCGACACGATGATCATGCCGAACCCGAGGGTCACGATGGCGAGGTAGTCGCCCCGGAGGCGGAGGGACGGCATGCCGACGAGGAAGCCGGCGAGCGCGGCTGCCCCCATCGCCGCGGCGAGGGCGAGCGCGAAGACGAGCTGCTCGGAGACGCCCGGGGGGAGCCCCGCGACGGGCTCGGCGGCCCAGGTGAGCGTGATCTTGGCGGCCGTGTACGCGCCGACCGCCATGAACCCGGCGTGGCCGAGGGAGAACTGCCCCGTGAACCCGTTCACCACGTTGAGCGAGACGGCCAGGACGACGTTGATCGCGACGTTGATGAGGATGAGCTGCTCCGTGCCCATCTCGTTCGCGTCGAGGAGCCACTGGACGGCGAGGAGGATCGGGAACCCGACGAGGAAGGGCAAGAACGAGCGGAGGACCGTGCGCGCGGCGCCCATCAGACCTTCTCCACGGCCGTCTTCCCGAGCAGGCCCGAGGGCCGCACCAGGAGGACGAGGATGAGCACGCCGAACGCGATCCCCTCGCGGTAGGACGACAGCAGGTAGCCGGCGACGTACTCCTCGACGATGCCGAGGAGCAGTCCGCCCAGCATCGCGCCGGGGACGCTGCCGATCCCGCCGAGCACCGCGGCCACGAACGCCTTGAGGCCGAAGTTGAGGCCCATGAGCGGGTCGATCCGGGGGCGGGTCACCCCGACGAGGAGCCCCGCGAGCGCGGCGAGCACGCTCCCGATCACGAACGTCCAGGAGATGATCCGGTTCACGGGGATGCCCATGAGCCCGGCCACCTGGGAGTCGAACGAGACCGCTCGCATCGCCGTCCCGAACTTCGTCCGGTACACGATCCACTGGAGCACCAGCATCACCACGACGGTGACGCCGAAGTTCACCAGGTCGAGGCGGGAGAGGCTCACGCCCATGCCGGAGAGCCACCCCGTGTCCCCACCCTCGAGGAGCCGGGGGAAGAACCGCGGCGTCGGCCCGGGCGGGAACCTCGAGCCCCTGAAGCTGAGCTGGAAGCCGTACTCGAGCAGGAACGAGACGCCGATGGCGGTGATGAGCGCGGTGAGGCGCGGGCGGTGCCGGAGGGGCCGGTACGCGAACCGCTCGATCACGAACCCGAGCGCACCGCAGACGAGCATCGCGGCCATGGTGACGGCGGCGACCTGGAGCGTGGTCGCGGTCCCGCGGACGCCCACGACCATGGCCGCGTAGTAGCCGGCGAACGCGCCCACCATGTAGACGTCACCGTGGGCGAAGTTGATGAGGCGCAGGACGCCGTAGACCATCGTGTAGCCGAGCGCGATGAGGGCGTAGATCGTCCCCACCGAGACGCCGTTCACGAGGTGCTGGACGAATTCGGTCACGTGGAGCTCGCGCGGACGGCGTGCGCCGCCGGATCGGCGGAGGGGCGGGCGGCCGGGGCGCGACCGCCCGCCGGGGCGCTACGGGGACACGGTCGCCTCGTACCGCGGCCTGTTGTCCTTGATGGCGATGACCACCGCGGACTTCACCGCGTTGTGCTGGGGGTCGAGGGTGATCGTGCCGGTCACGCCCTTGAACCCCTTCGTCGCGGCGATGGCGTCGGCGAGCGCCGCGCCGGAGAGATCCTTCGCCCGGGTCATCGCGTCGGCGGCGATCAGGGCGGCGTCGTAGCCGAGGGCGGCCATCGCGTCGGGCTTCGTCCCGTACGCCTTCTCGTAGGTCGCGATGAACTCCTTCACGCGCGGATCGGGGCTCTCGACGGTGTAGTGGTTCGAGAAGTACGAGCCGTCGAGCGCGCCCTGGGCGATCTCGTACAGCTGCTCGGAGTCCCAGCCGTCCCCGCCCATCATCGGCTGCTTCATGCCGAGCTCGCGGACCTGGCGGGCGATGAGGGCGACGTCGGTGTAGTAGCCGGGAACGTAGATCGCCTCGGGGTTGGCCTGGCGGATCTTGGTGAGCTGCGCCTTGAAGTCCTGGTCCCCGGCCTTGAAGCTCTGGTCGGTGACGATCGTGCCGCCCATCTTCTTGAACCCCTCGACGAAGAAGTCGGCGAGCCCGACCGAGTAGGCGTTGCCGACGTCGCGGAGGACCGCGACCTTCGTCGCCTTGAGGTTCTCGCGGGCGAACTTGGCCATCACCGTGCCCTGGAACGGGTCGATGAAGCAGATCCGCGAGACGAACCGGCGCGTCTTGCCCTGCGGATCGAGCGTGACCTTGGGGTTGGTCGAGGCCGGCGTGATCATCGGGACCTTGTTCGTGTCCGCGACCGGCGCCATGGCGAGCGAGCGGCTGGACGCGACCTCGCCGAGGAGGACCGCCACCCTGTCGTTCACGATGAGGCGCGTGGCGGCGACCTGGGCCTCCTCCGGCTTCCCCTGCGAGTCGAGCGTCTTGAGGACGAGCTTCTTGCCCTTCACGCCGCCCTTCTTGTTGAGCTGCTCGAATGCGAGCCGGATCCCCTTGTCCGTCGAGTCGCCGAAGGTCGCCTCCTGCCCGGTCATCGACCCCACGTGGCCCACCAGGATCTCGTCGGACTTGGCGCCCAGGAGCAGCAGCAGGGGTGCAAGCATCGCAGCGCGCACGGCTCTCATTTCTCGAACCTCCGCAGAAAGTCGGGGTACGAAGGTGCTTACTTGTCGTGAGAGCTGGTTGTCAACGCGCCCTCACCTCGAGACGCACCGAGGTCCCGCGCGGACCGGCCTGGTGGGGAAGGCTCCTGAAGTGTGGACCCGGCCGGGGAGAACCAGCGTTGATCACGGGGCTTACGCTAGGTATGGTCGCGGGCAATGCCCCCGAAGATCCTCCTCGTGGACGACAACCAGGAGCTGCTCACGCTCCTGGCGCGGCTCATGGAGTCCGAGGGGTGGACGGCGATCCAGGCCGGCAAGGGACGGGTCGCCCTCGAGAAGCTCCAGGCCGAGAAGCCCGCCGCCGCCATCGTGGACGTGCTGTTGCCGGACATGATGGGCTACGACGTCGCGCACGGCCTCAAGAACGCCGGCGTCCCGTTCATCTTCATGACGGGCGTCTTCAAGGGCGGCCGGGCGGCCACCGACGCGCGGACGCTCCACGGCGCGGCCGGGTACTTCGAGAAGCCGTTCGACGCCCGCAAGCTCCTCGAGGCCGTCCGCGGGCTCCTCCCGGCCCCCTCGCCCGGCCGGAGCACGCCCCCGCCGGTGCCGGCGCGCAGGCCCGCGACCGAGCTCACCGACTTCGACGTCGAGGTGGCGGTCGAGCCGGACGAGCCGGTCGAGGCGATGGAGCTCACGGGCCGGGTCGTGCTGACCGAGGACGGGAAGGTCTCGGCGGTGCTCCGCGGCGAGACGATCACTGCGGGTCCCATGGCCGGACCGGCGCGCCCGCCGTCCTCGCCCGCGCCCCGCGCCGCGCCGTCGCCCCAGCCCGCCCCGATCGCGCGCGAGGAGCGCGCGAAGGGGCCGCTCGAGCCCTCGGGCCGGCTCGCGGAGAACCTCCCCGAGCTCATCACCGCGTTCTACCTCGCGCAGCAGACGGGCGAGCTGACGCTGCAGAAGGGGAAGGTGAAGAAGAGCATCTTCTTCGAGCGCGGCCTGCCCTGCTTCGCGATCTCGAACCTCATCGCCGACCGCTTCGGCCCGTTCCTCGTCCGCGTCGGGAAGATCACGAACGCCCAGCTCGAGCTGTGCCAGGCCGCCGCCGACCGCACCGGCCACCGCACCGGCGACGTGCTCGCGGAGATGGGCCTGCTCAAGGAGACGGAGAAGCTCTACTACGTCGCCCAGCAGGTGAAGGCGATCGTCTACTCGGTGTTCGGCTGGGAGGAGGGCGAGTACCGCCTCCACTTCGCCGACAAGGCGGCCCAGGAGGCGATCAAGATCGACCTCCACCCCGCGAACCTCATCACGCGCGGGGTGAAGAAGCTCTACAAGCCGGAGCGGCTCTACCGGCTCCTCTCGCCCGAGGACCGGCTCATCCCCTCGCCGCAGCCGTCGTACGGCCTGCACGAGGTCGAGCTCGAGGGCTGGGAGGCGGCGCTCCTGCCCAGGGTGGACGGCACGCGCACGCTCGCCGAGCTCATCCACCTCGCCGGCCGGCCGGAGCACGCCGTGTACGGGTTCCTCTACGGCCTCGTGGCGCTGAAGATCCTCGACCGGACGGGGACCTGAGGTCACCGCCGGAGCGTCACGTCGGCGCCGCCGAAGATGAGGACGCCCACCGTGTCGCCGGCGATCGGCTCGCGACGCCCGTTCGCGCTCCGGAAGCGCTCGTCGTCGAACGGATGACGGTAGAACGCGGCGAGGCCGAAGGAGCCGGCCGCCGGGCTCCCGAACCGCATCCGCAGGCCGAGCCGGGCGCCGACGAACGGGGTGCTCTTCCTCAAGGTCCGGTCCCCGACGCCGTTCGCGCCCAGCTGCTCCTCGAGCCGCGTGCGGATCACCCCGGTCTCGCCGAGGAGCTCGAGGCGAAGGTGCCGCCCGAGCCAGCCGTCGCCCAGCGTACCCTCCGGGAGCGAGGCCCCGAGGGTGGACGCGAAGACGACCTGGTGGCGGATGATGCGCGTCTCGCCGGGGCCGAGCCAGTCGTCGTCGTCCTGCCGGAGCGACCGCGTGTAGGCGTCGATCTCGAGGGCGGCGCCGAGGTGCGCCCACCCGTACCGGACGAACGGGCTCGCCCGGAACTTGGGCGCGTAGTTCCGCTCGCCGGTCTCGAGGTGGAAGACCGGACCGAAGCCTCCGTCGAGCCCCACCGCGATCGGCGGGGGCGCCGGCTCCGCGGCGTCGTCGGCCCGCACGCCGGCCGCGGGCGCCACGAGGAGCGCCGCGACGAGCGCGCGCGCGGGGACACGACGCGTCCATCCGGTGCAGATCATGGCGCCTCCACGGCCGCCCCGTCGGGCGTGAGGGTCCCGGTGCAGAGCGCCTCCTCCGCCGGGCCGATGCAGATCATCTCGAGCACTCCCCCTGCGCGCCGCGTGAACCGGCACACCCGATCCACGATCACCGGCGGCGCGGCGCCCGGGATGCTCGCCGGGCCGGCGAGGTAGAAGTCGCCCGCGGCGAGGCCGCGAGAGCTCTCGAGGCCGGTGTCCGGCGGCGGCCTGATGAGCTCGCCGGTCGCCGGGAGCCCGACGTCCCCCGCCCCGGTCGCCTCGACGAAGGGCGACCCGCAGCGACGGGGGATGTACCCGTCGCGCTCGAGGGTCAGCGGCCCCGCAGGACCGCAGTCGGAGACGACGTCGTAGGTGAGCCGCTCCCCGACCGCCTCGAAGTCCTGGCACGGAGGGTGACCGACGTCCGACGCCGCGAGCACCGCCCCGACCGCGCCGAGCACCCCCAGCCTGCCGAGCGCGCGCAATGCGTTCCTCATGTCCGAGCCTCCCTCCCCTGGGTCCGTCCGGCCGCGACCCCGTACGCCCAGGCGGCGAGCGCCGCCGGCAACGCCACGAGGTCCGTCGGATCGGCGATGATCCGGCCCTGCCCCACCCCGAGCGGCGCCCGCACGGCGTCGAGCCCGGCCACCACCGCGTCCGCCGCCGCGGGCGAGAGCTTCACCGCCGCGAGCAGGAGGGCGGTGACCGCCACGCCCACTCCGAGCCGGCGCCGGAGCGGCCACGCCGTCGCGAGCGCCAGGGCCGCGGAGACGAACAGCGGCAGCACGAACGCCCCGGCGAAGTCCGAGAGCTTCCCCGTGACGAGCCCGGGGAACCGCGCCTTGAGGACGTGGTCGTTGACGGCCAGCGCCGCGACCGCGAGGAGCGGCACCGGCCCGACGAGCTCCGGCATGGCCGGGATCCGCGACGTCCACGCGAGCAGCTTCACGCCACCATGGGAACCCGAGCCGGACGGATCGGGCAAGCGAGACCCGGTCTCGCAGCGAGCGACCTCGGCGGCCGGCCCCCGGGCCACTGCACGCTGCCGCGCGCGCCTCAGGCCGCCCGGGCCCGCCGCTTGTTCCCCGCCGTGAGGTACAGCGCCCGGCCGGCGTGCGGGCCCAGCAGGGCGAGCACCCGGCGGTCGGCGTCGCGCAGCGCGGGCTTGTGCGGGAGGAGCCGCCAGATCGCGAGCACGGCGACGACGCGATCGTCGGCGACGAGGGGCACGCACGCCGTGAGATCGGGATCGCCGCACGGCGCCGAATCGCCGACCACCCACGCGCGGCCCTCCGCCGCGGCGCGGCCGATCGCGCCGTGCCCGGGCGCCACCGTCGCGAGCTGGTTCCCGGCGATGCCGAAGGACTGGACGACGGCGAGCGCACCGCTCGCGTCGGGCTCGTAGACCGCCAGCTCCTCGGAGCCGACGAGGTTGATCACCACGTCCTGGATCGCGCGCAGCACCTCGCCGTGGTCCGTCGAGCCGTGGAGCCGCTCCAGCGCGACGCAGACGTTGATGGCGTCCGAGAGCCGCTCCTCGAGGTCCACCATCGCGGCCTGCGCCTTGCGGCGCTCCGCCTCCGCCGCCGCCAGGCGCTGGCGCAGCTCCGCCGCATCCGCGCTGCACGCCTCGGGCGTCTTCCGGTGAATGCGGTCGGTAGCGGTCTGCATGGCGGTCTCTCGCTCGAATGGGCCTGACCCTGGCGTTTGCGCGGCGCGTGCCACGCGATCGGGGCTCGTGTGGGAGGACCGCTCCCGCCTGGGATCAAAGGCTTCGGCGCCGGGCGCAGCGGTCCCCGTGCACCGCGCGCGCGGCACACGCCCACCCGGGGTTCCCGAGCACCCGATCCGGCGACTTCGGCGCCTCCGCCGCTGGCGGGATCAGGCGTAGGCCGTCGGATCGCGCCCGACGGCGAGCGGCGGGATGCGCGCCGCGAGCGCGAGGTGCGCCGGGGTCCGCAGCCGCTCGTGCACCTCCCTCGGGTCGGGCGGCGGCCCTGCCCAGGCGAGCAGCCGCGCGATGCGCCCGCGGGCCTCGTCGAGCCGCTCCCGCGAGAGGCGGCCGCCCTCGACGGCGGCGCGGACGAGGTCGATGGCCCGGTGCTGCACGGCGGGCGTGTGGCACACGAGGAGCGCGTCCACGCCCGCGCGCACGGCCCCCGGCGCGACCTCCTCGAGCGGGAAGTGCTCGGCCACGGCCTTCATCTCGAGGTCGTCGGAGATGCACGCCCCCGCGAACCCGACCTCGTCGCGGAGGAGCCGGAGCACCGCCGGCGCGAGCGTCGCCGGCCGCGCGGCGTCGAGCGCCTCGAACACGACGTGCGCGGTCATCACCGACGCGACGCCCGCGCGGGCGAGCGCGGCGAACGGCGGGAGCTCGACCTGGCGCAGGCGCTCGAGCGCGTGCGGGAGGCGCGGCAGGGCCTTGTGCGAGTCCTGGCTCGTGTCGCCGTGGCCGGGGAAGTGCTTCGCGCAGGCGGCGACGCCGGCCGACTGGAGCCCCTCCGCGAAGGCCGCGCCGAGCCGCCCGACCTCCGCCGGCTCGCGCGAGAAGGCGCGGTCGCCGATGACCGGGTTCGCCGGGTTCGTGTCCACGTCGACGCACGGCGCGTAGTCCTGGTCGATGCCCACCGCGCGCAGCTCGCGCCCGAGGAGCGCGCCCACCTCGCGCGCCAGCGCGGCGTCGCCGCTCCGGCCGAGGGCCCGCATCGGCGGGACCTCGGTGAAGCCGTGCGACGCCCGCAGGCGGGCCACGCGGCCGCCCTCCTGGTCGATGGAGACGAGGAGCGGACGGCCGTTCGCGGCGCGCTTGAGCTCGCCCACGAGCTGCGCGACCTGCTCGGCCTCGACCACGTTGCGCGCGAACAGGATGACGCCGTGCACGCCGCGCCGGATGAGGTCCAGCACCTCCAGCGTGGGGGTGGTGCCGTGAAAGCCGATGCAGAAGAGGCCGGCGACGTCCTGGTCGAGGGGCATGGGAGGGGGTGGATACTACAGCGGGTCGCCCGTCGACAGGCTCAGGCGATGAGGAGCCCCTCCAGGAAGAACGCGGCCACGCCGAGCACGAGCAGGATCGACCAGAGCGGCAGCTCCGGCCCGTCCGCGGCGCGCCCCTCGCCGGCCACCTTCGCGACGCTCTCGCCCCCGAACCAGGCGGTGAGCTCGCCCGCGTCGAGGCGGCGCGTGTCGGACTCGCGCGCGTCGGGCCAGACCGCGAAGGCGAGCCGCCGGTCGAGGCGCTCCTCGCCGCGGAGGGAGACCTTCACCTGCCACAGGCCCGGCTCCGGCGGCGCCCAGGTGACGCCCTCCGGCACGCGCGCGAGGCCGGAGCGCTCGAGCTCGGCGAGCGGCCGCTCGCGGCCGTCGGGGCCGACGAGCGCGGCGAGCGCCTCGCCCTCGCCCAGGCGCACGGTCCGCCGCTCGCCCACCGCGGAGACCGCCTGGCGCCGCTCCTCGAGGCCGCCGGTGAGGTACGCCGCGAACCGCTGGAGCACGGGGAGGAAGCTCGTCCGGATGGGCCAGTCGGTCCAGTCGCGATCGACGGTGGACGTGAAGAGGAGCACGCGCCCCTTGCCGCGGAGTCCCTCGACGAGCGCGGGCGCGCCGTCGTCGAAGGCCGCGAGGACGCGCGCCGGGGGCGCGCCCGCCCGGGCGGGCCGCGCGAGCAGGTACCGATCGGTGCGGGTCCCGAGGAGCCCCTCGCGCGCCTCGCCGCTGAAGACCGAGAGCGCCGGGTGCTCGAAGTCGAGCTCCGCGAAGCGCGCGGCCCCGGCGCCGGTGGCCCCCGGCTTCGCGGTCGCGGTCTTCTCGACGTGGAGGGCCATCGGCAGGAGCGCGCCGAGCTCGCGGGCGTAGAGCTCGGGATCGACCTGGTCGCCGACCGAGACGAAGAGCCCGCCGCCGCCCTCGACGAACCGCTGGAGCTCGCCGACCTTGGTCCCCACCGACCGGACGTTGAGCAGGAAGACCACGTCCACCCTGGAGAGGTCCTCGCGCGCGAACGCCTCGGCGTCCACCATCCGCGGGCGGACGGGCGAGGCCGGCGACGACAGGGCCGACTCCACGAAGTACGCCTCGTCGCGGTACTTCACCGGCGACGGCGCGCCGTTCACCACGAGCGCGCGGACGTCCCGCGGCACCTCGAGCACGAGCGCGCGCGCGTCGTCGAGCGGGAGCGCGTCGGCGGGGAGCTGCACCTGCACCGCAGCGGCGCCGCCCTCGGAGAAGCCGTGGAGGAGGCTCTTCTTCACCGCGCCGCCGGCGGGCAGCTCCGCGAACGAGCGGATCGCGACCTTGGGGTCGGCGCCGAACCCGACGAGGAGCGAGAGCGGGAGCTCGGGCGCCTTCTCCGCGCCGTGGTGGACGAGCGTGGCGGTCACCTTGTACCCGCGCGCCCCCGCGGCGGGGTCGGGCTCGGCCTCGAGGGCGACGACGGCGCGGTTCGGGAGCTCTGCGCCGCGCGCGGCGTCGAGCACGGAGACCTCGGGCCGGATCGGCCCCTTCGGCGTGTCCACCGTGGGCGGCGCGGCGTCGAGCCGCCAGGCGCTCGCGGTGAGATCGGTCGCGACGATGATCCGCTTCGCCATGCCCTCCTGCGCCTTCGAGGCCGAGAGGGCCTGCGCCGCCGCCTGGACGCACGCGGTGAGGTCGGCGTGGCCGCCGCCCGGCGCCGCCCGATCGAGGACGCGCCGGACCGCGGCGCGATCGAACGACGGCGCCTCGGGCTTGGCCGGCGCGGCCCCGCAGATCACCGCGGTCGCGGGATCCTCGGGGGAGAGGCCGGCGAGCGCCTCGCGCGCGTCCGCGAGCGCGCGCTCGAAGAGCGGCCGCCCCTCGAGCCGGTAGCGCATCGACGCGGAGGCGTCGAGGACGATGGCGGTCGCGCGCGGGCCGACGGCGATGGGCGCCGCCCCCGCGGCCTGCCGCGCGTGCGGCCGCGCCAGCGCCGCGGCGACCGCGGCGAGGAGGAGGGTCCGCGCCGTGAAGAGCAGGAGCTTCTTGAGCCGGAGCCGCCGCTGCGTCTCCTTGCGGGCGCGCAGGAGGAAGTCGATCGCCGGGAACGGCGTCGGGCGCGGCCGGCGGCGGAAGAAGAGGTGGATCGCGAGCGGGATCGCCGCCGCGAGCAGGCCCCAGAGGAGCGCCGGGTTGCCGAAGCCGATCATGCGGCGCTCCGCTCGCGGCGGGCGAGGAACGGGAGGAGCACGGAGTCGAGCGGCGCGTCGGTGCGGCAGAGCGTGTAGTCCACGTCGGACTCGAGGGCCGCGCGGCGGACCTCCGCGAGCCACTTGCCAAAGAGCTCGAGGTACCCCTTGCGCATGTCGCGGCCGTGGGCCTCGACCTGCCGCTCGTCCTCCATCGAGAGGAACAGCGTCGGATCCTCGAACGGGAACTCGAGCTCCGCGGGGTCGAGGACGTGGAAGAGCGTGACCTCGTGCTTGCGCCGGCCGAGCTGGGCGAGCCGCCGGAGGATCTTCTCCTCGCGGTCCATGAGGTCGGAGAAGACGATCACCGACGAGCGGCGCGGGGCGTGCTCGATCACCCAGTCGATCGCCGCGCCCAGCTCCGTCGGCCCCGCCGCCTGGCACCGCTCGAGCGCGTCCACCATCGGCCCGACCTGGTTCGCCGCCGCGCGCGGCGGGAGCGCCGCCTCGACCTTCCCCGCCACGACGACGAGCCCCGCGGCGTCCTGCTGGCGGACGAGCAGGTACCCGAGCGACGCCGCCATCGCGCTCGCGTACTCGAGCTTCGTCATCCGCGCCGGGTCGCCCCGGTAGCCCATCGAGCCGGACGCGTCCACGACGAGGTAGGCGCGGAGGTTCGTCTCCTGCTCGAACTTCTTCACGTAGTACTTGTCGAACTTGCCGTAGGCCTTCCAGTCGATGAGCCGGATCTCGTCCCCCGGCGCGTACTCCTTGTGCTCCGCGAACTCCACCGACTGCCCGTGGTGGGGCGACTTGTGGAGGCCGGAGAGGAGGCCCTCGGTGATCGCGCGGACCCGCAGGCGCAGGTTGCCCATGCGGGCGATCACCTGCGGGTCGAGGAGGGAGGGGCGGGGCTGGTCGGGCATCGGGGGTCTCAGGTCCAGTACCGTTCGTCCTTCGACTCCGCGGCCGCTGCGCGGCCGCTACGCTCAGGACGAACGGATGTTCTTTGATCCGTTCCGGCCTTCACAGGAAAGGATTCCCTCTCATCCGTTCCGGCCTTCACAGGAGGACTGGACTCCCTTTCATCCGTGCCGGCCTTCACGGGCGGACGGGGGGAGGATTCATGGGGGGAACGGGGACTGTCCTCATCCCGTTCGCCCTGAGCGTAGGGCCCGTCCCGTTCGCCCTGAGCGTAGGGCCCGCCCCGTTCGCCCTGAGCGTAGGGCCCGCCCCGTTCGCCCTGAGCGTAGGGCCCGCCCCGTTCGCCCTGAGCGTAGGGCCCGCCAGCGGCGGGCCCGGAGTCGAAGGGCGAACTACTGGACCCGTCCCTCCGCCTCGTCCGCTCCGACCGATCCGGACCTCGCGCGAGCGCCTTGATGGAGCCCCAGTCCCCCCGGATCAGCGCCTCCTTCTTCGCCCTCGTCCAGCCCTTGAGCTGCAGCTCCACCAGGAGCGCTTCCTCCCGTGTGGGGAACTCCTCCGACCACACGAGCGCGACCGGTCTCCGGCTCGAGGTGTACCCCTCGATCTCCCCGCGCTGGTGCTGCACGACGCGCCGCTCGAGCTCGTCCGTGTGCCCCACGTAGAAGCTGCCGTCGCTGCACCGGAGCATGTACGCGAAGAACGGCCGCATCGTTCCCTACCCCTTCACCGTCTCCACCAGCCGGTCCACGATCTGCGCGGAGGTGACGCCCTCCGACTCGGCGCGGAAGTTGGTGATCACGCGGTGCACGAGGACGTTCCGGGCGAGCGCGCGGACGTCCTCCTCGGCGGCGGCCATGCGGCCGTCGAGGATCGCCCGGCTCTTCGCGCCGAGGATGAGGTACTGGCTCGCGCGCGGGCCGGCGCCCCAGGAGACGTTCTCCTTCACGAACGGCGGCGCGCCCGGCTCGCCGGGGCGGGTGCGGCGGACGAGCTCGACGGCGTACCGGATGACGTGGTCGGCCGCCGGCACGCGGAGCACGAGGTCCTGGAGGTCGCGGATCTTGTGCGGGGAGAGGACGCGGTGGAGCGGCGGCCGTGAGGAGACGGTCGTGGACCGCACGATCTCGAGCTCCTCCTGCGCCGTCGGGTAGGTCACGTTCACGTAGAACATGAACCGGTCGAGCTGCGCCTCGGGCAGCGGGTACGTCCCCTCCTGCTCGATGGGGTTCTGGGTCGCGAACACGAGGAAGGGCAGGTCGAGCGGGTAGGTCTCGCCGCCCGCGGTGACGCGGTACTCCTGCATGGCCTGGAGGAGCGCGGCCTGGGTCTTCGGCGGCGTGCGGTTGATCTCGTCGGCGAGGAGCAGGTTCGCGAAGATCGGCCCGCGCACGAACCGGAAGGTGCGCCGCCCGGTGGTGTGGTCCTCCTCGAGGACGTCGGTGCCGGTGATGTCCGACGGCATGAGGTCGGGCGTGAACTGGATCCGGTTGAACGACAGGTCGAGCACGTCGGCGACCGTCGAGATGAGGAGCGTCTTCGCGAGCCCCGGCACGCCCACGAACAGGCAGTGCCCGCGCGCGAAGAGCGACACGAGGAGCGAGTCCACGACGTCCTTCTGGCCGACGATCCGCTTCTCGATCTCGTGGAGGAGCGTGCGCCGCGCGTCGTGCAGCTCGCGCACCGCGGCGAGGTCGGCGTCGGGGCTGGGACGCGGGGGGGCTTCGCTGCCGGGCTCGGGGTGCAGGGTCATGGGGTCGTGGCCTCCTGGCCGGTGCCTGTGAGGATGCGCGTGAACCGCCGCTCGCGCTCCGCGCCCGCGGTGTCGCCGAGGGCGGTGAGCACCCTGGCGAGGCCGGCGTGGATCTCCGGATCGAACGGGTCCACCCGGTTCGCGGCGAGGAGGTGGTCGCGCGCCGCGGCCAGGTCCCCGCGCTCGAAGAGGAGCCGGCTCATCTGGACGTTGAGGGCCGGGTAGTCCGGGTTCCAGGCGAGCGCCTCGCCGAGGACCTTCTCCGCCTCCTGGCGCGCCCCCGCCTGCACGGCGGCGAGCGCGTAGCGGCCCGAGAGGATCGGGAACCGCGCGCCCACCCGCGAGAACGCCTTCGCGTACTCGATCCGCGCCGAGGTCCAGCGCCCGCGCTCCCGGAAGATCTCGCCGAGGCGCGCGTGCCCGCGCGACTCCTCGTCCGGGATCTCCGCCCACTCCGCGAACTGCGTCCCCTTCTTCGGGTCGTCCTTGAACCGGAGCTTCTCGAGCTCGTGCTTGCCGCCCCTGGGCAGCGGCCGCTGGCCCATGTACCGCGTCCACTCGTCCTGGAACCGCCTCCAGGAGACGCCCGCGGCCTCGGCCACCGCCGCCTCCCACGCCTTCCCCTCGCCGATGCGCGCGGTGAGCGTGACGAGCGCGTCGGGCCCGCGCTGCTTCACGAGCCACTCGATCGCGAGCGCCACCTGCGCGTAGGCGAGCGCGGCGCGCTCGGGCGTCGGCAGCTTGGCGAACGACGGGTGCATCTCGGCGAAGGTGACGAGCTTCTTCTGCCCCGCCGCCTCGCGCAGCAGCGCCGCCGAGAAGGGCGTCACCGGCTCGCGCTTCCCGCGCCACGCCTGCTCGAACCACTTCGCGATCCCCTCCTGCATCCAGAGCGGGGCGCGGTTGCCGGTGCGGGCGGTGAGGACGTTGTGCGTGTACTCGTGGGCCGCGGTGTCGAGCCAGTCGTACCCCTTGAGCAGGGCCCGCGGCGTCAGGATCATGAGCTTGTTGAACTTCGCCACCGCGACGGTGCCCGTCGTGCGCACCGACTCCTCGTCGAGCGTGGAGAGCGCCGCGAGCTGCTCCGCGTCGGCGACGATCTCGACCGCCACCTTGCCCGCCGGCACCCAGCCGAGCCCCTGCGCGAGCGCGGCGCGCTGCTTCTCGAGCGTCTCGACGAGGTACGGGACCAGCACCTCGTCCTTGCCCTTCGGGTGGGAGACGACGAAGTGCTCGGACTCGAAGCGGACGTGGTCCTTCGTGACCTCGCGCGCGGCGCGGGCGAGCTCGGGGTAGCCGAAGGGATCCCGCCGGCCGGCGCCGCGGAAGAGCTCCAGCGCCTCGAGGTAGCGCTGCTGGTGGAACCGGAGCGCGCCGGCGGCGTAGCGGACCATGTCGCCCGCCTTCTCCCACGGCGCGAGCGGCGCGAGCAGCGCCTCGGCCGCGTCCGGGTCCTCGGCGCGGAGGGCCTCGAGCGCCCGGAGCGCGGTGGTCTCCCGGTCCGGGGCGGCGCGGGCCGCCACGGGGGCGAGGGTCAGGGCCAGGAGGGCGATCGTCGTCCGCATCACTTCACCAGCTCCTCGTAGTACCGCTGCACGTCCGGCCGGTAGCGCTCGGGCGTGCCCTGCTTCATCGCCTCGAGCAGGTCCTTGCGGAACGCCTCCGGGACCTTGTGCGCCTCCGCGCCCGGGATCTTCACCTTCTCGCGCGACGGGTCCGAGCCGTCGCCGCGCCCCTCGCCCTCGCCCATCGCGAACGGGTACGGGAAGCCGCCGCCCTCCCCGCCGCCTTGCATGTTCTTGGCCGCGTCCTCGAGCCCCTTGCGGAAGCGCCCCAGGGCGTCCATGGCCAGGTCCTGCTCGCCGCGGCCGCGCTGCGGGTTCCGGTCCCCGAGCTCCGCCGCCGCCTGGCCCATGTGCCCGCGCGACTCGCCGAGCTGCCCCTGCGCCTGCGGCGGGAACACCGGCGCGCGCTTCGAGAGCGCGTCGAGCGCCTCCTGGAGCCGCCCCGCCTGCTGCTCGAGCTCGCCTTGCCGCCGCGAGAGCTCGCCCAGGCGCTGCTGCTCCTCCTTCGAGAGGACCGAGCGCGGGTCGGGGAACAGCTTCGAGAGCGCGTCGCGGATCTCCTTCACCTTCGGCTGCGCCTCGCCCACCCGACGCCGGGCCTCCTCGAGCTGCGGGCGCTGCAGCGGCTCCACCGGGATGAGGCCCGAGCTGTCGAGCTCGAGGTCGCGCGAGAGCGACTCCACCGCGATCTGCGCCCGCCGCACCGCCTCGTTCGCCCCCTCGAGCTCGCGCATCGCGAGCGCGCGCTCGAGATCGCCGAGCGCCTCGGCGCTCGCCTCGAAGTTCGGCTCCGACCGGAACGTCGCGCCCGGGCGCGCCCCGTCCACGTCCTTGCGCGCGCTCTTCGCGAGCTCGTGCAGCCGCTTCAGCGTCTCCTCCGCGTTCCGGAGCTGCTCCTGGATGCGCCGCCGGTACTCCGCCCGGATCTTCTCCGTCTGCGCCGCGGCGTCCTTCTGCCCCGCCTCGAGCTGCTCGAGCTGCTCCTTGAACGCGAGCATCTCCTTCATGAGCGCCGCCGCCCGCTCGTCCGGCATGCGCGCCGTGCGCGAGAGGCCCGAGGCCATCCGGTCCATCGCGCTCGCGAGCTGGTCGAGCGCCTTCATCGCGCCCTCGATGTCGCCCTGGGCGAGCTTCTTCTCGACGTCGTCGAGGCCGCCGAGGAGGTCCTGCGACTTCGCGAGCTCCGCGAGCGCCTCCTCGTTCATGTGCTCGTCGTTGAACCCCTTCGAGAGCTCGGCCATGCGCCGCAAGAGGTCCCGCACCTGCTCCTTCATGCGCCCGACCTGCGCGAGGAGATCCTTCTTCGCCTGCTCGCTCGGCGCGTTCCGGTACTTCTCCATGAGCTCCGCGAGCTCGCGCCGCTTCTTGCCGAGGTCCTTCGCGAGCTTCAGGAGGTCCTCGGCGCGCCGCTTGTCGAGGAGCTGCTCGAGGTAGAGGACGCTCTTCTCCATCGTCCCCTCGAGCGACGCGTCGCCGCGCTCGACCGCGCTCGTCGCGATCGACACCGCCTCGCGCGCCTGGCGGCGGGTGAGCTCGCCCGCCGCGCCGCGCGACGCGCGCAGCGCGAAGAGGAGCTGCCCGCGGTGGGCGATCACCTCCTCGATCCCCCGGCGCACGTCCTGGGCCACGTTCTCGAGCGCCTGCGCGATCTCCTTCGGGCCGGCGGGGTCGCGCCGGATGTCGCGGGCGGCCACGCGCAGGTGCTCGGTCACGGCCCGGGTGCGCGCGTCGACCTGCTGCGCCGCCGGCAGGCGCGGCTCGACGTTGGGCGAGCCCGGCGCCCGCAGGTCGAGGCGATCGCCGAGGTTCCCGACGAGCTCCTCGTAGACCTCCTTCGCCTTGTCGAGCATCTGCCGCCGGTGCTCCGCGGCGGAGTAGATCTTGAGGAACTGGGTCTCCGAGGACGAGACCTTCGGGCCGGAGACCGTGTCGCCGTCCTTCGCCTCGACGCGGTAGCCGAGCCGCTCTCCCTCGCCGAGCCCCAGCGGCTCCACCGCGAGCGCGTGCCCGCCCGACGCGCGCCGGGCCGGATCGTCCGGGCGGAGGGCGATGCGCTTCGGCTCGCCCTGGGGCGGCTCGAGCACCAGCGTCACCTCGCCGAGGCCGACGTCGTCCTCGGCCTCCCAGGCGAGCTGCACCACCGCGCCCGGCTCGACCTCGAGCTCGCGCTCCGGCGCCGTGAGCCGGACCGTCGGGTAGGCGTCGGGCTCGATGACGATCGGGATCGGCGGCCCCTCGGCGAGGAGCTTCCCCTTCGCGTCGAAGAACCGGAACCGGTAGCTGCCCGGGCCCGTGACCGGGAACTGGCCGGCGAGGTCGCGGCCGCCCGTGACCCGGAGCGCGAACCGCTGCGTGCGCGGCTGGGGCGCCGGGGCCTGCGCGCCCGGCGCGGCGGCGTCGTGCCCCGGCTCCGGACCCGCCCCCATGCCCTGCGCCCCCTCCGCCTGCGAGGCGGGGACCGTCGTCGCGGGCGGGGCCGCCGCGTCCTCCACGTCCACCTGGAGCTCCGCCGTCGCGACCACGCGATCGGCGCGGGTCCGCAGGCCGACATCGGTCCCCCTGGGCGCGCGCACCTCGCCGCCCGTCCCGGAGAGGACCCGGTTCTCGCGGCGCATGTAGGCCGGGTAGCGGTAGGTGAGCTCGATGTCGCCGGTGATCGGGTCGCGCATGATCGGCGAGCCCGGCGGATCGCCCGCGAGGACGCGGCGGTACGCCGAGAGCAGCGGGCCGCGGCCCGCGGAGATCGCGAGCAGGTGGACGCCGACGACGGCGAGCAGGAGCCAGCCCGCCTGGAGCGCGGGCTTCGAGGGGAGCGCGCGGGCGAGGTCCACGGTCCGGGCGCGCTCCGCCGTCCGCTCGACGTGGGCGTCCACGAGCGCCACCGAGAGCTGGCCCTGCGAGGCGATCGCCTCGCGGTCGCGCAGGAGCTCGACCGAGCTCTGGAGCGCGGAGCGGAGCACGGGATCGCCGGCGGTCACCGTCCGCGCGGTCGCCCCGTCGCCGCCGAGCCGGCGCGCGAGATCCCGGATCGTCCACGCCAGCGCCCCCAGCAGCGCCGCCGCGGCGGCCCCGAGCGCGACCCACCGGACCGGGAGGCGTGCCCCCGCCCGGAGCGCGATCGCCCCGGCGAGGAGGCAGACGAGCGCGGCGGCGAACCCCACGCCGAGGCGCGAGAGCAGGGTGATCCCCGCCTGGCGGCGTCGGGCGCTCCCGAGCAGGCGGGCGATGTCGGACTGTGCGCGGGTCATCGAGGCAGGTGCCGCCGGAGCGCCGGAGCGGCGTCCAGGGAGGATAACCTGGCGACTCCGCGCGGGCGAGCGGGAGGGGTGAGGGTGCCGGATGGGTGGGGTCGGTGAGCTGTTGTCAGTTGTCAGTTGTCAGTTGTCGGTTGTCGGCCGGACGATCGAGCCGACCACTGATGTCAGTTGTCAGTTGTCAGTTGTCGGTTGTCGGCCGGACGATCGAGCCGACCACTGATGTCAGTTGTCAGTTGTCGGTTGTCGGCCGGACGATCGAGCCGACCACTGATGTCAGTTGTCAGTTGTCAGTTGTCGGTTGTCGGCCGGACGATCGAGCCGACCACTGACCACTGACTACTGACCACTGACTACCGACTACCGACTACTGACCACCGACCTCCCCGCGCCGCGCGACCCACTCGGCGTGAAACCGATCCAGCGCCTCCTCGATCGCGAGCGGCCGGTGCCGGAGCAGGGCCGCGGCGCGGGCGGTGACGAGGCCGCCCTGGAGCGGGCGGGGCGCCGGCAGGTTGGCGTCGGCGGTGCGGATCCGCAGGATCTCTCCGCGGAACCCGAACCGCGCCGCGATCCGCTCGGCGAGCTCGACGCGGCCGAGCACGGTCGCGTCCGAGACGTGGAGCACGCCCGCGTAGGCGTGCTCGAGGAGGAGCTCGAGGCAGCGCGCGGCGCCGGCCGAGGCGAGCGTCGTCGTGACCTGCTGGTCCTCGAACGCGCGCACCGCCTCGCCGCGCGAGAGCTTCTCGACCACGGACTCCGCGAACGTGGCGCGCGTCTCGCGCCGCCCGCCGTAGACGATCGCCACCCGGGCCACCGCCGCGCCCGGGGCGAGCACGAGCGCCGCCTCCTCGCCGCACCGCTTCGAGCGCGCGTAGACGCCGCGCGGGTTCGGGATCGCGTCCTCGTCGTACGGGCCGGCGGTGCCGTCGAACACGTAGTCCGTCGAGACCGCGACGAGCCGCGCCCCCACCGCCCGGCACGCGCGCGCCACCTCCGCGGTGCCGTCGGCGTTCGCGCGCCAGGCGAGGTCCGGATCGACCTCGCACGCGTCCACGTTCGTGAGCGCTCCGGCGTGGAGCACCGCGTCCGGGCGGAAGGCGAGGAGCGCCGCCGCCGTCTCGCCGGGGTGGGCGAGGTCGGCCGACGCCCAGCGGTACGCGTCCGGCGCGAGCCGGCACCTCCCGCGCCCGAGGGCGAGCACCGCGTGCGCCTCCGGCGCCGCGAGGAGCTGGGCCACCGCCTCACCGCCGAGGAGCCCGTTCGCACCAGTGACCGCGACCCTCACCCCCTGACCTTTGACCCAGGATCCCGGCGAGGTCCAGGCCCGGATCTGCGGGCCGCCCCCGACGGGGCCCCCGCGGCTGGAGGCGCCCGGCGCGCCGCTCGTCCCCGAGCGCTCCCTCGGGTTTTCCCGGGGTTGGCCGCCTGCAGGAAACGCACGGGGCGTGCTACCTTGGCGCACTGCCTACGTGAATTTCCGGACCCGACAGGACGTCCCGACGGTGGAAGACGACGACCTCGCGCTCGTCCAGCGCGCGAGATCCGGCGATGCGGAAGGGTTCCGCGCGCTGGTCGTCCGCTACCAGAGGAAGGTCTACGCCGTGGCGCTCGGCATCGTGAAGGACGCGGACCTGGCCTGGGACGTCGCCCAGGACGTGTTCGTGCGCGTCCACCGGGGCCTCGACGGCTTCAAGGGCGAGTCGGCGTTCGGCACCTGGCTCTTCCGGATCGCGACGCACGTCGCGATCGACAGCGTCCGCAAGGAGCGGGTCACCCAGCGCGACGACGTGGACGACGTGCAGGAGGCGGAGCTCGAGGACGCGGGCGAAGGCATCCTCTCGACCTCGCTCGGCAACGATCCCCGCGAGACGCTGCTCCGCCACGAGCTCGCGGCGAAGATGGAGGCCGCGCTCGCGACCCTGCCCGAGAAGCACCGGACGATCCTCGTGCTCCGGGAAATCGAGGGCCTCTCCTACGAGGAGCTCGCCGAGCGGCTGGGGATCCACAAGGGAACCGTGATGAGCCGCCTCTTCCACGCGCGGAAGAAGATGCAGGCGGCGCTCCGCGGGTACGCCGGGGTGGCCCACCGCGCCGCGCCCCACGCCGTCGAACCACGCGCAACCGAGGGAAAGGTCGAGGAGTAGGAGATGAGGCCCTGCGTCCGCTACGCGCCCATGATCGGATCCCGGCCGGGAGAGCTGCCCGCCGAGGACGCGCACGCGCTCGCCGCCCACCTCGAGACCTGCGCCGCCTGCCGCGCCCTGGCCGCGCGGTTCGAGGCCACCGACGGCCTCGTCGCCGAGGCGCTCCTCGCCCGGGCCAACGCCCGGGACTTCGGGCCGTTCGTCGACCAGGTGATGGCCCGGATCGGGCAGCAGTCGCCGCGGGCCGCCGCGCGCACCGACCGCCGGTCGCTGCTCGACGCCCTGCGGGAGCGGTGGAGGATCGCCGTCCCCGCCCTGGCCGCCGCCGTCGTTCTGGCGGCCATCGGGGGGTTCATGTACCGTGGCGAACACGTCGTCACGGAGCCCGAGCAGCGCCTCGCTTCCATCGAGGTCGAGCTGTCCGGGGAAGGCAGCATCGTTCTTCAGACGTCGGACGGCCCCGTCGTGCTCCTCGCCCCCGATGACGACACAGGTTCGTAGCCCGCGCGGCCAGGAGGCCTGGTTCGACATGAGACGCCGGATCGCCTTCGCCAGTGTCCTCCTCTTCGGAATCGTTTTCGCCCCCGCCCTCGCGCGCGCCGAGGTGCCGGTGCACATCCGGATCATCAAGGGCTCGAAGAACGGGCCCGCGAAGATGGACGACTCGCTGCTCGTCCTGAAGAAGCAGCTCTCCTCGCTCGCCTACGTGCGGTGGACGCAGGAGACGGACGAGAAGCGGACGATGTCGAAGGGGAAGATCGAGTTCTTCAAGCTCCCCGACGGCGACGACGTCTCGCTCCAGCTCAAGGACGAGCACCCCGACAAGGTGACGTTCGAGGTCGTGCTCCTCGCGCGCAAGACGCACAACAAGCTGACCGTCGAGCGCGGCCAGCGCATCGTGCACCAGGTGAGCGGCGAGAAGGACGGCAGCGCGTTCTTCCTGACCGTGATCGTCTGGCCCGACGCGCGGTGAGGCAGTGGACAGTGGTCAGTGGTCGGCTGTCAGTCTGCTGACCGTTCGACGGCCGTGAGCAGGCTCTGGAGGCCCCGGACGAGCTCGTCGTAGCGGGTCCCGAGTTCAGCGCAGGCGTCGTTCGGGAGGAGCTCGAGCCGGCTGGAGAGCCCGAGCAGATACCGGACCTCCGATGCGGACCCGAGCGCTACACGGAGGAACTGCGCGTAGTCGCGCTGCGTCGTGCGCGCGCAACCCTCGACGAGGTTCGTCGGCACCGATACCGAGGCACGCCGGAGCTGCGACTGGAGCCCATACCGTTCCTCGACAGGGAACGAGCGTGTTACCTGGTACACCTGCACGACGAGCTCGTCGGCGACCTGGAAGACCTTGAGAGTGCGGTGATCTCGGCTCATCTGGTGGTCGGCGGTGACTGTCGTCAGCGGTTGGGTCGACCACTGACAACTGACAACTGACCACTGACAACCGCCTCACCCCGTCTGCATCGGGATCCGCAGCGTCTCATCCACCGCCACGCGGTCGAGCGCCGCCGAGAGATGCTCGCAGAGCGCCTCCACCGCGAGCTCCGTGTCCCGGTCCACCTCGGAGCGCCCGTCGTCCCAGGCGAGGATGAGGCTCTTCCCCCCCGGGCGCTCGCCCTCGAGGCTGAAGCGCGCGATCACCTGCTCCTCGAGCGCGGCCGCGCCGGCGTCGAAGCCCTGCATCGCGGCCTCGGTCCGGTCGGTGTCGCGGAGCGCGGCGCGCGCGGCGCCGACCGCCTGCGCGCCGAGGTTGAGCGCGGTGAGGATCTCGTGCTTCGTCTGCGCGGTGCGGAGGACCGTCGCCACCCGGCGGACCGCCCCGCGCATCTCGGCGTTGCGCTTGCGCTCCTGGAGGATCCGCTCGGCGCTGCTCCAGCGGAGGAAGCCGAGCTTCCAGAGCGCCAGGGCCGAGGCCACGGCGAGGGCGGCGAGCACCCAGATCGCCTGGCTCGGCGTCGCCAGCCGGAGCGCCACCGCCGAGCCGCCGAGGGCGGCGCACCCGGCGTAGAGCACGAGCACCGCCTGACGGTGCGAGAGGCCCATGCCGAGCAGGCGGTGGTGGATGTGGCCGCGGTCGGCGGAGAAGAGCGGGGCGCCGCGGACCGCCCGGCGCGCCATGGCGAGGAGCGTGTCGGCGATCGGGATGCCGAGGGCGACGATCGGGACCACGAGGGCCACCGCCGTGGAGTGCTTCTGGTTCGTCTTGATCGCCGTGGTGGCGAGGACGAACCCCAGGAACATCGACCCCGTGTCGCCCATGAAGATGGTCGCCGGGTTGAAGTTGTAGAAGAGGAAGCCGAGCACCGCGCCCGCGAGGGCGGCGGTGAAGAGCATCATCATCGGCTCGAGGCGGAGCGCCGCCACCACGAACGTGCTCACCACCGCGATGAGCGCCACCCCGCCCGCGAGCCCGTCCAGCCCGTCGATGAGGTTCATCGCGTTCACGACGCCCGCGATCCAGAGCATCGTGAACGGGAGCGCGAAGGCGCCGAGGACGAGCTCGCCGCCGAACGGGTTCGCGATGGTCTCGATCCGGAACCCGAAGGCGAACATCAGCGCGCCGACGCCGAACTGGATGAGGAACTTGGCGCGCGCACCCGTGCCGCGGAGGTCGTCCACGACGCCGAGCACGGCGATGATCGCGCCGCCGACGAACAGGCCCAGCGCCTGCCGCGGCTGCGACCAGAGCGTGCGGCCCACCTCGCTGTCCACGAAGTAGAGCGCCGCGAGCGGGACGAAGAACGCGAGGACGATGGCGACGCCGCCGAGCCGCGGCACCGGCATGCCGTGGACCTTCCGCGAGCTGAGCGCGTGATCGTAGAGGCCCCAGCGCCGCGCCAGCTGCCGGACGACCGGCGTCAGCACCGCGGCCGTCGCCGTCGCGATCAGGAAAGCAACCCCAGCTGCTCTCATCCTCGCCGTCCTGCCCCGGGTAGCGACTCACCCTGGGTCGTCGAAACGCATGGACCGCGCGACACAACCAGCGGTTCCACCTGCATGTAGCCTCCCCCCGAGTCCGAAGTCCGGCGTACCTGCAACCAGCGATCCCAACGAATCCCCCAGGACCGCGGGACGAGTCAAGGTCACTCATGTGCGCAGATACGTGACTTTTTCACGCAGGGATTACCCGCACGGGCAGCAAAATCCTCATCCGAGCGCGCGGAGGATGCTCGCGAACTGGGCCGTCCGCAGCCTGCGATCGTAGCGCGCCAGGAACGCGGCCCGCGCCCGTGCGCCGAGCTCCGCGGAGCGGTCGAGGAGCGCCGCGACGGCAGCCGCCGCGGCCGCGGGGTCGCCGATCGGGAGGACCGCGCCGATCCCCTCGCGCTCGACCGTGCGCGCCGCCTCGGTCTCGGGTGGGCCGATGTACAGGACCGGCCTACCCGCCGCCATCGCGCCGTAGAGCTTGCTCGGCTCGACGAGACCCACGGTGAACGGCTCCTGCGTGACGAGGTGGAGCTCGCCCGAGGAGAGCGACGCGCCGAGCCGCTCGCGCGGCTGGTACGGGAGGAGGCGGATCGAGGGGAGCTCGCGCGCCGCCGCCTCGACCTCGCCCCGCTTCGCGCCGTCGCCCACGAAGACGAAGGCGATCTCCGGCCGCGTCCGCAGGAGGCGCGCCGCCCCGAGGATGGTCGTGAGGTCGTGCGCCCGCCCCATGTTGCCCGAGTAGAGGACCACGCGCTTGCCCTCGAGCCCGTGCGCGCGCAGGAACTCCGCCGCCTCCGCCGGCGCCGGCCCCACCGCCGCGCCGTCCGCCCAGTTCGGGAGCACGTGGACGCGCTCCGCCGGGACGCCCTTCGCGCGGACACGCTCGCCCATCGCCTCGCCGAGGACCACGACCGCGTCCGCGCGGCGGAGCGTCCACCGCGAGGCCGCGCCGAAGAGGCGCGCCGCCGGGGAGCGCGCGCCGAAGACCCCGAACTCGACCGCGAGCTCGGGGTAGACGTCCTGGAGCCAGTAGACGAAGCGGGTGCCGCGGTTCCGTGTGCGCCGACGCAGTGCCCCGATCGCCGCCACCAGCGGCGGCGTGGACATCGCGACGATCACGTCGTGGCGAGGCCCCGCGAGCACCCGCGCCGTCGCAGACGCGAAGAACGAGCCGTAGTCGAGGAGCCTGCGCGCGATGGAGGCCTTGCCGAGCGAGGTGCAGCGCACGCGCTCGATGCGGACGCCGCGGAAGGTCTCCCTGGCCGCGAGCCGGCCACCGCCCAGGTACCCGCCGCGCGTCGCCAGCGCCGTGACCTCGAACCCAGACTGCACCAGGTCCTCCGCGAGGTCCGTCGCGAGCTGGGCCGTCGCGGAGAGGTCCGGATGGAAGAACTGGTTGAGGAGGAGGACCTTCATGGACCCGCACGTCCGTTCGCCCTGAGCGTAGCGGCCGCACCGCGGCCGCGGAGTCGAAGGGCGAACGCAAGGACGCGCGCTCCCAGACCACCAAGAATCCGCTCGCCCTGAGCCTGTCGAAGGGCGAGCGTCACGGAGCCCCCTCCCCGATCACCCGCTCCCTCACCTTCACCGCCGGCACCCCCACGTACACCCCATACGCCTCGGTATCCCCCGAGAGGACCGACCCCGCCCCCAGCACCGCGTGCGACGCCAGCCGCGCGCCCGGCAGGAGCAGCGCCCGGACCGCCGCCCACGCGCCCTCCTCGACCACGACCTCCTTCACGACGAGATCGAACGTCGGCTTCGACCAGTCGTGGTTGCCCGTCTCGATCATGACCCCCTGCGAGAGACACGCGTCCGCGCCGATCCGCACCGGCGCGAGCGAGTCGATCCAGACGCCCTCGCCGATCCAGGCGTGGTCACCCACCGTGAGGCGCCACGGGTACTTCACGCTCACCCGCGGCTTCACCACGACGCCCGCGCCGACCCGGGCGCCGAAGAGCCGGAGCAGCCCGCGCTTGAGCGCGGAGGGCCACGGAAACCAGGTGAGCAGGAACACGGCGTTCGCGAGCATCCACAGCGCGCGCACGAGCGGTCCGCGGCCGGGGTCGAACCAGGCGTTCTGGAAGTCCGCGAGGCGGACGCGCCCGCGTGAGACCATCACCGAGCATCCCCGACCTTGAGCTCACTTCTTCTGGAGAGGCGCTGCTCGTAGATCTTCGCATCCACGAGAAGCCGATACCAGAGACCTTGGTTGAAGTGGAACACAAACCCAGGGACACCGTCGAGGAAGCCGAGCAGAACGAAGTACCTGAAAGACCAGTACAGGAGCGCGCGAAGAAAGATCGGTGCACGGCCGTAGATGTTCGTCTTGAGCCAGCGCCGCCTACCTGCTTGACCCCGCGGAGCGTCCGCACCCGATGCCTCATCCTGCTCCAGAGCCCTCACCTCACGGCTCGAGTACTGGTTGTGCTTGCTCACCCAGTGCGTGAGGCCCTTGCGGTTCTCGTCAATGATGTCGTTCCGAGCCCTGATGATCCGCCCGCGCGACGAGACCATGTGCTCGTCCATGGTGCGCTGTTCGCTCCTGGCTGTGCCGGCTCGCCAGATCCGAAACAACCAGGTCGGGTAATACCCTCCGTGGCGTATCCATTTGCCCCAAAAATGCACTCGCCGCTTGACCTCGATACCGGTCACGTCGGGCTCCAACATATCGAGGGAAGCGCGAAGCTCTTGGGCGAGCTCGGGTGTCAGGCGCTCGTCGGCGTCGAGTCGCATGACCCAATCCCCCGAGCAGACACCCTGCTCGAGCGCCCAGTTGACTTGATCCGCTTGAGAGGTGAACGCGTGCTCAAAGACGTGCGCCCCCGCAGAACGCGCGATCTCCGCGGTACGGTCGATGGAACCTGAGTCAACCACGACGATCCGGGTCGCGAGCGACCTCAGCGACTCGAGAGTAGCCGGAAGGTTCTCCTCCTCATCCCTTGTCAAGATCAGGACGGTAAGGTTCGCCTTCACGGATCGCCCTCCTTGTCCGCTTCGAATCGAGTCATTCTACGCAAGCCGGAACAGGCCCACCGCCAAGGATCCACGCATTCACCTCGTACATGCTTCGCGCGATCGCACTCCACTGATACCGTTCCTTGACAAGGCGCCTCCCGCGCGCGCCCATCCGTGAGCGTTCTTCTGCGGTCATCGTCATGACCCGGCGAAGGCCACTCTCGATGGAGCCGGAATCCACTCCGATCTCTATCGCGGCATCCGCGCTGTAACCGTCGGGCAGGTTGCACTGCGGCGTCATGACTGCCGGCAGCGAGTACGCCCAGGCCTCGAGGATGGCCACTGGTAGACCCTCGCTCAGGGACGGCAGGACAAAGGCATCGGCGTTCCTGAACGCTTGATCCTTCTGTTCCCCGAAGAGCGGGCCAACCCACTTCACAGAGCTTGTGACGCCGAGCTCTTGCACGAGCTTCGTGAGTTCCGGCTGGTGACCGGTCGTATCCCAGCCTGCGATCACCAAGTCCCACTCCTCGGTGAGTGGCCTCTCCTTCAAGTGGAGGTGCGACCAGGCCACGATGAGGGCCGCGATGTTCTTCTTTGGGTGAATGCGACTCAACATCAAGAGCACCTTCTTGCCGTTCACGCTTCTCCCCCAGGGCGGCAGTCCACGCTCTCGATCAACGGGCAGGTCGACACCATTCGGTATCTTGCAGACGCGTCCTTGCAAGCCGAACTGCCGGATCGCCCCCACCTCTGCATCGCACAGCGCTCGGATGCAGGCCGCTTGCCGCAGATGCCTACCCTCGTACAGAGCTTCCACCAGGCGCTTCTTCCATGACGAGCGCTGAACCGCCCAGCCGTCGAGCATCCCGTGAAGATGGACTACGTGAGGAACGGCGCGGGCGAGGTACATGGCTGAACTCACGAGAGAGCAGTACATCCAGATACCGTGGACCTGTATGAGCTCAGGTCGGAACTGATCCACCGAGCGAAGGAGACGCGGCGACCAGCCGAAGGTCCGCGGTCCGTAGCTTCTCAGTGACTTCGGGGCAAGTGGGCTCCATACGGGCAAGTCTGCAGCGGTGAACCGGTCCTCGACCCCAAAGACCCCCACTTCGACCGCACTCTGCCGAGCCATCTCCTGTAGCGGACGCCGGATGCTTGTGAAGGTCCCCCCCGCGAGGCGGCTCACGGACCCCGTCAAGGCAGCGAGTCTCATCGGAGCGCGAGCCCCCTGAGGACGAGGAGATCGGTGAGCCCTGCCCGCGGACGCCCCGATGTCGACGCTACCGCCACCGCCGACCGGAGGCCCTCGGCAAACCGTCTCGTGCTCCAGCGCGCAATGATCTCACGGCTCGCGTGGCCCATCGAGGCGAGGAGGCCCGGGTTCGAAGTCAGGGACGCGAGCCGCTGCGAGAGGTCTTCGGTGTCGAACGGGTCGAAGGTGTGTCCGTTGACGCCGTCGCTCACGAGATCGAGCGCGCACCCGCAACGTTTCGAGACGAGCACGGGGAGACCGGCGGCCATGGCCTCGTTGACGACGAGGCCCCACTGCTCGACGGTGCTCGCGTGCACGAACGCTTGAGCAAGACCGAAGTAGACGGGAAGCTCATCGTACTGCTTGAATCCAGGCAGCGACACGTAGTCGGCAAGCCCGAGCCGGTCCCGCAGGCGTAAGAGCTCGGGGCGGAGGCAACCGTCGCCCAGCAGCACGAGGCTCCAAGCCTGGGCGCCCGCAGCCCGGCGGTATCGGCCATACGCTTCCAGTAGACGCCCCAAGTTCTTCTTCGGCACAAACCGGTTCACGGCCAGGAAGTAGCGCTCCGGTAGGCCCAGTCCTCGCCGCAGGTCAGAAGCCCGCCGGCGCGCCTCGTCGGCTCCAGCGGCGAAGTGTTCGTTGTCGATCACGTCGTAGCCGTCGAAGACCCGTTCACCGGGCATGCCCAGTGCCTCGAGATACAGCCGGTGTGCCTGGCCACCCACGAGGCCTGCGGCGCACTGCCGAACAACCCGACGCTTAATGAACTCCTGCAGCGCGCTCCGCTTGGCATCCATCTCCTGGGACTCCGACATGAGGACCGCGGGAACACGACTCCGCTGACACCACTCAAGAGCGAGGAGGGACGCGGGAGCGTACCACCCCGGAACCGCGACGGCCGACGGACCGAGCCCGTCGAGGACCTCCCAGAGCCGCTGTCGAATCCGCCGGAGGGATTGCGAACCGACATGCGACTCAGAAAAGAGCGTATGGACCGGGTATCTCCCGTTCGGAGCAACCGTCGCCCACGCGTAGGTAGGGTCGAGAGCCGAGTACTCGACGGCAGCGACCGGACCGAGCTTCGCCACCGCTCCCACTCTGGCGTGGTGATACGGACCGAGGCGCTGAAAGAGAACCGCGATGGGGCTCGTCACGGGGCGCCTCCGAGCTGCCCAGGCCCGCCTATCCCTCCGCTGGCCCTCGGTGAACGGTCTACACTAGGGAACCTCGACAAGATCGTATTCGCGAGTCGCTCCCCGTAGTGGGTCCAGTCGCCGAACTCCACGGCCCTCCTTCGCGCTGCTCTTCCCATCTCCAAGCGCAACTCCGGATGGCGCGCCAGCTTCTCGATGGCGGCGACCAGTCCATCCACGTCTCGCGGCCGAATGACGAATCCTTCTACGCCGTCCCGAACAATGCTTCCGGAGCTGGACGTGGCGATCACGGGCAGCCCTGACGCCATCGCTTCATAGATAGAGAGGCTCGATCCCTCCGCCAGGCTTGGAAAGACATATACGTCATGCTGGCGGTAGAGGTCTGGCATATGGTTGTGACGTAGCCTCCCCGGGGTATCGATGACATCCGCGTAGGGCCGAAGCGCATCCTCATCCACCTGGAGCTGTCCCGCCAGAGTGAGTTTGACACGGAGCCGAGCAACGCGCTTCAACGCCTCAAGGAGGTAGAAGATACCTTTCCGCAATGCGAGCGCCCCGACGAAGAGCAGGCGGATCTCGCCACCGCCTTCACCACACTCTTCCCCTGGGGCGAATCGGGTCGTGTCTGCGCCGTACGGGACGACCGCAACCTTCTCCGACTTCACTCCTTCGGCCACCAGGGTGGAGGCGCAGAATTCAGAGCCGCAGAGGACGAGGTCCGCCAACTCGAGCTCCTCAACCTCCTCTGCCACGACCTCTGGCGCTGTCACGGCCCAGGTCCGTGACCGGTTCCATGCGGGATACCTCTCCCGCTCCTCGGCATCTAGTCGTTCACGCCATCGCCGGTGGGTCGCGGATTGGTCGAGGATACGCGGCAGGCCTCGACCGCTCAAGATTCGAAAGGTCTCCGTGGCATTCGTGTCGAAGGCCAGTACCCCTGCGCCATGCCTCAGGGCTAGCCTTCCGGCAGCTCGCGCAAACGCCCGACTGGCGACCCTTCGGCAGGATTGGCCGAACCGCTCGGCAAGGAGGTATGCGGGGAATACGCGGAGCTCCTCCCTCGAAAGGCCCGGATGTTGCCGGAACTGAGACAACCGCTCGTGCGTCGATGGAGCCAACGTCTTGATGGCTGAAGCCAGGCACCCAGACCGCTGAAGACTGAAGGAAGTGAACAGACAGTCAAGCAGACCAGCACGCTGCAGCCCGCGCGCCGCGTGGGTGCTGTGCTGGGTTCCGGGGTGGGCAACAATGATGGGCATGATCCCTCAGCAGCGCGAAACAGATCGAGCCTTCGACTCGTCCGACCACGGTGCAGCTCCGCTTGCGCCCACTATGGCGCAGCGCCACGAGCGTGTGCCCCGGCGCGGCAGAGCCGCAGGACAAGGACCAGCGGCAAGAGGGTGAACGGAAGAGTGAACAAGAATGCCAGTGGCTCCGAGACGCACTCGTTGAATCCTATCGGCATCAACGCCGCGTAGAGCACCATGTCGCCTTCGCTGTCAGGCCGACGGTCGTACACGCCCCTGAGCCCGCGGAAGACAGCCCCCGTGAGAACTGCGGCCAGCAGGACAGCAACGGAACCACCGACCGCGTACCAATGTCCGATGAACGTGAACGCCGGGCCGCCCAGGAGGTTCTCACTCGCCGTTCGAATGGGCGTGGACGAGATGTTCGCTTCACGTAGCAGGGGCGTGTATGCCCGCAATGCCGGGTATATCTTGTCCGGCCACACCGCCCGGGGAATCGGTCGCGTGAAGAGCTCGAGGTGCGGGTAGCCGAAGTTGTAGTCGACCCGCTCGGGAACGAGTTCGACTGCAGCAGCCGCGCAATTGAACTCCAGACCCGTACTCACGTCACCGGAACGACTGCTCCCCTTGAGGAACCAGTTCGGAGCGGACGTCTTGACTTCCTGCAGGTCGAGGTTTCCGAAGATCGTGAGGTCGGTGAAATGGCTGCGGTACGCGCCTTGGAACTGCACTAACACCAGCAGGGCGGCCATGGCGAGCGGGACGAGGAGCAGGGGTGGGTTGCGCCTCCTGGGGAGGTAGTAGGCGGCGAGCATCAGCAGCGCGAACACGATGGTGCGACTGCGCGTGCCGAGATAGACGAACCAGCTCCACTGGGCTGCTCCGACGGCCCAGGCAATCGCTCGTCTGGGCCCACGAGTACCGTGAAGCTCCACGTGAAAGAGCCACAGACCGACGCCGACAGGCAGAAGGTTGTGGGCCTGCGCGAGATACCCGGACACCTCCTCCCAGTTCGTTGCTCCCCGCCCGACCGAGAGCCACGCCGACCACCCTCCCGCAGAGGCGACGAGGTACGCGTATCCCGCCAAGCCCACGCCGATCAGCACGAAGCTTGCGGCGGCAAGTCGTTCGGGCCGAAGGCGTGAATACATCGCGGGGATGAAGCCGACGAGTCCGCGCCCCAGCCGGCTCTCATACCCGATGATGACGCCCAGCACCGCCAACACGGACATCAGCAACGTCTTCTCGATGACCTCCATACCGCGCCACGACACCAGCGACTCGTGGTGGACCACCGGCTGCCACACGTAGCAGACGAGGACGCCAGCCCAGAACGCATTCAGCGGGTCGAGGACGAAGAAGCGGCCCCTGAGCGCACAGGCCCGGGCATGCCACGCAATCAGGGCGACGACCGCGAGGAGATAGACGTCGCCAAGCACCGATGACGTCAGCATTCTTTCTCCGGCTGCGTGGTCATCCCAACCTGTTCCTCAGCACCCGGAGCCTCTCGCGAGGAGCAAACCCTCTGTCCTGCCCGTCGAAGCGACGCTGGGGACCGCCCGTCAGGCAGCCCCCTTGGTCGGTTCGCTCCCGGGCTCGCCCTCGCCATAGTAGCCGTGCCTGAAGTAGTACGTGTACTTCCCGTATTTCTGATCTTCGAGGTCGAGACCGTTGAGCACGGCTCCGAACACTCGAGCGTTGACGTCGCGGAGCTGTTTCACCCCCTGCGCCGCGAGATCGCGAGAGGTCGCTCCTGCCCTGAGCACCACGAGCGCCCCGTCGATGAGTGTGGAGACCACCACTGCATCGGCGACCACTCCCACGGGCGGAGAGTCGATGATGACACGATCGTAGCGCCTCGCGACCTCCTCGAGGACCCGACGGAATGCAGCGGTGTGCAGGAGCTCCGCAGGATTGGGCGGAATCGGGCCGCACTGAAGGATGTCGAGGTTCGGGATTCCACTCGGCTGGATGGCCTCGCCGACTTCGACCTCGCCCAAGATCAGCGACGAGAGCCCAACTGTGTTTGGGACTCCGAGGGCGCGGTGAACGCGTGGCCGGCGCATGTCCGCATCGACGAGCAGTACCCTGTTTCCGAACCCACCCATGGTGATGGCGAGCGAAACCGCAGTCGTCGTCTTACCCTCCTGAGGGCCGGTCGAGGTCACTAGGATCGTGCGAAGCGGCTTGTCCGGCGACATGAACATGAGGTTCGTGCGAATCACGCGCAGACACTCCGCGGCCGCCGACTTCGGCTGGTGATGCACGACGAGGTCCTGCGAAGTCCCGTCCTTCGTCGGCGGGATCCTCGGCACAATGCCGAGGAAGGCAAGGCCGAGTTCCTCGACCTGTTCCTGCCCGACGATGCTCGTGTCCATCTGGTCCGCCAGGACAGCGAGGCCGACCCCCGCGAGCAGGCCGAGGAAAGCCGCCAGCGCGATGTTCCGGGCAGGCCTCGGGCGGACGGGACGACCCGCGGGCCGCGCCCGGTCAAGGACGCGGACGTTCGACACCTGGAGCATCCCGGTCACGCCCGTGTCCTTGAGGCGCTTCAGCACGAGCTCGTACAAGCGCTGGTTGTTCTCGTTGGTGCGCTTCAGCTCGACGTACTCGCGCTCGTACTGGTTGAGATCGAGCGCGTCGGTCTTGGTCTCGTTCAGGAGCTGGAGCAGGTTCTTCTCGGTCGCGCGGATCTCGGCGTACTCCCGCTCGACAGAGCGCAGTGCCGCCTTCAGCTCGTCTTGCAGGCTCTGGTGGGCAAGCGTCCGCTTCCGGTCACACGCCTCGAGCTTCGGATGGTCGTCCAGGTATTTGACGCGGAGGTCCGCGCACTCGGACCGCGCCTCGAGATAGCGAAGCTTGGTGGCCTGAATCGTATCGAACTCGCTCAGTGCGCTGATGTCCTCGAGCGGCACGTCCCCGGTCCTGACCTTCTCCGAGAGATCGCCGAAAGCCTGCGTCCGTGCCTGGAGCTCTGCCTTCCGGACTCTCACCTTAGTGAGAGCCTCGTTAACGGCGGTGAGCCGCTGCGCAGCCATGCTCTGCCGGTCTTCCCAGCTCGTTGCGACGATGTCGTGGTCGCGTTTGAACTCGAAGAGGGCACGGGCGCTCGTGTCGAGCCTCTTCTCCAGATCCGCAAGCTGCTTCTCAAGCCACTCCGAAGCGTTCTGGGTTGTGTTCGTCTTGACCGCCAAACTCTCGGCGACGTACGCATCGGCGAAGGCATTGGCCACCGCGGCTGCGAGCTGGGGGTCCGGATCCTCGTATCGGAGGCGCACGATGCGTGAGTCCTTCACAGGCTCAACCCGCAGGTTCCGCTGTAGTACGCGGACAGGATCGGGACGGAGGCCCCCTGCGTCGAGCACAGCGCGCTGATCGGCCGCGAACCCAAGGAAGGCTGCGTTTCGGTCGAGTTGCAGGTGATCGGCTACGCGCTGGGCGACCGCCCGGCTCATAATGACCTTGTACTGGGTCTCGTAGTACTCCTTCGAGTACCAGAAGTTTCCGGTCCCGGTCTCGACGACGTCTTGCATCTGGTCCTTCTCGAGGACGCGCGGTGCGTTCAGGTCGATGATGATCGAGCAGGTCGCGTCATAGATCTTCGGCTGGCGAAGCGTCAGAACAACGCCGGAGACGAGGACCGCCGCGAAGACAGACAGGACCAGCCATCGCCGGCGGAGGATCGTCCGCCAGAACGACCGGAGGTCGAAGCCGTCGAAGACGGACGCCGCGTTGAGCTGCGGGTTCTGAAGCGATGCCATTCGGATGGGTCCCTCCGCGCCGTTTCCTTGATGCCGTGGCGCACACCTGGACGCTATGTGGCTGTGAACTCTAGAGGATCGTCCGGGTGCGTGTCGAGCGGGCCCCTTGCTCGCGGGCAGGCATCAAGGGGAGTATTCGTTGCGATGCGAGGATCGCCGCCCACTCCCTACCTCTCCCGCATCGCCATGTGCGTCTGCGTCGGTCTGACTCTCTGCGCCCCTCTCGCGCGCGGAGGGGTCGATCTGACGACCGAGGTCGCGGTCCTCGTGCTCGCCGCGGTCGCCGCGGCCTGTGCTGGATTCGAGTCTCCGCTCGTACCTCGTCCCACGCTCGCGCTCGCTGCGGTTCTGGGCTGGATGACACTGCAGCTCCTCCCCATTCCGACGCAAGCGCACGGCCTCTCCCCCGGCACCGCGTCCGTGTTTCAGCTCTCGCTATCCGAACTCGGCCGGTATCCGGCCGCGCGCCCCCTCGCACTTGATCTCCCCGGCGGCAGTCGAGAAGTCGCGAAGGCGACCGTCTGCCTGCTCCTTCTCTTCGCGTCCGCTGCATGCGCGGACAGTGAACAGCGAAGGGCCGCTCTCCAGCGGGTCCTCGCCATCAGTGCTGTCGTGGTCGCGTGGACGGTGCTCGGAGCGGCGCTCGTGGGAGTAGGCTCGCTCCTCGCGCCTTCATTCCCTTTCGTGAACTCCAACCATCTCGCCGGGTTCCTCGAATTGACTGGCTTCCTCGTCCTCGGTCAGGCGCTACAGGCCAGGCGCGCGGCAAGGGCGCTCTGGGCCGTCTGCTTCACGACCGTCGTCGCCGTCCTCATGACTACGCTCTCCCGTGGAGGGATCATCGCCTTCTTGCTCGGCACCGCCGTGTTTGCCGCGTGGACGTGGAGACGCCACCTCGTTCCTGAAGGGACCCGAGCGCTGCTGGCTCTGGGCTCCGTCTGCGCCGGGCTGATCTCCGGTGCACTGCTGGCGTTGTCGCCCGTCGTCGACCAGCTTGCCACCTTGCGGGCCACCTCGACGAGCTTGAAGATGGACCTATGGCCTCACGGGGTGAGGTTGCTTCGAGACCACGCGTTGCTAGGCATCGGCCGCGGCGCCTTCCCGACCGTTTTCCAAACGTACCGCGATGACTTCGCTCAGGTGACCTACACATACCTGGAGAACGAGTGGCTCCAGGCCCTGATCGACCTCGGTATTCCCTTCGGCCTCCTCCTTCTCGGCACTCTTGCTTGGATCTGGGTCGCTGCTGCGCGTCGTGCCGCCTCGGTCGTGGAGGTGGGCCTCCTCGTCGGGATGCTCTGCCTCGGAGCGCATTCGTTGTTCGACTTCTCGGTCGAGCTCCTAGGCGTCGGCGTGCCATTCTCCGTCGGGCTGGGCATCCTCATGCACGGCACCCGCCCTCTACGAGTTCCCCGTGTGGGCCTGGTGGTTGTGGTGATCGCGCTCTGCCTGGTGGGGCTGGTCGGCCAGCTCCTGTTCATGCGAGCCGAGGCTCGCCTTTCGGCGCTGGCGACCAGCCCTGTGGATCGCGTCATGCAGGACGGGAGCGCGGTCGCGGCGGAAAGACCCGCCGACTACTTGCCTCACGCGATCGTGGGTGTGCGGCTCGAGCGGGCGGGGCGCTGCAACGACGCGTTGCCGTGGCTCCGCCGAGCCATGCTCCTTTCTCCCATGGCACCGGAGACACACGCGTCGCTTGGCCGCTGTCTGGCGCGCGGCCCATTCGATGCGGAAGCAAGGCACGAGTTCGCGCTCGCCGTGTCGCTCGGCCACAAGGAGGCGCTAAGAGACGCGGTCCGCATCTGGCCCTCGCTTGAGGATCTCTACCGTATCGCCGGAAACACGCCGGACGCACTCCTGGCACTCGCCGAGGCGCTGGTGCCCGACCGTGGCCCGGATGCGCAGCTTGCGCTTGCTCGCCTGCACGCAGAGTTCCTGGACGATCGCGCTGCGCTTCCACTGGCCCGGGTTGCGCTCCGCAACGGAGACCTAAGCACTGCCCTCCTGGCGGCGCGGGACTTCCAACGCGCCGCCCCGAACGATCCGGAGGGCTACAAGGTCGCAGGCTACGCCCTCGCGGCCCAAGGCGACTCGAACACGGCCCGGCAAGAGCTGCAGCGCGGCCTTCAGCACTCGCCCGGTTCCGCAGTGCTCCTCGAGGTGCTCGTCGCATGGGCGATCAAGGACCAGCAGTTCACTGAAGCACGCCAGCTCGCCAACCAGGTCGCGCTGCGCTCTGCCCGAGACCTCGCGACGAGGCACACTCTGCTCGCCAAGATCCTTCTGGCTCAGGCACGGTTACTGGAAGCCATCGGCGAGCTGGAAGCTGCCACAGTGGCGACCCCCGGTGACCCGTACCTCTTCATGTTCCTGGCTCAGACCCGCGAGCGGGCCGGCCAAACGTACGAGGCGATCGCCGCGCTCGAGCGGGCGGCCGCGCTGCATAGCGCGCCTCGAGAGGAGATCGCCACGCGCCTCGCTCGCCTGCGCCGGAGAGATGTGCCCGGGAAAGCGAGCGCGGCCGATTCTTCCACACCGGGGCGAGAACCATGACACGTGCGCCCAGCCAAGATGGGTCGCCGACCCCGAGCCCGCCTCTGGAGCACGAGACCTCCGCTGCGAGCGGCTCCAGCGCTGACGCGGCACGACCACGGATCGGCGCCCGGGCGTACGTCACGACTCTTGCGTCGTCGCTGATGATCCAGGTCTGCACGCTCCTGCAGGGTGTGCTCGTGGCCCGACTGCTCGGTCCCGAGGGGCGTGGGCAGCTCGCAGCAGCCACCCTGTGGCCGACGCTATTCGCGGCCGTCTGCCTCTTCGGAATCGACGTCGCGATTGCGCGGCGAGCGGGGAAGGCTCCCGACCTGGCAGCACTCTCGAGAACCGCCGTCGCGCTGGGAGGAGCCACTTCAACCGTCGCGATAGCGGCGTCCCTGCTCCTCATCCCGGTGCTGCTGCCTTCCGGGGAGCGGGGTCTCCTTTCCCTCGCATTGACTGCCGTCCTTCTCATCCCGATCAATCACCTCACGCTCTTCCTTCAGGCCGCGGAGCTTGGTGCCGGACGATTCGGACTCTTGAACCTCAGCCGGTCCGTGCTCTACCCGGTGTACCTTGCGGCACTCGCGGTGTTGTACCTCTCACACCTGAGGTCGGTCGGCTGGGTGCTCGCCGCCTTGATCGCTGCCAGCGCCTCGGCCCTCGCGGTGCTCATCGCGGCGCGTCGGCGCGCTCTCTTCGGTCGATGGACCGTCGAGCGTCCCGGCACCTTGGCGCGTGAGGGGTTGCCGTACGCACTAGCCGCGATCGGAACGTCGCTTCAGTTACGAATCGACCAGATCCTGCTCCTCTGGCTGCTCCCCGTTAAGGACCTCGGGGTGTACGTGGTCGCGCTGTCAGCGGCCAGCGCAGTGAACAGCGCTGCAGGTGCGATGAGCACCGTGGCCTTCACGCGGAGCGCCCAGGCGAGCGCTCGGGAGGGATTCGAGATGGTTGCGCGCGACTTTCGACGAACGGCGATCCTCTCTTTCGGCGTCGCGGCCGTCACAATCCCGGCGCTCCCGTTCCTCCTCCCGCTCATTTACGGCGGCGACTTCGAGCGAGCAACCAGCATCGGCATGAGCCTCGTGGCAGGGAGCGTGTTCGCGGGGTTGTCGCAACTCCTAGACCAAGCTCTCCGCGCGCAGGGGCGACCGTTTACCGGCCTCGTGGCGCGGGGTCATGCACTCTTGGCGATGTGCATCGCCGGATATGTCCTCACGGCCTCGCTGGGGCTCATCGGAATGGCCATTGCGTACGTCCTGTCCCAGTTCATCGGACTCGTCGCGCTCGCGCGAGCGGCGGGAGCGTACTACCAGGATGGTCCGCTCCACCTGCTCCTCCCGAGAGCGACTGACGCACGCGAGCTCGTGAGCGCCGGGCGGAGACTGCTGAGCAGGCTCGTCGTAACTCAGCAAGGCTCGGGCGGCGGGAGAGCGGCTTCGAACGACGACCCGGCACGCGCCGCCAACAGATCGTCGTAGGCGTCCCACGTGCCGAGCTGTGGAGCACGGGACCGCTCGACCCATGGCGCGTTCCCCGAGACTTCCTCGGCGGGCGGGCGGCGTCCGCCTATCGATGAGCGAGCGGTGGACGGGGACCTGATCTACTTCTTGATCTGAAGGACCCGCTCGAAGACCCGCTCCGCGCCGGCCTCATAAGCGAACACCGTCGCCCCGAGGCTCACGATCCGTTCCCTTCGCGCTGCGCGGTCGATGCCACCAATGCCTGCGAGGACCTGTATTGCAGCCCGTATGCTTTCGGCATCGTACGGGTCGGCCACGGCTCCGAGACCGTACTTCAGCGCGAGCAGCTCGAGCCCTGGGAAGTTCGACGCGACAAAGGGGAGACCCGTACGGAGGTACTCCGATAGCCTGCCGGGACACTGATAGAAGTGCCCTATGCCTGTGTTTGGATAGAGGAGGACTCCCACATCACAAGCAGCGCAGGTCTCGAGAAGCCGCGCGTATGGCATCCTCCCCAGCATGACGGCGCGCCGATCCATCCGACACCGCTCAGCATGGGCTCGGCAACGCCCTAGTCCCGCGCCTTCCATCCCGGTGAAGACGAGAACGAAGTTTCTTGGCAGCGCCGCAACGGCATCCATGAGTTGCGGGGACATTCGGTCGTCCGCGTAGGGACCCCCGACCATGATGAGTTTGGGATCATCCTCCTCGCGCACTCCCGCCCGCTCGAGGAGCTCCCGCCTGATGGAGCCGTCGTTGCCGGGGACTTCCCACCACGTCGGCAGGGCCGTTCTGAGGACCTCCGGCATCCGTCTCAGTTGATAGTTGCTGGCCATGAACCGGGCGCGATTGACTTCGTTGCTGATCACCCAGTCGGCCCTGCGCGCGAGGTATCGCTCGCACCATGCGTACAGCCTGTGCTGTCCAGGCTCGAGGTAGTCCTGCGTGTGATAGACGACGGTTCGCCGTCGCCTCAACGCCGGCAGCCACAGCAGCAGCGGAGTGTGTTGCGCGCCCTGGACATAGATCGCGTCCCACCGCTCGGAGCACACGAGCCAGACGAGGCTTGCCACAAGGCGGAGTGCGCTCAGGAACCCGCGCTTTCGAAAGGTTCGGTACTGAAGCCGGGGGAAGCGCTTGATCCAGCATGGGGCAGGATCATTGCTCCATGAGGCAAAGACCACGTCCACGTCGCTTCTGGCGAGATGAAGAGCCGCCATGCCTTGGTGCGGCGCACCGTCGTCGGTGAGTCGATACCCTACGTACAGAACTCTCATACCGTGTGCCGGATCTCAGCTGCTGATAGCTTTGGACTCGCGCTCACCTGCGACTTGCTTCCAGATTCAGACTGATCGGCACGCGCTGCCCGCCTACGCTGAGCGAAGCGGATGCCCTGTCCTCGAAATCGTGAAGCGAGGCTTTAGCTGGTTCCCAACGGTGCACGTTGTCGAAGCCGAGACCTGTCAAGAGGCTCCTGGCGTACGACTCGTTCCAGATGGAGTGGTGGTCGTCGTGAGGAGGCCTCTCTCCCATGATCTGCGCCTCGACCGCCGCAATGTCCCGTCCCGCCTTCCTGTACACCTCGATCAGCGCATCGAAGTCCGGAACCGAGAACCGGAAGGTACCTCCCGGCCGCAGCACTCGCCGCCACTCCGTGAGAACCTTCTTCAACTCATTGCGCGGAATATGCTCGAGGACGTGGCAGGCGTAGACCAGATCGACGCTCTCGTCGCGGAACATCGGCAACGTCCGGATGTCATGAACATGGTGAATGTTGGGCAAGGGAAGCACATCGACGTTTATGTACCCGGGTCCGGATCTCTCGCCACAACCGAGGTTGAGCCTTATCGTCTCGGTTTGCGGAGCCCGCGGAGAATGTACGCTGCGAATCGCGCGCATGACGCCGAGCCGCAGCCACGCTCGCACGCGCTGGGCTGGCTCTAGCAGCTTCAGGCCTCTCAACCTTTCGCGGACCCACGCCTTCACTCCCTGAACCATCCGGCCAGTCTATTCGAGACGGCGCGCGACTGTCGAACCGCGACGGTCGAAGCATCGCATCCGCGGCGAGCACGCACGGGTCGTGCGATGCGAAACGCTCGCACCCAAGCCCTAGCCCGCGCACTCAGGCCGCGCGCCCTGGCTCACGGATCCAGACCCCTCGAGCTGAGAGCCCTCAGGCCCTCAGGTTCCCCTACTCGGACCGGCTCACGGCCTCCTCGAAACCCTTCAAGAGCCTCGCTGGAACGAGGAACTGCATGACGTAGCTGTGTTCACAAGCGCTTCCCAAGCGCTCCAGACGCGCGATCCGCGGACCATCCGCAGTCCGAGCGAATGCGAATGTCTCGTAGTTCCACTCGCGGCACATCTGCGCCAAAGCATCGGAAGCCTTGGCCTCTGTGAGCACGAGCGGTTGATCACGTGCCACCGTCTCGCTCATTCCCCGCAGCACCTCGAGATCGTGGCCCTCCACATCCGTCTTCACGAGCCCCACATCCAAGCCCGGGTGCGCGTTTGCAAAGGAGTCGATGGTCGTGGTGGATACGGTGACACCGGTGGTCGCCCCCTCGAGACTGCTGAGCGAAGAGCTCGCGGAGGTGTTGAGCAGGGCCGTTCCGTCGCGGGATGACGCAGCTGCCGGTATGACTTCCACATTGCCCACCAAAGCCGCGTTGCGCCGCAGGTGGGCGAGGTTGCGCGGATCTGGCTCGAATGCAAACACGCGCCGGACGAGCGGGGCCAGGTAATTCGCGTAATAGCCGAAGTGGGCGCCTATATCGAGGAAGTCCCGGCCCCTATCCGCGAGCGCCGAGAAGAGTGCCTCGGAGCCCCAGTCGACCTTCCCTTCAGTCACGTACACGGAGCCGGAGTACTGGCTTGCGAGCGGGAGGATGATCGGCGCTCCCGTCGGGAGCGTGTAGTGGATGTCCTTTCTGAGCACTCGCTTTCGGAACTGGTACATGCCGTAGCGCCTTGCCCAGCGGAGCGCTCCCACTTCACGGACGTAAGAGAGGTTCATGGTGGTCGACGCGCGGCGTGAAGGTCACCGCACCCGTGGCTCTTCGAACAACGCATCGGTCCAGCACCCTACAGTTGAAGCTGCACTGCCTCAAGCGCCCACGGCTCCCCCGGTTCAGCCTGGTCACCGGAGGGGCATGAGAGGCCACCCAGCGGTGGTGGCGAAATCCCCGGCCCGTCCCACTCTCCACCAGCGGGAGAGCCGACACGCGTGCGGCTGTCGAAGAACTACCCGTCGTCGTCCGCTGGGGCGCGATCTGCTAGAACCGCGTGCGATGACCTCCCTCTCCATCCTCGTCCCCGCCTACAACGAGCAGTACCTCATCGCGAAGTCGCTCGAGCGGCTCGAGGTGCTGGAGAGCTCCCCGCACCTCGAGCGCGTCCAGGTCATCGTCGTGGACGACTGCTCGCGTGACCGCACCGCGGAGGTCCTGCGCGGGTTCGCGGCGGCGCGCGGGCTCACCTGGCACGACGAGGGGCGCATCGAGCAGGGCGTCGAGCTCAAGGGGCACGGCCAGAAGGGCAAGTTCGAGTGGGTCTTCCTGCGCCACGTCCTGAACGGCGGCAAGGGGGCGGCCATCCGCACGGCGCTCGAGGAGGCGAACGCCGAGATCACGGTCATCCACGACGCCGACCTCGAGTACCACCCGAAGGACCTCGACCGGATCGTGAAGGTCTTCGTCGAGGAGCAGGCGGACGCGGTCTTCGGCTCGCGGTTCGCCGGCGGCGAGGCCCGGCGGGCGCTCCTCTTCCGCCACGAGATCGGCAACCGGCTCCTCACGTTCCTCACCAACTGGGTGACCAACGTGAACCTGACCGACATGGAGACCTGCTACAAGGCGGTCCGCACGAGCCTCCTCAAGTCGATCCCGATCGTCTCGAACGACTTCCGGCTCGAGCCCGAGCTCACCATCAAGCTCGCGAAGCGCGAGGCGCGCATCTTCGAGGTCCCGATCAGCTACTCGGGGCGCACCTACCAGGAAGGGAAGAAGATCAACTGGCGCGACGGCTTCCGCGCGCTCTGGGCGATCCTCCGCTTCGCGCTCTCCGACAAGGTCTACGTCGCCGACGCACACGGCTCGCAGATCCTCGGCCGCCTCGCCCGCGCGCCGCGCTTCAACGCGTGGATGGCGGACACCATCAAGCCGTACTGCGGGAGCCGGGTCCTCGAGATCGGGAGCGGCACGGGCAACCTGACCCGCCGGCTCATCCCGCGCGACACCTACGTCGCCTCCGACATCAACCCGCTCTATCTCCAGACGCTCCGCGGCCTCACCCTCGACCGCCCCTACCTCGACGTCACCCTCACCGACGTCACCCAGGGTCAGACCTTCCCGCGCCCGGAGAGCGGCTTCGACACGGTCGTCTGCTTGAACGTCGTCGAGCACGTGGACGACGACGTGGGCGCGCTCCGGAACATCCGCGCTTCGCTCGCGCCGGAGGGCCGGGCGATCATCCTCGTCCCCAACGGGCCGGACCTGCTTGGCACCCTGGACGAGGTCCTCGGCCACCGCCGGCGCTACACCGAGACGAGCCTCCGCGCAGCGCTCGTGGAGTCGGGCTTCGAGGTGGACGAGGTGCTCCGCTTCAACCGCGTGGGCTGGCCCGCCTGGTGGCTCAACGGCAAGCTGCTCAAGCGGCGCACGTTCGGGCTCCTCCAGATCAAGATCCTGAACCTGCTGACGCCGCTGTTCCGGCTCGTCGATCGGGTGTTGCCGTTCCCGCCGCTGTCGCTCATCGCGATCGCGCGCCCCGCGCGGAGCGAGGCG
>JAEYZK010000030.1 GCA_023428085.1 Pseudomonadota bacterium
GGGGGGGCGGGGGGCGCCGCGCGCCCCCCCCCCCCCCCCCCCCCCCCCCCCCCCCCCCCCCCCCCCCCGGGCCGCTAGAACTGGTGCCGCACGCCCAGGCCCAGGGCGACCGGATCGGCGCCGGCCGGGGTGTTGGGGCCGACCACGGCCTGGGCGCCACCGACCGGGAAGGTGTACCGCGCGTTGTCCTCGTTCCAGATCTGGGCGTACTGGAGGTAGACCTGCGTGCTCTTCGCGAAGAAGTACGCCGCGCCCAGGGCGAGGTTGGAGGCGCCGTGGTCGTCCGCGTCGCCGCCGCCGCCGACCACGGTGGCGTCGCCGGCGTCGGCCCGCGAGTAGCGGGCGCGGAGCTCCCACGCCTCGTAGCGGTGCTTCAGGCTCACCTGCCAGGCGGCGCGCTCGTACTTCTCCAGCGCGCCGACCGGCGCGTCGTCCTGCTCGAGGGAGAGCTGCTCGTAGAGGGCGCCGACGGTGGTGGCGCCGGCCGCCCAGTCGAGCTGGTACCCGGCGCCGACGCGCCAGGCGACGTCGGAGGTGTGGGCCGCTTCGGTGGCGCTCCCGGCGGTGTTCGCCGCGGTGGCGCCGAACGTGTACGGGCCGTCCCCGTCGCCGTTGATGCCGACCAGCGCGAAGCCGTCCCGGTGGAGCTCGTACGCAGCGATGAACGAGAAGCCGGCGACGTCGTACGAGGCCGACGCCGAGTAGAGGGCCGGATCCTGGGTCCCGCTGGCGTTCTTGAACTCGTTGACGGAGTACTGGAGCTTCACGGAGAGGCCGGCGAAGACCGGCGAGTGGTAGGCGATGGAGTTGTTCGCGCGGATGTCGAAGCCGATGACGGGGGTGGCCGCGCCCGTCACCCAGCCGCCGCTGCGGTAGTTGAAGCCGGGGCTGGAGAGGACGCCGGCGAAGCCGAACACGTCGGTGACGGTGAAGGGGTCGTCCACCTTGGTGCCGTAGATCGCCGTCTTGAACGGCGTGTCCCAGTTCCCGTAGAAGAGCGTCCCGTACCGGCTGGAGAAGCCGACGCGGCTGTTGCGGTTGCAGAGGCTGGCGTTGTTGATGCCGTCGAGGCTGGCGCCGGTCTCGCACTGGTACACGATCGAGAACCCGATGGGCAGCTCGTAGGCGCCGCGCACGCCGAGGTTCGAGGAGTCGATCGAGACCGCGCCGCGACCCTCGACGTCGGCGCCGTCTGAAGTGGCGCCCCTGGCCTGGGTGAGCTGGGCGTTCACGTTGAAGGTGCCGTAGAGGGTGAACAGCGGGGCTGGCTTGGTCGGCGCGGGCGCGGGCACGGGCGTGGCGGGGGCGGCTGGCTCCGGCGCGGCGGGGGCTTCCGTGGCGGAGGTCTGGGCCTCCGCCGCCGGCGGCACGAGGAGCGCGGCGAGGAGCATCAGCGTGCCGGCGCGGGTGAGGGGGCGGGCTCTGCTCGTCATGTCGGATCGTCCTGTTCCCGAGCCCGGAGATCGGGCTGCGCGTCGTTGGGGCCTGGAACAGATGCGTATCCGTTATGACGGATAGCTGTCAATCCCCGGGTCGCGGGACGCCGCATCTCTCATGACGGACCTCCCCTCCTGACTCGACGCCGCAGCGCCAGGGTAGGCGACACCCCCACTTCCCCGAGCGCACGCGCCGATCGTCCGTTATAACGGACAACTGTCTGGTTCACCCCGAAAGGACCACATCCCATGCATCCCGCCCACCTCCGTCCCCTCGTCGCTGGACTCCTCCCCCCGGCGCTGCTCGGCGCCCTCGTCATCCTCGGATCGCTGCTCGCGGGCGCCACCCCGGTCCGCGCGGCCGACAAGGCCGTCACCCTGCTCAACGTCTCCTACGATCCCACCCGCGAGCTGTACGACGCGGTGAACCCCGCCTTTGCGAAGGCGTGGAAGGCGAAGACCGGGCAGGACGTGACGATCCGGCAGAGCCACGGCGGCTCGGGCTCCCAGGCGCGCGCGGTCGCCGACGGCCTCGAGGCCGACGTGGTGACCCTCGCGCTCGCGTGGGACGTGGACGCGCTCGCAGGCAAGGGGTTCGTGGACCCCGCCTGGCAGAAGAAGCTCCCCGACAACGCCGCGCCGTACACCTCGACCATCGTGTTCCTCGTCCGCAAGGGCAACCCCAAGGGCGTCCGCGACTGGGACGATCTGCTGAAGCCGGGCCTCGAGGTCATCACCCCGAACCCGAAGACCTCGGGCGGCGCGCGCTGGAACTACCTGGCCGCCTGGGCCCATGCCCTCGCCAAGCCCGGCGGGAACGAGGCGAAGGCCCGCGAGTTCGTGCGGGCCCTGTACCGCCAGGTCCCGGTCCTCGACTCGGGCGCCCGCGGCTCCACCATCACCTTCGTGGAGCGGGGGATCGGCGACGTGTTCCTCGCGTGGGAGAACGAGGCCCTGCTGGCGGTGCACAAGCTCGGGAAGGGCGAGCTCGAGATCGTGGTCCCGAAGCGGTCGATCCTGGCGGAGCCCCCGGTGGCGATCGTGGACAGGGTCGTGGATCGGCACGGCACGCGGGCGGTGGCGACCGCGTACCTCGAGTTCCTGTACACGCCCGAAGGGCAGGAGCTCGCCGCGAAGAACTACTACCGCCCGCGGAACGCGACCGTCGCGGCGAAGTACGCGGCGTCGTTCCCCGAGGTGGAGCTCGTGACCGTGGACGCCGTGTTCGGCGGGTGGAAGAAGGCGCAGGCCGTCCACTTCGCCGACGGCGGCGTCTTCGATCAGATCTACCAGCCGGGGAACTGACGCGCGGGGCCGGGAGGGCGGTCCCGGAGGACACGGGCTCCTCGCGCTCGTGGCCTGGACCGCGGACTGGGCCGTGACGCAGAGCTTCCCCCTGCTCGCCGGCCTGGGCCTGGGCGTGGCGTACGCGCTGTACGCAGCGTTCTCGGCGGTGGCCCTGGCCTTCGTCTGGCGGCTGCTGCCGGAGACGCGGGGGCGCGCCCTCGGCCGAGGCGCGGACACGGCCTCGTGGGGTCCTCCCCGGCCCGGGGACCCCCACCGCCTCCCGATCACACGCCCTGCGCGTGCGCCGGCGGCCCCCGCGGCAGCCGGACGATGAACGTCGTCCCCTCCGCGGCGGTGGAGTGGACCTCGACACCGCCGCCGTGCGCGCGCGCGATGTGATCGACGATGTAGAGCCCGAGCCCGACGCCGCGGACGGCGCCGACGCCGCCGGTCCGCCTCCCCTGCCGCAGCGGCTCGAACACGTGCGGCAGGAGCGCCGGCTCGATGGGCGGCCCCCGGTTGTGGACCTCGAGCCGGATCCACCGATCCCCGCCGCGCGTGCGCACCGCCACGGGCGCGTCCGCCGCGCCGTACTTGAAGGCGTTGGAGACGAGGTTCTCGACGATCTGCCGGAGGCGCGCCGGATCCCAGGAGCCCTCGCCATCGCCGCGCGGCTCGAACGTGATCGCCCGATCCGGGTACGAGGCGTGCACCTCGTCCGCGACGCTGCGGACCAGCTCGTGCAGATCGAGCGGCTGGGGCGCGACGGGGATCCCGCCCGCCGTGCGCGCGCGGGTGAAGTCCAGCAGGTCGCGGATGAGCTCGGCCGCGCGCTCGGCGGCGGAGTGGATGCGCGCGACCGCCTTGACCGTGCGCTCGTCGAGCTCGTCCGCGCGCCGCACGAGGACGGCCGCCGACGTGTGGATCGTGCTCAGCGGGTTCCGCAGGTCGTGGCTCACGATCCCGATGAGCTGCTGTTCGAACTCGGAGCGCTCGCGCTCGTCCGTGACGTCCCGGCCGACGGTGATGAACAGCTTCGCGCTCGGCTCCGCGGCCGCGTTGAACGAGACCCACCGCACGCCGCCGTCCTTCCGCAGCATGCGGAAGACGAAGCGGTGCGCCGGCTGGCCCTCGAGGACCCGCTGGACCTCGTCCCGCACCTTGCCGCGATCCTCGGGGACGACGAGCTCCTCGTACGGCCGCGCGAGCAGCTCCGCCTCCGGATGGCCCAGCACGAGCGAGAAGGCCGGGTTGACGCGCTTGACGTGTCCGTCCGCGCCGATGACGGCGAGCATGTCGGGCGAGAGCTCCAGGATACGGCGCAGCTCCCCCTCGCTGCGCCGCAGCTCCGCGTGCGCGTGCCGCTCCCGCGCGACGAGCTGGGTCTGCACGATGATCGACGTCGCGCGCTGGGCCATCGCCCGGAGGACCTGCTTGTCGTCCGCGGAGAAGTCGTGCGCGCTGGCGGAGCCCATGAACGTGGCGCCGATCGCGCCCCCGCCGTGCAGGAGCGGGACGGCGTAGAGCGCCTTCATCGCGCCGCCGGCGATCCCGGGCGTGCGCACCCGCGGATCCTGGCCGGCGTCCGGGATGAGGAGCGGCTCCCTCGTCTCGGCGACGAGACCGAGGATCCCCTCTCCGCGCCGGAGCTCGAAGCCGAGCGCCTCGTCCGCGCCCAGACCCGCCGCCGCGTGCACGCGGTACCCGTCCTCCTTCGCGAGGTACACGAGCGCCGCGTCGGCAGCCGGGGTCGTCTCGAGGAGCACCTCCAGCAGCCGCGGGAGGAACGTCTCCAGATCGCCCGTGCCGAGCGCCGCGGCCGAGACCCGATCCAGCGACGCCAGCGTCCGTCCGCGCGCGCGGGCGTACCGGTCCACGGACTGCGCGACGATCTCGTCCACGGCCTCGGTGAACTTCCGGGTCTGCCGCGCGACGGACGCGGCGTCCCGCCGGCTCGCGTGCGGCTCCCACAGCCGGAGGACGACGTCCCGCAGGAGCGCGAGCTCCCGCACCGCGTCGCCGAGATCGAACCCCGCGTCCAGGCGGTCGAGCGCATGTCGATTCGGCAGATCGCCGAGCGCCCCCGGCGCCCCCTGCGCAGGCCCGAGGAGGAGCGCCAGGGCCGCGAGCAGATCGGGAATGTGATCTCGCAGCGCCGGAGCCGACATCGCGCGCGCGCGCGGCAGCTCCCGGACCGCGCGCTCCCAGTGGGCGAGGATCGCCCCGGCCTCCTCCCGGAGGAAGTTGCCCAGCTCGAGCTCCTCGCCCTGCGCCGGAGGACGCATGAGGCAACGGTGCGCACGGCCAGGGTGTGGCAGGGGCGCCGCGCCCCGCCACGGCCGGGCCCGACGACCGCCCGCTCCTCAGGCGGGCGCTCCGGCGTGGAGCCGCTCGCTCTCGACGATCCGGAGGCGCTCCTCCGTCGCGTCGAACGCGAGCCGCACGAGGGCGCTCGCGATGTCGTCCGCGGCGATCGGCGCGTACCGGCCCCGCCGCCCGAGCACCGCGAACGCGGCGCGCGCGAGCGGGAGGCCCACGCGCTCGCCGAGGCGGAACTCGCGGCGTGCGCCCTGGTCGTCGATGAACGAGGGGCGCAGGATGGTGAGCTGCGGGTAGCCGAGCCGCGCGAGCGCCTCCTCGGCCTCGCCCTTGGTCCGCAGGTAGAAGTTGCGCGAGCGGGCGCTCGCGCCGAGCGAGCTGACGAGCAGGAAGCGCCGCGCGCCCCGGGCGCGCGCGGCGGCGGCGAAGGCGACGACGGCGTCGTGATCGACCGCGCGAAACGCCCCCTTCGAGCCGGCCTGCCGCATCGTCGTGCCGAGACAGCTCACGGCCACCGCGACGTCGTCCGGGAGCGCGGAGGCGATCGCCTCCTCCGTCCAGCGCTCGACGACCCTCGACAGCAGCTTCTCGTCCGTCACGGGCAGGACGCGCCGACCCATGGCGACGACGCGGTGGACCTCCTCCCGGGAGAGCAGGTGGTGCAGCGCCCGGATCCCGACGACGCCCGAGGCGCCGGCGATCGCGACGGTGGTCATGACGCCCTCTGCGGAGGGTCCGGCCGCTCGCCGGCTCGCCTCCTCGGGGGCCGCCCCCCTGGCTGCGTTTTTCAGGGACGGCTTCCTAGGTTAGAAGGGAACGGTACAGCAAGAACCGTTCAGAAGCGTCATCCCCGCGGGAGAGCCCTCCCCTGAGGGTGGAGCGATCATGGCGGACGGACGGCCCGTCCGCGGAGGGGAGATGCAGGCGAGCGGCGGCGCAAAGGGCGACATCCGGGCGGGCGATCGCGTGCGGACGGGCCCCCGCGCGGAGCGCAGGACGGTGCTCGTCGTCGAGGACGACGTGGACTTCCGCGACCTGCTCGTCGATCACCTGATCGCCCGCGGACGGATGGTCCGGACCGCCGGCAACGGCGCGGAGGCGCTCGCGGTGCTCACGGCCCCGGGGGCGGACGTCGGCATCGTCCTGCTCGATCTCCGGATGCCCGTCATGGACGGGTTCGAGCTCTGTCACCGCCTCGAGGCGCTGGGCCGGCGGGTCCCGATCCTCGTGATGACGGCCGAGCACGAGACGCGGCGGATCGAGCGGTTCCCCTGGGTCGTCGCCGTGCTCTACAAGCCGCTCGACGTCGTCCGCCTCGACGGGCTCATCGACGCGACCGCGCGCGTCTGAGCAGGCCGAAGAGCGGCCCAGCGACGTCACGCCCGCAGGAGCTGCGCCAGCTCGGCCGCGATGCGATCGAGGGGGACGCTCGCCAGCGCGAGCCCGGCGTCGCGCACGCTCCGTGGCATCCCGTCCACGACGGCCGATGACGCCGCCTCGACCAGCACGCGGCCGCCCTGCGCGCGGATCGCGCGCGCGCCGGCGAGCCCGTCGTCGCCCATGCCGGTGAGCACCACCCCGAGGCAGCGCGCTCCGGCCGCGCGCGCGGCGCTCTCGAACAGCGCGTCCACCGAGGGGTGATACGGCCGCTGCGGCCGGTGCACCACGCGGGCGAGGAGCTGCTCCCCGTCGCGCTCGATCTCCAGATCGGCCCCGCCGCGCGCGAGCACGATCGCGCCGGTGCGGAGCACGAGCGCGTCGCGGGCCTCGATCACGGGGCGCCCCGCGAGCTGGCCGAGCCGCGCGGCCATCGGCGCGGTGTACTCGGAGGGGATGTGCAGCGCGATGACCACGGGCGGCAGGTCCGCCGGCAGCGCCGGGACGATCCGCGTGAGCGCCTGCGGGCCGCCGGTCGAGGTGCCCACGACGACGACCGACGCCGGCGCGGCCGGTCGGGGCGCCGGGAGCGGGGCCCGCTCGGCGGTGCCCCGCCGCCGCCGCGACTCCGCCGCCGCCAGGACCCTGGCGACGAGCTCGCCCCCGAGCTCGTAGAGGCGGTCCGTCGCGAGGCTCGTGGGCTTGTGCACGAAGTCGAACGCCCCGAGCGCGAGGGCCTCGACCACCAGCTCGCTCTCCACGTCCGAGACGCTCACCACGACGCACGGCGGCGCGCCGGGCGGCAGCTCCCGCAGCACCCCGATCCCGTCGAGCTCGGGCATGACGAGATCGAGCGTCACGACGTCGGGCGCGAGGTGGGCGACGAGCTCGAGCGCCTCGAGGCCGTCGCGCGCCACCCCGACCACGTCGATCCGGGCGCTCGTCGCGAGCACCTCGCGGAGCACCTTCCGCGCGAAGGCGGAGTCGTCCACGACGAGGACCCGCACCCGGCCCGTCATGCCGGCCTCCTGTAGAGGAAGACGTTGCCGTGCTCCTCGCACTGGAGCTCCGTCCCGAAGCGGAGCAGCGACTCGGAGATCCCGACGAGGAGCACGCCCCCGGGCACGAGCACGCTCGACAGCCGCTCGACCACGCGGATCGCCGTCTCGTCCCGGAAGTAGATGAGGGCGTTGCGGCACAGCACGAAGTCCACGGCGCCGACGGCGCGGACCTGCCGCTCGTCCTGGAGGTTGACGCGGCGCCAGGCGATCGCCTCGAGGAGCCGCGGCGCCACGCGATACGTCCCGTCCGCCTCGCGGCGCAGGTAGCGCTCGGCGAGGCGCGCCGGCGCCCCGTCGCGCACCGCCCGCGGTCCGTGCCGGCCGCTGCGGGCGCGCTCCAGGGCGCGGGGGCTGAGGTCGGACGCGACGAGCTCCACCCGCCCCGCGAGCCCGCGCTCCTCGAGCAGCATCGCGAGCGTCAGCGGCTCCTCGCCCGTGGCGCACGCCGCCGACCAGATCCGCGGCCGCGCGCCGCGCGTGGCGAGCGCGTCGCACAGCTCCGCCACCAGCTCGAGCGGCGCCAGCTCGCGGAAGAAGTACGTCTCGCCCACGACGAGCGCGTCGATGAGGGCGTCCAGCTCGCGCTCGCCGCCCGGGTCGTAGCGGAGGTAGTAGTAGTAGTCGAGGAGGGACTCGAACCCCGCCTCGGCTGCGCGCGCGCCCGCCTTCTCCTCGAGCAGATCGCGATCGCCGAGCCCGTAGTGGAGCCCCGTCCGCTCCTCGACGAACGCGCTCAGGATCGCGAGCACCGCGGGCGACGTTCCGGCGCGGTCCACGTGCACCTCAGCCCGCGAGGAGGAGGGCGCAGATCTGGCGGACGGCCGGATCCGGATCGGCGGCGGCCGCGCGGCGGATCGCCTGAATCGCGGCGGCGCCGGCGAGGGCGTGCAGCGCCGTGGCGGCGGCCTTGCGCGCGGCCACGTTGCCGGCCTCGAGCGCCTGGACGAGCGCGTCGGCCGCGAGGGGCGTCGCCATCCGGGCCAGCGCGGAGGCGAGGATCGGCGCGACCTCCTCCTCGGCGTGGTCCAGCGCGGCGCTCAGGGCGGGGACGCGGCCCTCGGCCGGGATGGCGAGCGCGGAGACGGCGCGGTCGCGCTCCGGCAGGTCCCGGGGAGGAGGTCGATCGCGTCCGGCCGCTCGCCGAGCCCCTCCAGCGCCGGCCGGCAGAGGCGGAGCAGCTCCGCCGCGAGCTCGTACGCGAGCCCGTGCGCGCCGGAG
>JAEYZK010000049.1 GCA_023428085.1 Pseudomonadota bacterium
ATGGACTCCGGCGTCTGCATGAGCTGCCACGACACGCTGGAGCAGGACCAGGGGGCGCTCTGGGCGACGACGCGGCACGCGAACACCGAGCTCGCGATGGAGGAGATCGGGAGCGCGAGCTGCGCCCGCTGCCACGGCGCCGAGGGCTTCGTGAAGTACCTCGCGCGGCAGCAGACGAACGCGACCCCGGCCAGCTACGGCAACATGACCACCGAGGAGATGGCGGGGCTCACCCCCGAGACCGTCCACTCGATCAGCTGCCAGACGTGCCACGATCCGCACACGACGGAGCTGCGCCTGACCGGGGACACCCAGACGGTCGCCGGCGTGTTCGCGCTGACCGACGTCGGCAGCGGCGCGCTCTGCATCGTGTGCCACAACTCCCGCTCCGGCGCGGTCAAGCAGGGGACCTACGCGATCACCAGCCTGCAGCGCCTCGGGCCGCACCACTCCGCCCAGGGTGACCTGCTCGCCGGCCGCAACGCGTTCTTCATGCCCGACCTGGACGCGAGCGACGGGCCGACGGACCTGCCGTACCGCTCGGCGCACGCGCGCGTGGCCGACACCTGCGTCCGGTGCCACGTGAAGTCGGTCCCGGAGGACATCAAGAACCAGTACCTCATCGCCTCGTCCAACCACACCTTCAAGACCAGCAAGCAGGTCTGCGTTGAGTGCCACGCAGGGGACGTCGGCGACACCGTCGAGGCGAGCATCACCGCCAAGATGGACGCGCTCAACGACCGGATCGGCGGGATCATCAGCGCCAAGCTCCTGCAGCCGGCTGGATTCGACACGGCCGCTGGCCAGCGCACCGACCCGGAGACTGGCGCCGCGCTGCCCGACCCCGCCAGCCGGACGGTCCTCCCCGCCGACGTGCGCTCCATCACGACGTCGACGCACGCCGGTGCGGTCATCGTCACGCTCAACGACGACTCCACGTTCCAGGTCACCCTGGACAGGCTCCACCGCGTGGGCACCACCACCGCGCTCCTCACGATCGGCGAGGCGAACACGCAGACGGTCGCGAAGGCCTACTTCAACCTGCTGTACGTGAGCTTCGACGGGTCGAAGGGCTTCCACAACCCGTCCTTCGCGGCCGAGGTCCTCGACAGGTCGCTCGCCGCGCTGCCGGGCACGGTCGTGATCCCGTAGCCTCGGCGGTCACGTGGTCCATCGGCCCCCGGCGCTCCGGCGCCGGGGGCCTCTTCTTTGGGCGACGGCGCGCCTTCCCCACATCCGCTAGAATGCCCGCCGGATGAAGCTCCGGCACGTCCTCCTGCTCATCATCGGGTTCGTCTTCGTGCCCGCGTCGCTGCTGCTGGCGGTGGGCATCCTCATCCTCGTCTACGGGTCGGTGCCCCGGGACTACCTCTTCGGCACGCTCATCCTGACCTTCGTCGGGACGACGCTGCTCGGCGCGATCCTCACCACCATCGTCCTCTACCGCGAGGCCCGCGTCGCGCGGCTCCAGACCGACTTCGTCAACAAGGTCTCTCACGAGCTCCGGACGCCGCTCACCTCCATCCGCATGTTCGTCGAGACGCTCCAGCTCGGGCGGCTCCAGGATCCCGAGCGGCAGCGCGAGGCGCTGGAGATCGTCGCCGACGAGACCGCCCGGCTCTCCGGCCTCATCGGCCGGCTCCTCGACTGGGCGCGCATGGAGTCCGGCCGGCGGAAGTACGACCTCACCCGCCAGCCGGTCGGTCCGATCCTCGACCGGGCGCTCGAGCTGCTCGCGCCGCAGCTCCTCCACCAGCCGGCGGAGGTGGTGCGGGAGGAGTCCCCGGGGCTCCCGGCCGTGCTCGCCGACCCCGAGGCGCTCTCGGACGCGCTGCTCAACCTGCTCAACAACGCGCTCAAGTACACCGGGGCCACGAAGCGGATCGTGCTCGCCGCCGAGCCGGGCGGGTCGGGCGTCTGGCTGCGGGTGACGGACAACGGGCCGGGGATCCCGGGGCCCGAGCAGAAGCGGATCTTCCTCAAGTTCTACCGGGCGCGCGATCCCCTCTCCCGCACGATCGAGGGGACCGGGCTCGGGCTCGCGATGGTGAAGCACATCGTGGAGGCGCACGGCGGCCGGGTCACCGTCACGAGCGAGGTCGGGCAGGGCGCAACCTTCGGCATCTGGCTGCCGGCGGCGGGGAGGGCCTGAACCATGGGTGAGCGGATCCTGATCGTCGAGGACGATCCCTCGATCCTCCGCGGCCTCCAGCTCAACCTGGGCATGGAGGGCTACACCGTCCGCTCGGCCATGGACGGCGAGACCGGGCTCGAGCTCGCCCGGACCGAGTCGCCGGACCTCCTGGTCGTGGACGTGATGCTGCCGCGCATGGACGGGCTCACGCTCGTCCGCGAGCTCCGGCGCACCGATCCCGACCTGCCGGTGCTCATCCTCTCCGCGAAGGGGCAGGAGAGCGACAAGGTCGCGGGGCTCCAGTTCGGGGCCGACGACTACATGGTGAAGCCGTTCGGGCTGAAGGAGCTGCTGGCCCGGATCGAGGCCCTGCTCCGGCGGCGCCGGGCGCGGGGCGAGACCGGGCCGAACAAGGCGGTGCGGAGGGCCGGCGTCATCGAGGTCGATCTCGAGGCCCGCCGCGCCACCGTGGACGGCAAGGCCATCGAGCTCACGAGCCGCGAGTTCGACCTGCTCGCGTTCTTCATGAACCACCCCGACCGCGTCCACTCGCGCGAGCAGCTCATGGAGGCGGTCTGGGGTTCGCGCTACTTCGGGACCGCGCGCACGGTCGACAACTTCGTCGCGCGGCTCCGCGCGCACATCGGCGACGACGCCGAGCACCCGCGCCACCTCGAGACGGTCCGCGGGGTCGGGTACCGGTTCAATCCCTGACGGACCGGGAACCGCCCGCGCGTCCGGCGGCCCACCCGCCGCCCGGCGCTGGTCCCCGGGCGCATGGTGAGTACCTTCCAGCCTCGGTGAGGACCTGGTGAGGACCGTCCGGGCGGACGTCGCGATCATCGGCGGGGGGCTGGGGGCGTGCGCGGCGGCGCTGGCGGCGGCGCGCCTGGGGCGCACGGTCGTGGTCACCGAGGAGACGCGGTGGCTCGGTGGTCAGCTCACGAGCCAGGCGGTGCCTCCCGACGAGCACCCGTGGATCGAGGAGGCCGGCGCGACCGCGAGCTACCGCGCGCTGCGCCAGGGCATCCGCGCGTACTACCGCGCGTACCTGCCGCTCACCGCCGAGGCGCGGGCGCGCGAGCGGCTCAACCCGGGCAACGGGTGGGTCAGCCCGCTCTGCCACGATCCGCGGGTCTCCGTCGCCGTCCTCGAGCAGATGTTCGCCCCGCACCGGATCGGCGGCCGGTTGACCACCCTGCAGCCCGCCGAGCCGCAGTCGGCCTGGACCCGCGGCGACGCGGTGGCCGGCGTCGTGGTGAAGGACCTGGAGTCGGGGAACGACATCGCCATCGAGGCGCCGTTCTTCATCGACGGCACCCCGCACGGCGACCTCCTGGCGCTCGCCGGGGTCGAGCACGTGCTCGGCGCCGAGTCGAGCGCGCAGACGGGAGAGCCGCACGCCGCGGAGCGCGCCGATCCCTTGGATCAGCAGGCCGTGACCGTCTGCTTCGCGATGGAGCACCTGCCGGGAGAGGATCACACCATCGATCGGCCGCGGCAGTACGAGCGCTGGCGCGCGCTCCGTCCGCCCGGCTGGCCCGGACCCCTGCTCGGCTGGACGACGTCCAGGCCCGAGACGCACGAGCCGCTGACCCGGTTCCTGTTCGAGGCGCACGATGCTCACCCGTGGTGGACGTTCCGGCGCATCCTGGATCGCACGCAGTTCGAGGGAGGGTTCGCGCCCAGCGACGTCACGGTCGTGAACTGGCCCCAGAACGACTACTGGTTCGGACCGGTCGTGGGCGTGGACCCGGCCGAGCGGGCCCGCAACCTCGACGCCGCGCGGCAGCTCAGCCTGAGCCTCCTCCACTGGCTGCAGACGGAGGCGCCTCGACCCGACGGCGGCGTCGGCTACCCGGGGCTCCGGCTGCGGGGGGACGTCGTCGGCGGCACCGCGGACGGCCTCGCGCCGGCGCCCTACGTCCGCGAGGGCCGGCGGATCCGGGCCGAGTTCACCGTGCTCGAGCAGCACATCGCCCACCCGCTCCGGCCGGACGGCCCGGAGCGGTTCGCCGACTCCGTCGGGGTGGGCTGGTACCGGATCGATCTCCACCCGCGGGTGAGCGGCGCCGGCTACATCGATCTCGGCTGCTGGCCGTTCCAGATCCCGCTCGGCGCGCTCATCCCGGTGCGGGTCGAGAACCTGCTGCCCGGTGGGAAGGCCCTCGGCGTCACGCAGATCACCAACGGCGCGTTCCGCGTGCACCCGGTCGAGTGGACCGTGGGAGAGGCCGCGGGGGTGCTGACCGCCTTCTGCCTCGGGCGCCGCGTACCCCCGAGGGCGGTCCGCCACGACGGGAGGCTCCTCGCGGAGTACCAGGCGCTCCTGCGAGATCAAGGCGTCGAGCTCGCGTGGAGCTCGCTCGCTCCTCTGTGAGGTGCTCATGGCCGGTGGCGCGCGCAGGCTGAAGATCGGGATCTCGGGATCGTACGGTGGGTTGAACCTCGGCGATGAGGCCATCCTCGAGGGCATGCTCACGCAGCTGCGGGCGACGGTGCCCGCCGACGTCACGGTCTTCTCGCGGGTCCCGTCCGACACGCTCGCGACGCACGAGGTGGAGCGCGCGGTCGCCCCCCGCGCCCTCACGCGCCGGGAGATCACGCCGGAGATCCGGGATCTCGACCTCTTCATCCTGGGCGGCGGCGGCATCCTCTACGACGGCGACGCGCAGACGTACCTGCGCGAGGTCCTGGTCGCGCAGGAGTTCGGGGTCCCGGTCCTCCTGTACGCCGTCAGCGCAGGCCCCCTGTCGACCTCCTCCGCGCGGAGCGCGATCCGGGCGGCGCTCAACGCCGCCGGGACCCTGGCCATCACGGTGCGCGACCGGCTCGGCCTCCGCCTGCTCGAGGACGTCGGGGTGACGCGGGAGATCACGCTCACCGCGGACCCCGCGTTCCTGCTCGAGCCCGAGGAGTTCCCCGAGGAGGCGCTGCGCGCCGAGGGGGTCGATCTCACGCGGCCGCTGGTCGGGTTCTCCGTGCGGGAGCCCGGCCCCGCCGCCCCGGACATCGACCCCGAGGAGTACTACGCGCTGCTCGCCAACGCGGCCGACTTCATCATCGAGCGCTACGACGCCGAGGTCGTCTTCGTCCCGATGGAGAGGACGGACGTCCAGCACAGCCACGCCGTCGTCGCGCACATGCAGAACTCCGAGCGCGCGGAGATCCTGCGCCGGCGGTACTCGCCTCGCCAGATCCTGGACCTCATGGGCCGGTTCGAGTTCGCCGTCGGCATGCGCCTGCACTTCCTGATCTTCGCGACGTTGCAGGGCATCCCGTTCGCGGCCCTCCCGTACGCCTCGAAGGTCGCCGGCCTGCTGGAGGACCTCGGGCTGGACGTGCCGCCGCTCTCGAGCACGGGCGTCGGGCAGCTCATCGCGCGGATCGACCGCTCCTGGGACACCCGGGGCGAGGCGCGCGCCCGGATCGCCGCCCGCCGGAGCGCGCTGCGGGAGCGGGCCGCCCGCACCAACGAGATCGCGCTGGCGCTCCTGCGAGGGAAGGCGCCCGCGGAGCCGGCGGAGCCGCCGCCCGCCTTGCAGTGACGCAGGTGTGCGCGTGGGAGCGCGCGCGTCGCTTCAGCGGGCCGCGCGCACCGGCGCCGGCAGCTTCCCCGCCGGCGCGGGTGCGTCCCCGAGCAGGAGCGCGCACGTGCCGCCGGCGCACCGGTAACGGCCGGGGAGGACGAGCCGCGGGAGGCCCGGGTCGAGGAACGGCACCGGGTGCGGCGCGCCGCGGAAGGCCTCGGCCCCGGGGACGGCCCGGCCGCTGCCGGGCAGCACGTCGGCGACCTTGCCGTCCGGCCCGAGCACGAGCACCACCCGTTCGTCCCTGCGGCCGGCGTCCCCGGCGTCCGCCGCCGGCCGCGTCGCGAGGACGCGCCGGCGCAGGAGGTCGGTGCGCGCGCGCGCGACGAGCGGAGGGATCTTGCCCGCGCCCGCGAGGGCGACGAGCCGCTTCCGCGCGAAGGCGTCGGGCTCGAGCGTGAGCGCGGCGGCGTAGGTCGCGATCGCCTGCGCCCGCTTCCCGCGCTTCTCGAGGATCTGCCCGAGGTGGCGGAAGCCCTCGGCGCTCGGCTCGACCGACACGGCGGCGGCCACGTGGCGCTCCGCCTGCTCCAGCCGACCCTGGTGGAAGTGGACCCAGCCGAGCGTGTCCCACGCGCTCGACAGCAGTCCGGCCTCCTCGATCTCGTCCGAGCTCGGCGCGCCACCGGCGGCCCGGCGGATGTCCGCGCCGTGCGCCGCCACGGAGGCCTCGGCCCAGCGCTCGGCCTGGTCGAGCTCGACGCCGAACTCGACGAGCGAGTAGCCCGCGTTGTTGAGCACCCCGGCCTGCCCCTTCCCCTCGTCCTCCTCGAGGGCCGCGTCCACCGCCCGCTCGAGGTCGGCGAGCCCGGGCGCGCGCTGGCCGGCGGCGATGCGCGCGCGGCCGCGATCGACGAGGAGGAGCGTGTCGCGCGGCCGCTCCTCCACCACGCGCTCGATGTGCGGCAGCGCCTCGCGCGGGCGGCCCATCGTGACGAGCGTCTCGGCCAGGCGCCGGCTGGCCGCGAGGTGGTCCGGGACGAGCGCGAGCTGCTTCTCGAGCGCCGCCACCGCCTCGGCGCGCCGGCCCTGGGCGATGAGCGCGCGGCCGAGGTGGCTCCAGGCGTGCGCGTGCCGGGGCGCGATCCGGAGCTGGCGCCGGACCGACGCCTCGGCCTCCTTCGGCCGGTGCAGCGCGAGCAGGAGCCCGCCGCGCTCGAGCCACGCCTCGGGGTGCTCGGGATCGAGCGCCAGCGCCCGGTCGTACAGCGTGAGGGCATCCTCCAGGTGGCCGAGGGCCTCGGCGCGGTCCGCGTCGCGCAGGAGCGCCTCGGCGCGGAGGACCGTGCGGTTCCCGCAGTAGCGGTGGAGCCGCGCCTGGAAGCGGGCGATCTCGCGCTGCTCGCGCTCGGTGAGCTCGAGGGTGTCGAGGCCGAGGCCGCGCCGCTCCTCCGCGGCCGCCTCCTCGCAGCGCCCCAGCGCGGAGAGCACCCGCGCCTGGATCGCGCGGGTGTACGGGCTCCAGGGCGCGAGCTCGACCGCGCGCCGCGCGAACCCGTCGGCCTCCTCGGGACGCTCGGCGACGAGCAGGCTCGCGAGCTGGGCGTGCAGGTCGGCGCGGTCGGGCGCGAGCGCGACCGCCTTGCGCAGCGCGGCCTCGCGCTCCTCGCGCGCGCTCGCGGGCAGCGTGCCCTCGAGGAGCGACCAGGCGTCCGGATCCTCCGGGTGCGCCTCGATCGCCCGGCGCGCGAGCGGGACGCGCGCCGCGGTCCGATCGCGGGCGAGGAAGGTCAGGGCCAGCACGTGCCCGGGGTCCTCGCGCAGCGCCGCGTCGAGCTCCGCCTGGAGCGCCTCCGGCTTCCACTCCCGGGGGAGCTCGAGCCGCATCGTGTGGAGCTCCGCGCTCGAGAGCGGGCGCACCTCGACGCCCGGATCCACGGCGGCGCGGACCTCGCGCGTCGGATCGGGCGCGGAGGAGCCGCCGGCCTGCCCCGGGCCGCCTGGCGGACGGCCTTGGCGCGCGAGGTCACGGGCGCGCGCGGCGAGGAGCACGTCGAGCGCCTCGGGGCCGCCCTTCACGGCGAGGCTCCACTCCGGGAACGCGCGGTTCCACGCGCCCGTCGCGGCCTCGCCGTCCTGGAGGGCGCTGCGGAAGGTGGCGAACGCCTCCGGGCGCTCGGCGAGCAGCGTCCGCACGAGGAGCCAGCTCGTCGCGTAGCGGCGCGCGTCCTCCTTCTTGTCGGGGCGATCCCAGGTCAGGAGGTCCCGGACCTTCGAGAGGTCGTCCTCCTCGAGGTAGTCGCGCATCCATGCGTCCGGGACCGTGCCGAGCACCCGCCGCCCACCCTCGAGCACCCGCCCCATCGACGACGCCCACTGCGCCATGCCCTCGGCGAACCAGCGCGGCTGCCGCGCGATGACCTGCATGAGGAGCGCGTGGGCGAGCTCGTGGGCGACGACGACGCCCATGTCCTCGGGCCGGCCGTCCATGAGGAGCATCTGCCCGCGGCCGGAGCGGAGCGTGTAGGCGGTCCCGGCGATGCGCCGGTCGCCGGTGAACTCGACGAGGTCGCTCGGCTTCGCGAAGGCGACCGCCTGGACCGGCGGGGCCGAGGCCGGGAGGTCGAGCGCGAGCGCCTCGGAGAGGAGCGTGCGCATGAGCTCCAGCTCGCGGACCATGCGGAGCGCCTCGCCGCGCTCCAGATCGGTCCGGAGGACGACGTGCTCGGAGGTGAGCGCGATCCACGTGGAGGCGGCGCGGGGCGCGCCCGGGGGTTCGGCGGCGGCGGCCGGCGGGGAGGCGGCCGTGCGCCGCGCGACCCCCGCCAGCCCCACCAGGCACGCGAACCCAGCGACTCCGACGACGAGCCGCAGCGCGGCGAGCGCGCGCGGCCGGACACGACGTTCGGGCATTCCGTCTCCAGATGCGGTCTTCACCCGGCTCAATGTACCGCGGGCCCGCCGCGGCGCGGTATGTTCCCCGGGCCACTCGAGCCCGGAGCCGCCTGCGTGCCCGAAGCCACCCTCGTCGCGATCCCCTGGGAGGACCTCCGGGCGGGCGGCCTGCTCGGAAGGCCGCCGCCGCCGGCGCAGGAGGACGCGCTCCGCTGCGGTCGCGTCCGCCGCGTGATGCTCGCGATGCAGCGCGCCTCGTGGGAGCAGGGCGTCGCCGCCCAGGCCTGCCTGGAGGAGGGCGACTGGGATCTCACGACCCTCCTCGCCCGCGAGGCCGTGCTCCGGCAGGACCCGTCGGGCAAGCTCGCGCAGCTCTACGTGGACCCGGGCGTCACCGACGCCGGCGCCGTGGGCGAGGCGGTGGTCTTCGCCGCCCTCGCGACCGGCGAGCCGCGGCTCCGCGAGGCGGCCGAGCGGATGCTCGGCTACTTCCTGGAGCGCGCGCCGCGGAGCGGCGGCGGCGTCCTCTACCACCAGGTGCCGGACCCCGACGGCGAGCTCTGGAGCGACTCCGCCTGGATGGCGCCGCCGTTCCTCGCGCTCGCCGGACAGCCCGCCGAGGCGCTCCGCCAGCTCCGCGGCCTGCGTGCCCGGCTGCTGCTCCCCGGGCGCGGGCTGTTCGCGCACCGCTGGAACGAGACGAAGGGCACGTTCGTGCGCGCCGCGCCGTGGGGCGTCGGCAACGGCTGGGTCGCCGCCGGCTGCGCCCGGGTGATCGCCCACCTGCCGGAGGCCATGGAGGCCGAGCGCGAGGAGCTGGCCGCGTGGGTGCGGGAGCTCCTCGCCGCGTGCCTCGCGCTGCAGCGGCCCGACGGGCTCTTCCACGACGTGCTCGACGACCCGTCCACGTTCGTCGAGGTGAACCTCGCCCAGATGCTCGCCTGGACGATCTACCGCGGCGTCACCGCCGGCTGGCTCGATCGCGGCCTGCTCGCGGCCGCCGAGCGGCTGCGCCGCGCGGCCGTCGCCAAGGTGGACCGGAGCGGCTACGTGCAGGACGTGTGCGGCGCGCCCTTCTTCGACCGGCCCGGCGTGGCGGCCGAGGGGCAGGCGTTCTTCCTGATGATGGAGGCCGCGCGGCGGACCGCGCTGGCGCTGGGGGACGCATGAGCGACGACCAGAAGGTGGGCGAGGATCTGATCGCCCTCGAGCGCGCCGCGCTCGCGCGCTGGTGCAACGGAGATCCCTCCGGCTTCCTCGAGCTCTCCGCGCCGGACGTCGTCTACTTCGACCCGTACCGCGAGCGGCGCGTGGACGGGCGCGAGGCGCTGGCGAGGATCTACGAGGAGCTCCGCGGGAAGATCTTCGCGTCGCGCTTCGAGCTCCTGAACCCGCACGTGCACGTGGTCGGCGTCTGCGCCGTGCTCACGTTCAACTTCGCGTCGTGGGGTGGCACGGAGGAGGCGCTGCGCTGGAACTGCACCGAGGTCTTCCGGCGCGATCCCGCGGGTTGGCGGATCATCCAGTCGCACTGGAGCTACACGTGGCCGCCGCCGAAGGGGTACGCAGGGTGAACACGTCCCTCGACACGGTGGCGAGCGCGAGGCCGATGCAGCCGGCGCACGTACGAGAAGGCCAGCCTGGGAACGCGTACGCCGAGCGCCGGGGTGCGCTCGCGATGCCCGGTGAGTCTCTGCCCAATCAAGTTGCCTGACGCGCGGTTCCGACGCCAGGTGCGGCACCAGCGAGTGTTGTGGCGCCGCGTGCCGAAGCGCGGGATCACGCGCACCTGGAGCAGAGGCGCGACGAGCGACGGCGCTCGGCGGTGGACCGCCGGACGCGCCACCACGAGGGCTACACGGTGAGCCGACGCATTGCTCTACGCCTTCGCCGGAGGCTGCGTCGACACTGCGTCGGCCGCCACCGCATCCGGTGGTGGCGATTCAGGTGCGCTCGCTGCGAGCGCAGTCGCTGCGAGCGCACTCGCTGCCGGCGCACTCGCTGCCGGCGCATCGTCCTCGGGGGCGTCCTCCTCGACTTCTTCGGTCACGACGGCGCCCGTGGCCGCGTCCGTGCGCTGGACCTTCCGGCGGCGCTTGCGCTTCTTCCGGATGCCGAGATCGCCGGCCTCTGTCAGCGACTCCTTGGAAAGGACGTCACGGACCGCCTTGAATACGTCCTCCATGTCGAGGCGGGCAGGAGCGTCCCGGTTGAGCTCGCGACGGATGACCGCCAGTACGTCCTCGTGGAAGAGGACGCGGACTACGGCGGAAGGACTCAATGCCTTCTTGCGCGACCAGAACTCTTCGAGCGCATCCTTCTTCACTGCGTCGCGGGAGAGAATGTTCAGTTTGCCCCAGAGTGTTTCAGGGTCGGCCTCGACCTCCGAGACGAGGTTGGCCTCGAACGCGAGGTCATGGACGATGCCCTCGCCCTCATTGAACGTGAGGTGGTAGAGGCGCCACTCGATGCCGTTGGACAGGACGGCCCAGCACAACCCTGCTCGGGATGCGTAGTTCTCGGCTTGCTCGATGTGCTTGTCGGCGAGCCCCTTGAGGCCCGCTGCTTTGGCTTCGACCAGGAGTTTCACCGCACCATCGACCTTCAACGCGAGGTCGCAGTAGCGGTCCTTGATGGCGAGCTCTTTCGAGATCTCTCCGCGGAGGCTGTCGTACCCGAGCACCTCCTCGAAGAACTTCACGAGGTACATGACGGTGTCGGACTCGTTGGCGCTCCGCTCGCGGGCTTCCTTGAAGGCGGTCGCGAACCGCCGAAGCTGATTCAGCCGGTCCTTCGGGATGGCCATGGTCGCCCCCAGGTCTTCAACGGAGCGTATCATGCGCTCGGAAGCTCGCCGCAATCTGCGACAGCCTGCTCCCTCGGCGCACACGCGCTCCGTGAGCAGAGCACTTGCGCCGAAGGAAGGAGGCTCCTTCGGTGGTCCGCTCGAGCTGCTGATCGTCCCAGGACGTGTGGTGAACTGGGGTCGCCGGTGGCGTCACCGCCCCGCGACGCGCACCGCCCACCTCCGCCGCCTTCGCCTCCAGGTGAACGGCAGCGTGATCGGCTCGCCGATCACGCGGGACCACTGCGGTGAGAGGCCCTGCGCCCAGAGGGCCCGGTGGATGTCCTGGGCGACGTCCCACGAGGCGCGCTCGCACCGCTCCTTCGACCTCTGCCGCGGGGCGACCGCGCCCCAGGTGATGTGCAGGCCCTCGCCGGCGAGGGCGCGCCGGATGTCGCCCCCGTGGAAGAAGGCGAAGCCGTGGATCGGACGCTCGAACCGGCGCGCGGCCACCTCGTGATCCATCTCATCCGCGGCGGGTCCCGGGCTCTGGTACCAGTTCTGGCGAGTCAGGATCCCATCTCGATCCAGGGCGACGAAGGCGCGATCGAGCCGGTCGTTGTCGGTGGGGATCGGCCACCCGGCCTCGCGTGCCTGCAGCTCGTCGAAGAGCGCGGGCGCCAGCGCGGCGACGCGTTCCTGCAGGTCGGGGTGTTCGGGGTGATCGTGGAGCAAGGACTGGGAGACCAGCTCGACGATCATCTCGTCCGTCTCGTATCCCTCGACGGCGACCGTCCGAAGGAACTCCACGATGTCCTGATCGCTCGGGCGAGCGGCTCGGCCAGTCGCCATGTGGCACCTCCTCGCGTCCGGACCGACGTCCCGACCGTAGGACGGGGAATACACCGGAGGTCGGACTCGGCTCGTGCAGGGCGCGTGCGCGGGCGCCTCGACGAGCCCGGGGATGCCTCGTTCGAGGAGCCGTGGCGACCGGGTTCGCCCGGCCCATCGGGGACGGCAAGCGAGCCGCATTGTTGACGTACCGTCGTGCTATACATGCGTTCAGCATGAATGAAACACTCGCGTCCGGTGGCCAGTCGCCGCTCTCGCCCGAGGCGCTCGCCGCACTCGGCAAGCAGGCGTGGCCGCTCCTGCCGGTGCTGCCGGAGGATCGCCGGCACCTTCTGCGCGACGAGGCTGCGCTGCTCATCGACGAGCTCCTCGTGAAGGTCGCGCGCGGGAGCGGGGCGATCGCGGTCGCGATGGGCGAGTGCCTGGACTGCCTCTGTACGGGCGACGGGCCGATGCGGCTCGGGTACGCGAACCTCGGCGACTACGCGCGCGAGGAGCTCTCGCTCGCGCCGCGGACGGCGAAGGAGTGGATGAAGCTGGCGCGCGACCTCCGGACGCGGCCGGTGCTCCGCGCGGCGGTGAGATCGGGCGAGGTGAGCCTCAAGAAGGCGATCGCCATCGTCGTCGTCGCCGTCGGGGACTCCGAGGCGGAGTGGGTGGAACGGGCGAAGCGCGACACGGTGCGTGGGCTCGTCGCGGCGGCGCGCGGGGATGGAGCGGCGGCCGCGGACGACGAGGAGAAGCGCTGGTCGCGGATCGTGATCGACCTCGAGCCGGAGGATCGCGAGGTCGTCGACCGGGCGCTGGAGGTGGCCGGCAAGGTGCTTCGCGCGAACACGCCGAAGTGGCAGCGGGTGGAGGCGATCGCGCAGGAGTATCTGGGGAGTCATCCGGATCCACGTTCCACGGCCGAAGTCGCGGACGGCGCGGGCGCGAGTTCGTCCGGCCCGGGCCAGGACATCTACGCGCTCCTCGGGATCGGTCCTTCGAAGCCGTCGCCCGAGCTCCGCGAGTGGCTCGAGCGCGAGTACGACCGCTGGAGCTACCTCCACTCCGCGGACCCGGTGCCCGCGCCGGAGGCGGGCGTGGACGACTGGGACCGCGCGCACCGGATCCACGAGCGGCTCCTCGAGCTCGCCTCGATGCGCCGCGGATGGGACGAGCTCGTCGGCCATCTCTCGATGCTCCTCATCAACACGGGCCTCTGGCGAGACATGAAGTTCCTGGACGTCGATCACTACGCCTCCGAGCGGCTCGGCATGTCCGGCCGCGCGATCGAGCAGCGGGCCTGGCTGGAACGCCGCCTCTGGGACTTCCCCGCGCTTCGCCGCGCCATGCGGGATGGCCGGCTCGGGTACGAGCAGGCGCGGCTCGTCGCGCGCGCGCTGTCCAACGGGGCCGACCACCCTGAGCGTAGGGCCAGCGAAGCTGGCCCGGAGTCGAAGGGCGATGCCTGGATCGCCAAGGCCGAGAAGATGAAGGTCGTCGAGCTCGCCCGCGCGGTCGAGGCCGACGAGGAAGCGCAGATGTGCGCACGGAAGGAATGGGCGGTGCGCCTCCCCGCGGACGTGCACCAGGTCTTCAGCGCCGCTTGCCGGGCGGTCCGCGCGGCGGCGCAGCAGGAGTGGATCGGGACGTCGACGTGCCTCGTCGTCATGTGCCAGCACTTCATCGACACCTACGAGGAGGAGACGAAGCGGCCCAACACGCCCGCGAGCCGCGCGATCGCGGCCTCTGCACGTGCCCGGGGTGCAGCAAGAGCGCGGACCACGTTCACCACATCGTGTACCGCTCGCACGGCGGCGGCGACGAGGAGGAGAACCTCACGTCCCTCTGCCAGGCGCATCACCTGCACGGCGTGCACGAGGGCCACGTCCGGGTCCAGGGCGCGGCGCCGGACGGGCTCCAGTGGGAGCTGGGGGAGCGGGGTTGAAGGGCTCCCCCGTCACCGCCCTCACCCCAGCCGCATCGCCAGGCTCTGCAGCCCCTCCGCGTACGTCGGATGCGCCACCTGCATGTCCACGATCGCCCGCACCGGCGCGCCCGCGGCCATGAGCGCGGCGAAGACGTGCACGAGCTCGCCGCCCTCGGCGCCGGCGATCGTCGCGCCGAGGATCCGGCTGCCGTCCGGCGCGGCGAGGAGCTTCATCATCCCGGCCGGCTCGTCCGTCTCGATCGCGCGGGCGACGTGCCCGAACGGCATCGTCGCGGCGCGGTAGGGGACGCCGCGGGCCCGGGCCTCGCGCTCGTTGAGGCCCACGCTCCCCACCTGCGGATCGGTGAAGACGCAGTACGGGACGATGCGGGCGGCGCGGCCGCGGCCGGGGCGGCCCTCGAGCACCTCCAGGAGCAACCGGTGATCGTCCCAGGACGTGTGCGTGAACTGGGGACCTCCGGTGACGTCGCCGACCGCGTACACGCCGGGCGCGGTCGTCGCGTAGTGATCGTCCACCCGGACGTAGCCGCGGGCGTCGAGCTGTATGCCCGCGGCCTCGCATCCGAGGTCGTCGGTATTGGGTCGCCGGCCGAGCGCGACGAGGAGGTGCGAGCCCGCGACCGCGCGCCCGCCCTCGAGGTCGATCGCGACGCCACCGCCGCGCGGCGCCACCCGGGCCACCGTCGCCCCGAGCACGAGGTCGATCCCGTCCGCGCGGAAGACGGCCTCGATCGCCTCGGAGATCTCCGGGTCCTCGCGATCGAGGAGGTGCGGGCCGCGCTGGACGAGGGTCACCCGCGCGCCGAGCCGGCGGAAGGCCTGGCCGAGCTCGCAGCCGACGTAGCCGCCGCCGAGGACGACGAGGTGCTCGGGGAGCGACGTGAGCTCGAGCGCGCGCGCGTTGTCGAGCCAGGGCACCGCCTCGACGCCGGGCAGGGCCGGCGGCGCGGGGCGCGTCCCGACGTTCAGCACGACGACGTCCGCCTCGTGCCGCTCCCCCGCGACCTCGAGCGCGCGCGGGCCGGTGAACCGCGCGTGGCCCCGGACCAGCCGGAGCCGCTCCCCGGCCCCCGCGACGCGCTTCTCGACGCCGTCGCGCCACCGGCGGACGAGCGCCGCGACGCGCGCCATGACCGCCGCGAAGTCCACCGTGACCTCGCCCGCGTGGACGCCGAGCCTGCCCGCCGTCCGGGCGACGTGCGCGGCGCGGGCGCTCGCGACCAGCGTCTTCGTGGGCGTGCACCCGTAGTTGACGCACGTGCCGCCCACGCGCGACCGCTCGGCGAGGAGCACGGTCCGCCCCGCCGCGACGAGCTTCTCGGCGAGCGGGATCGCGGCCTGGCCCGTTCCGATGACGGCGACGTCGAAGCGCACCCGCCGGGCTTAACCGCGCGCGCGGCCCCGCACGAGCACGAAGAGGACCGCCGCCCCGCCGCGACGGCCCGCTGCGCTCAGCCGGTGGCCCAGCCCCGGGAGGAGCCGGCCTTCCGCCCCCACGGGAGCTTTCGCTCCGTCCGGGTGTCGCCCCGGCGCCGGCGCGCGTGGGGAGGAGCTCTGCGCCCCGGAACGATCGTGACGGCTCGTGCCTCCCCCGCCACCTCAGTAGCGCACGGGCGCACGCGCGCGGGGCGCACGACGCGGAGGACGACCATGCCGCTGTTTCTCTCGAGGTTCAGCTACACGCCGGAGACCTGGGCCAGGTTGATCGGGAACCCAGAGGATCGCCGCAGCGCCGCACGGTCGTACATCGAGTCCGTCGGCGGGAAGCTTCATGGGTTCTGGTACGGGTTCGGCCCGCAGGACGGCTACACGTTGTGGGAGGCGCCCGACAACGTGTCCATGGCCGCGGTCGCCCTCGCCATCAGCGGCGGTGGCGCGCTCCGCTCGATGGAGACGACGGTCCTCTTGACGGTCGAGGAGACGGTGGAGGCCCTCCGCAAGGCCAGGCAAGTCCAGTATCGACCGCCCGGCGCGTAGTCGTCGGCGCGACGTGGCGCAGCCTGCGGCAGCTACTCCCGGGCGTGTGGCGTGCGCTGATCGCGCGCCCGCCCCGGCACGAGCACGAAGAGGATCACCGCCGCGGCGAGGGCGACCGCCCCCGACCCGGCGAAGGCGGCCGCGCTCCCGAAGACGTCCCAGACCGCCCCGAAGGCGACGCTGGCGGCGAGCGCCGCCACCCCGACCGCCAGGTTGTACGCGCCGAAGGCCGTGCCGCGCCGTCCCTCGGCGGCGAGCTCGGCGACGAGCGCCCGCTCGGCCCCCTCGACGAGGCCGTGCGTGACGCCGTAGAGCGCGGTGAGCGCGAACAGCACCGGCAGCGACGCGGCGAAGCCGATCGCGCCCCAGACGACGGCGTACACGCACCAGCCGAGGACGAGCGCGTTCCGCCGGCCGTGCCGGTCGGCGCGCCGGCCGCCCGCGGTCGCGGTCGCGGCCTTCACGAGGTGCAGGGTCAGCCAGAGGAGCGGCGCGAGCGCGGGCGAGGCGCCGAGCCGGGCGGCCTTCACCAGGAGGAATGCGTCGGTCGCGTTCGCGAAGGCGAAGAGCGTGAGGGCGAGGAGGGCGCGGCGGAGGGGTGGGGGGAGGGCGTGGGGTGGCACCGCTCCCGCGCGCCCTTCGTCCCTCGACTCCGGCCCCGCTCCGCGGGGCCCACGGTCAGGAGCCTCAGCGCGAGCCGGCGGGTGCGGCGGCTCCGGCGTGAAGGCGAGCGCGACGAGCGCGAGCGCGCCCGGCACCGCCGCCCAGAGGAAGACCGTCCGCATCCGCTCCGCGTCGGCGGGGGTCGCGCCCTCCCGCGCGCCGAGGAGCCAGAGGAGGCCCGCGCCGAGCACCGTGCCGAGCACCGCGCCCGCGTGGTCCATCGCGCGGTGGAAGCCGAACGCGCGGGCGCGGCTCGACGGGCCGGTGACGCCGGCGATGAGCGCGTCGCGGGGGCTCGTGCGGACGCCCTTGCCGACGCGGTCGAGCACGCGGACGGCGAGCACGTGCCAGGGCGCGAGGGCGAACGCGACGAGCGGCCGGACGGCGGTGGAGAGCCCGTAGCCGGCGAGGACGAGCGGCTTCAGGCGCGCGCGCCGATCGGCGAGCACGCCGGTGACGATCTTCAGCACGCTCGCGGCGAGGTCGGCGGCGCCCTCGACGAGCCCGATGAACGCGCCGGACGCACCCAGCGATACGAGGAAGGCGGGGAGGAGCGGGAAGATCGCCTCGCTGGAGGCGTCGGTGAAGAGGCTCACCAGGCCGAGGCCGATGACCGTCGGGGAGAGGCGCGAGGCCGGCGGCGGCGCCCCCGGCGTGCGCGTCACCGCGGGCCCTTCGACCGCCCGGGCCCCGCCGGCGCGAGCTCGCGCGCGAGCTCCACCACCGTGCGACGGAAGCCCATCCCGTCGAAGGCGCGGAGCGCGCGCTCGTTGTCCGCGGCGACGTGGATGACGAGCCGCGGCTCCCCGCGCGCCGCGAACCGCTCGAGCAGCGCCTCGACGAGCCGCCGGCCCACGCCCGCCCGCCGCGCGCGCGGCTCCACCCACAGGTCGACCCCGACCGCGCACCGGTCGCGGAGCGTGTTCCAGTCGCGCTTCTCGACGCGGCCGTACACGTACCCGACCGGCCGCCCGCGGCGGGCCGCGACGAGCACCACCGCGCGCGGGTTCACGAGCTCCTTCCCGAGCCACCACGCGTACCCGTCCTCGACCGGCTCGTCGGGGAGGAAGAAGCGCGCGGGATCCATCCGGTGGTGCTCGCGCGCGAGCCGGGCGCCCATGCGCGCCAGGACGAACACGTCCTCGGCGCGGGCGTCGCGGACGGCGACGGGGCTCGCCGCGCGACGAGCCGGCTTCGTGCGGGTCGGCATCTCTCCAGTGTGCGCCGGCGCGGCGGCGCGCGCCAGCGCGACCTACTCGCGCACGCGCACGAGCTTCAGGTCGTCCTTCTGCTGCGCGGCGCGCCAGGTCTTGACGAGGTCGTGCGGGCGGCCGACCTCGTACCTGACGTGCGCGAGCAGGAGGTCCCCGGGCCGGGGCGACGTCGCGTACGGCAGGATCTCGCCGCGCGCGGCGGAGTAGTAGAACGAGAGCGACATCGGGAACCACTCCGGGCGGCGGAACGAGGCCGTGCCGCCGAGGAGCGGGATCCGCCGCTCCTCCACCTTCTCGACGCCGGCGAGGAAGATCCGCGCGCCGCGGTGGTCGCGGTCGAGCTCGTCCGCGACGCCGCGGAGGAACGTGGCCTCGCTCCGCGCGCGCCGGAGCGCGGGCACGACGAGGTCGTACTCGACCCGCGCGAGGGCGAGGGCGAGCGCCAGCGCGAGGACCCGCCCCGGCAGCGCCGGCGCGCGCCAGAACGCCACCGCCGCGCCCGCGAGCGCGGCGGCGCCCAGGAACCACGCCCAGCGGTGCTCGACGAGGCGCCACGCCTCCGGGAGGAGGGGCAGCGCGAGCGGGGCCACGGCGCCCAGCGCGAGCGCGACCCCGAGCGCCCACCGCGCGGCGCGGGCGTACGCGCCGCGCTCGGCGAGGTGCGGGAGGGCGGCGGCGAGGAGGAGGGCGACGAAGGGCAGGAGCGGGAAGAGGTACCGCGGCCGCGTGCCGGGCGAGAGCCAGTAGGGGAGGGCGTTCACGACGACGAAGATCGCCGCGAACTTCAGGAGGGGCTCGGCGCGCACGCGGGCGCGGAACGCGGGCAGGAAGAGGAGGCCGGCGAAGATCGACCAGGGCAGGCACGCCTTCACGAGCATGAGCGGGAACGCGACGAGCTGCACGAGGAGCGCGCCCGCGCCGTGCCGGCTCGCGACGACGGTCCGCTCGCTCGAGTCGAGGAGGAGCCGGAGCAGGTAGCGCCCCGCGTCGGCGCGCTGCGCGTAGAGGAGGAAGTAGCCGCCGACGAGCGCCAGGAAGACCGCGAGCCCGGCGAGGTGCTGCCAGGAGAAGAGCCAGCGGGCGCGGCGCGCGGCGACGAGCCAGGCGAGCAGCGTCAGCGCCTGGAAGGCGAGGGCGGGGTAGCTCTTCGTGAGGAACGCGATCGCGGCGAGGAGGTAGCTGACCGCGAAGAGCGCGAGCGGCCTCCCGCGCTGCTCGAGGCCGAAGACGGCGAGCGCCTGGAGCGTGACGAGGAGCGTGAAGAAGAGGTCGATGTCGGCGTGGAGCGTGCCGTAGAAGAGCAGGTCACCGAAGGTGAAGAACAGGACCGGCGCGAGGAGGGCGGTCGTCCGCCCCAGCGGGCGGGCGGCGGCGGCGAGGGCGGCCCCCACGAGCAGGAAGCTCAGGACGGTGGGGAGGCGGAGCCACGCCTCGCCGGCGCCGCCGGTGAGCCGCATGAGGCCGAGGAGGAGCCAGCTGAACAGCGGCGGCTTGTTGAGGTAGAGGGCGCCGTTCGTCGTGGAGACGACGAGGTCGCCGCGGAGGCTCATCTCCAGCGCCACCAGCGCCCGCCGCGGCTCCTCGAGCTCGAGCGGCCGGACGCCGAGCCCCAGCAGGAGCCCGAGGACGAGCACCGCCAGGAAGGACGCGACGGCGCCTCGTCCCGCGAAGACACGACGCTGTGAGGCGGCGGGCTCCGGTCGATCGTCTCGTTCACCGATTGTCATATGTCCGCGCCTCGTGAACACTGCGAGTGACGAGGCGCGACGTCCTGCGCGACCCGGGGTGCGCGCCGGCACGCTCCGCCCGGGCCAGCTCGCGACCACCAGGCCCGTCCTTCCAGCGTGACCGGAGTATCGGGTCCGGTCCGGATCTTGAACTGAGCCCTGAGAGAGTATCGCCCGAGAGGTCCCTCATGCCCGACATCTTCATGCACTTCGTCTTCCGGCGCTGGTTCACCCACAAGCCGCAGGCGTGGCAGCCTCCGCCACTGGATCAGGAGCCGACGCCGCCGCCGCCGAGGCCGCCGCCCACCGCTGACGGTCGCCGGTAGGGCCGGCCCTTCCGGGGGTCATGCCCCGCTCGGCCGCCCGGGGGCAAGGCCGCTCCGACCGGCCGCATCCCCGCAAGCTGCCGCGGGTTTTTCGATGCGAAGAACGCTTGCCTGGCCTGCGCCCAGACGGTAATCCTTCGCGCCACGTCATGACCCAATTCCCGATGCTCTGGGCGATCATCGCCCTCCCCCTCCTCGGCGCGATCGTGAACGGTCTCGCCGGGAAGCGCCTCGGCAAGGCCAACGTCACGCTCGTCGCGATCGGCGCGATGATCGGGTCGTTCCTCGTCTCGATGGTCCCGTTCCTCCGGCACGCGATCTTCCGGCGCGCCGTGGAGAGCCAGGCCGGGACGTGGTTCCAGGCGCTCGCGGAGGACGGCACGCGGGCGCTCTCCGTGTCCTGGGGGCTGCGCGTCGATCCGCTGTCGGCGATCATGATCGTCGTCGTCACCGGCGTCGGGACGCTCATCCACGTCTACTCCGCGTCGTACATGTCCCACGAGGACGACGCCGGGTACGCCCGCTACTTCGCGTACCTGAACCTCTTCGCGGCGGCGATGCTCACGCTCGTGCTGGGCGACTCGCTCGTCCTCACCTTCGTCGGGTGGGAGGGCGTGGGGCTCTGCAGCTACCTGCTCATCGGCTTCTGGTACACGGATCCGATGAAGGCCTACGCCGGGCGCAAGGCCTTCGTGGTGAACCGGATCGGCGACTTCGGCTTCCTGCTCGGGGTCTTCTCGCTCCTCGCGCTGTTCGGCTCGACGACGTACGGCGCGCTCGAGCTGCTCGCCCAGGACGCGGCGCGGAACACCAGCGCGGTGATCGCGCAGGGGGTGTTCGCGGGCTGGACGTGGGAGGCGGCGCTCACCTTCGCGCTCCTCTGCCTGTTCGTCGGCGCCGCCGGCAAGAGCGCGCAGCTCCCGCTCTACGTCTGGCTGCCGGACGCGATGGCCGGCCCGACGCCGGTCTCGGCCCTCATCCACGCCGCGACCATGGTCACCGCCGGCGTCTACCTGGTGGCGCGGCTCTCGTTCCTCTACAGCCTCGCGCCGGCCGCGATGGCCGTCGTGACGTTCGTGGGGGCGCTGACGGCGCTCTTCGCGGCGCTCATCGCCTTCGCCCAGAACGACATCAAGAAGGTGCTCGCGTACTCGACCGTGAGCCAGCTCGGGTTCATGTTCATCGGCGTGGGCGCGGGCGTCTGGTGGGCGGGGCTCTTCCACCTCGTGACCCACGCGTTCTTCAAGGCGTGCCTCTTCCTCGGCGCCGGCTCCGTCATGCACGGGATGGGCGACGAGACGGACATCCGGAAGATGGGCGGTCTCTGGCGGCGGATGCCGCACACCGCCTGGACCTTCGCGATCGCGACCGTGGCGATCACCGGCCTCGCCCCGCTCTCCGGCTTCCTCTCGAAGGACGCGATCCTCGGCGGCGCGCTCTTCTCGCACAACGGCGCCTGGCCCGCGGTCGGTCGGATCGCGTACGTGATCGGCTCGGTCGCCGCGCTCTGCACGGCGTTCTACATGACCCGCCTCTTCGTGCTCACGTTCTTCGGCGCCCCGCGCACGCACGCCGCCGAGCACGCGCACGAGTCGTCGCCGGTGATGACCGTCCCGCTCTGGATCCTCGCGGCGGGCGCCGTCCTGGGCGCCTTCATCAACCTGCCCTTCGGCGGGCGCGGCCCGAACGACCTGGGCCACCGGCTCGAGGAGCTGACCCGCGGCGTCTTCGCCAGCGGCGATCGGAACCTCGCCGCGGCCGCCCGGGCGCTGGGCGAGCACGGCGGACACGGGGCGGCGCACCCCTCCTGGCCGTACTTCGTCGCCTGGGGTCTCGCGGTGCTCGGGACGATCCTCGCGTGGCTCTTCTACGCGGGCCGGCTGCGCGAGGCGCCCGCCCGGCTCGCGCGGGCGTTCCCCGCGGGCTACCGCCTCGTGGCCGACAAGTTCCGGGTGGACGAGCTGTACGACCTCGTCGTGGTCCGCCCGTTCGAGTGGATCTCGTACGTGTTCTGGCGGGTCGTGGACGTCGGGCTCATCGACGGGCTCGTGAACGGCGTCGGCCGGGGGGCGCGGTGGGTCGCCTCCGTCGTGCGTCTCTTCCAGAACGGTGACGTGCAGCGGTACGCGGCCCTCATGGCCGTGGCCGCCGCGATCATCCTGGGCCTCGCCCTCGGGATGGGAGGGCGCCCGTGAACCTGCTGACCGCCGTCATCTTCCTGCCGCTCGTCGGCGCGCTCGTCCTCGCGCTGCTCCCGCGCGACGAGGTGGGCCAGCACCGCGGCCTCGCCTTCGCGATCTCGCTCGCCACCTTCGCCGCGTCGCTCGGGCTCTGGTTCGGCTTCGACGCCGCGGCGAGCGCCCCGGAGTTCCAGTTCGAGACCAACGCCCCGTGGATGCCGTCGCTCGGCATCGGCTACCACGTCGGGATCGACGGCGTGGCGCTCCTCCTGGTGATGCTGACCACGGTGCTCACCCCGGTGGTGATCCTCTCGGCGTGGAAGGCGGTCGGCGAGCGGGTGAAGGAGTTCTTCATCGCCGTCCTCGTGCTCGAGACGGCGATGATCGGCACGTTCGCGGCGCTCGATCTCGTCCTCTTCTACGTGTTCTGGGAGGCGATGCTCGTGCCGATGTACCTGCTCATCGGCATCTGGGGCTCGCAGAACCGGCTCTACGCCACCATCAAGTTCTTCGTCTACACCTTCGCGGCGAGCGTGCTCATGCTGCTCGCCATCCTCTACCTGCACACGAAGACCGGCACCTTCGACTACGTGCTGGTGCGCGACGCGCTGGCGGCCACGCCGCTCGCGGCGGCGCCCTGGCTCTTCCTCGCCTTCGCCGTCGCCTTCGCGGTCAAGGTGCCGATGTTCCCGCTCCACACCTGGCTGCCCGACGCGCACACCGAGGCCCCCACCGCGGGCTCGGTCATCCTCGCCGGCGTGCTCCTGAAGATGGGCACGTTCGGGTTCTTCCGGTACGCGCTGCCGCTCTTCCCCGGCGCCGCCCTCCAGTACCGCACGCTCCTCGCCGTGCTCGCCGTGATCGGCATCCTCTACGGCGCGATGATGTCGTTCGTGCAGACCGACATGAAGCGGCTCGTCGCGTACTCCTCGGTCTCGCACCTCGGCTTCGTCATGCTGGGGCTCGCCGCGCTGTCGGAGACGGGGCTGACCGGCTCCGTGTACCAGATGCTGAACCACGGCGTCTCCACGGGCGCCCTGTTCCTCCTCGTCGGCATGCTGTACGAGCGGCGCCACACCCGCGCCATCGCCGAGTACGGCGGCCTCGCGAAGCGCACGCCGCTCATCGCGGCGACGTTCCTCGTGGTGACGCTCTCGTCCATCGGCCTCCCCGGCACCAACGGGTTCGTGGGCGAGTTCCTGATCCTGGCGGGCACCTGGCGCTCGTACCTGGGGAGCTCGACGGTCGTGGCCGCGCTCGCCGCCGTGGGCGTGATCCTCGGCGCGGTGTACATGCTGCGACTCGTCGAGCGCGTCTTCCTCGGGCCGATCCGGAAGGACGAGAACCGGACGCTCCCGGACCTCACCGTGCGCGAGGGCTTCGTGCTGGCGCCGATGATCGCGCTCATCCTCGTGATGGGGCTCGTGCCGCAGCCGTTCCTCGATCCGATGAAGCCCTCGGTGGACCGCCTGGTGCGGCGCTTCCAGACCGCGGAGACCCGCCTCGGCTCCGGGCCGAAGGTGGGCACTCCGCCGCTCGCCAAACCTGCGGCCCGGACCGCGGCCGCCGCCGAAAGGCCCTGACATGACCGGCTTCACGACCACCAACTTCGCCGCCCTCCTCCCGGTGGCGATCCTGGCCTTCGGGGCCATCGTCCTCCTGCTGAGCGAGGTCTTCCTCGTCTCGGGCCGGCGCGGGTACCAGTCGGTGCTGACGGTGGTGTTCGCCATCGCCGCGGGGGCGGTGGCGGTGGCGATGCCGCATCCGGGCCCGGTGTTCGACGGCCAGGCGGTCGTGGACGGCTTCTCGGTGTTCGTCACCCTGATCGTCTGCGCCGGCCTCGCGCTCTCCGCGCTCGTCGGGGCGGGCTGGCTCGAGGCGCGCGCTGCGCAGCGCGGCGAGTTCTACGCCCTCGCCACCTTCGCCGCGGCGGGCATGATCCTCCTCGGCATGGCCCGGGACTTCCTCACGGCCTTCATCTCGCTCGAGCTGATGAGCATCTCGACGTACGCGCTCGCCGCGTATCTGCGGCGCGGGCTGCGCCCGTCGGAGGCGGCCTTCAAGTACCTCGTGCTGGGCGCCGTCTCGTCGGCCCTGTTCGTGTACGGCGCGGCGTTGCTCTACGGCGCCACGGGCTCCACGCTGTTCGCGCAGCTCCCGCAGGGCAACCAGAGCCCGATCTACCTCGTGGGCATGGGGCTCGTGCTCTCGGGCGTCGCCTTCAAGGTCGCGGCGGTCCCGTTCCACGCCTGGACGCCGGACGTCTACGAGGGCGCGCCGACCCCCGTGACGGCGTTCATGGCCGCGGGCGTGAAGACCGCCGCCTTCGCGCTCCTCGTCCGGATCTTCCTCGCGGCCGAGACCGGCAGCGCGGCCTCGGTGACCGTGCTGGCGGGCTTCGTCGCGGGGCTCGCGATCCTGACGATGTTCCTCGGGAACCTGCTCGCGCTCCCGCAGCGGAGCGTGAAGCGGATGCTGGCCTACTCGTCGATCGCGCACGCCGGGTACCTCCTCATCGGCGTCGTCTCGGCGAGGGTCGTGGAGGCGCGCGAGGCCGCGCTCTCGAGCCTGCTCTTCTACCTCGCGGTCTACTGCGCCACGGTCATCGGCGCGTTCGCGGTGGTCGGCGTGCTCGAGCGCCGCTGGGCGGCGGGGTCGAGCCGGGAGCCGGAGGAGGCGTGGGACCTGGCGCGCTTCGCGGGGCTCGGGCGGCGGCGTCCGGCGCTGGCGTTCGCGATGACGCTCTTCATGCTCTCGCTGGCCGGCGTGCCGCCGACGGCGGGCTTCTTCGCGAAGCTGTACCTGTTCCGCGCCGCGGTCACGGCGGACCTCGTGTCCCTCGCGCTGGTCGGCGTCCTCACGAGCGCGCTCGGCGCCTACTACTACCTGCGCGTCGTGCTCTACATGTACATGCGGGCGCCGGAGGCCGAGGAGGCCGACGGGCTGCGCGCGCCGTCCCTCGGCGTGGCCCTGTGGGTGGCAGCGCTGGTCGTCATCATCCTCGGCATCGCGGCGGAGCCGCTCGTGGCGCTCGCGGCGGCGGCGGGGGCCTTTGGGTAGCGCCCCCCGGAACCCCGCGCGCGCTGATCACGGCTCTCCGAGGACGCGGTGCAGCGCCGCCCGCGGCCCGTCGCGCACGAGCGCGGCGAGCGACGCCCGCAGCGGCTCCAGGAACGCGGTCGCGTTCGGGAGCGCGTCGCCGAAGAGCGCGCGCAGCTCCAGGAGCGGTCCGGGATCCTCGCCGCCCGCGCGGGCGCGGCGGACGAGCTCGTCGAGCAGGGGGTCGCGCTTCGGCAGCGGAGCGCCGCGGGCGTCGGCGTCGGCGGCGAGGACGCGGAACCAGGCGGCGACCGTGAAGGCCAGCGCCCGCAGCGGCGCGCGGGACGCGAGCGCGTCGTGGATCGAGGGGAGGACGAACCTGGGCATCCGGTCCGAGCCGTCCGTCGCGATGCGCGCGAGCTGGTCGCGGAGCGCCGGGTTCGCGAACCGCTCCGCCAGCGTCCGGCGGTAGCCCGCGAGGTCGATGCCGGGCACGGGCGGGAGGAGGGGGGTCACCTCGGCGTGGAACCGCTCGAGGAGCGCGCGGACGTCCGGGTCGGCCATCGCCGCGTCCGTGTGCCGGTGGCCGAGGAGCAGGCCGGGCCAGCAGATCGCCTGGTGCCCGCCGTTGAGGAGGCGGATCTTCAGCTGCTCGTACGGGTGGACATCGGCGACGAGCTGCGCGCCGGCCCGCTCCCACGGCGGTCGCCCGCACGGGAACCGATCCTCGATCACCCACTGCCGGAACGGCTCGCACACGACGGGCCAGCCGTCGTCCAGGCCGAACCGGTCGCGCACCAGCGCCCGGTGCTCGTCCGTCGTGAGCGGCGTGATCCGGTCCACCATCGCGTTCGGGAAGCTCCCGTCCTCCTCGACCCACTCGCGCAGGTCGGGATCACGGCGCTCGAGGAAGGCGAGGAACATCCGGCGGGCGACGTCGCCGTTGCCCTGGAGGTTGTCGCAGGACTGGATGGTGAACGGATCGAGGCCGCGCTCCTCGCGGAGCGCGAGGGCGTCGGCGAGGAGGCCGAACGCCGTCCGCGGGGCGTGCGGCGAGCCGAGGTCGTGGCGGAGATCCGGGTGCGCGTCGTCGAGCGCGCCGGTGCCCGGGTGCACGAAGTAGCCGCCCTCGGTGAGGGTGAGCGAGACGATCCGGCACTCCGGCGCGGCCATCCGCTGGATCACCGCGAGCGGATCGTCGGGCGCGAGCAGGTACTCGCACAGCGCGCCGATCACCCGCGCGCGATCGCCCGCGGCGCTCCGCTCGACGACGGTGTAGAGGCACCCCTGCGCGCGCAGCACGTCGCGCATGCGGGCGTCCTGCGGGAGCAGCCCGACGCCGCAGATGCCCCAGCCCGCCGCCGCGCCCTGCTGGAGCAGATCGTCGAGGTAGACCGCCTGGTGGGCGCGGTGGAACCCGCCGACGCTCATGTGGACGATGGCCCCCGTGAGCGCGCCGCGATCGTAGCTGGGCCGCGCGACGGCCGCGGGGAGGCGATCGAGGGTCTCGGGCCGGAGCGGGACGGGTTCGCTCATGGTGCACCCGGACGTGCGGGCGGCCGCCGGCGCTGCGCCGAGGCCTCCAGTGCGGAGCTTGGCCAGGCCGGGGCAGGGCCGCAACCCGGCGGCGGCGCCGCCTGCTCGGGTCCCGGGGCGTGTCCGGGCCCCACGCGGTACGCCCCGCGGGGCTCCGCCGCGTTACGACCTCGGGCGTGCTCGCCCCGTCGGCCCCTCGGAAGCTCGAGACGCTCGGCCACACCTCGCCGCTCGGCGGGTGGGAGTACGTCTTCGCCGATCCCGCGCCCGCGCTCGCCGGCGTCGTCCGCCGGTACTGCGGGTACCGCGAGCGCACGCCCGGGCCGCTGCGGCGGCGCGAGCTGCCGGGCGCGCAGCTGGTGTTGATCGTCGATCTCGGCCCGACGCTCACGATCCACGATCGCGCCCGTCCGGCGCGCCGGGATCGGTTCGCGGGCGGGTTCGCGGCGGGGCTCGACGACGGCCCCACGGTCACCGAGACGGCCGGCGCGATGTCGGGCGTCCAGGTGGACCTCACCGCGCTCGGCGGACGGCTGCTCCTGGGCCGGCAGGCCGCGGCGCTCGCCGGGCGCGTCGCCGGCCTCTCGGAGCTGGACGGCCCGTTCCGCGGGCTCGCCGAGCGGCTCGGGACCCTCCGCACCTGGGAGGAGCGGTTCGCGGCGCTCGATCGCCTCCTGCTCGCAGCGGCCGCGCGCGCCGCCCCGCCGCCCGGCTGGATCCGGTGGGTCGCGGAGCGGCTCACCGTGTCCGGCGGCCAGGCGCCGGTGCTGGAGCTGGCCCGGCAGGCCGGCGTCAGCCGCAAGCACCTCGCGGAGACGTTCCGGGCGGAGCTCGGGATGACGCCCAAGCGGTTCGCCCGCCTCGTCCGCTTCGACGGCCTCCTCCGGCGCCTCCGGGGCGGCGCGGACGGCCGCGACTGGACGCTCGCGGCGCTCGACCACGGCTACTACGACCAGGCGCACTTCGTCCGGGAGTTCCGCGCGTTCACCGGGCTCACGCCCGGGGAGCTGCGCCGGCGGAGCCGTCCCGGGCTCGGCGTCCTCGAGCCGGGGTGACATCCGTACAAGCGACGGGGGCGCGGGCAGGCCAGGTTCCACGGGGGCGCGCTGGAGCGCCCCGCGCACAGGAGGTCACACCCATGCCCCGTTTCGTCCCCGAAGGTCACCACAGCATCGCGCCGTACCTCGTCGTGGAGGACCCCGCGCGTGCGCTCGAGTTCTACGCGCGGGTGTTCGGCGCGGTCGAGCTCGAGCGCATGACGATGCCCGACGGCCGGATCGGCCACGCGGAGCTGCGGATCGGCGACTCCGTCCTCATGCTCGCCGGCGAGTTCCCCGAGCACGGCTGCGTCGCGCCCGCGCCCGGCCAGCGCGGGCCGGTGTCGCTCCACCTGTACGTCGAGGACGCCGACGCGGTCGTGGCGCGGGCCGCGAGCCTCGGCGCCCGCGTCGAGCGCCCCGTGGAGGACCGGGAGTACGGGGATCGGCGCGGCGACCTCGTCGATCCGTTCGGCCACCGGTGGCTCGTGGCGACCCACCTCGCGGACGTCCCGATCGACGAGATCGAGCGCCGGCACCGCGGCGCCGCCCAGGCGCCGGCGTAGCGCCCCTCACCCGGCGCGCCGGTGGAGCAGCGCCTCGGCGCCGAACGGCTTCGGGAGCGGCTCCACGTGGGCGTGGCGCCGCGCCGTGCTGGCGACGAGGGACGCGTGCACGCCGGTCAGCACCGCCCGGGCGCCGGCGCGCGCGGCGGCGTCGAGGACCGCGTCCGCCTGCTCGACGCACCAGTCGACGACGCAGCACCGGACGTCGCCGCGCGCCAGGAGCGGCAGCGCCTCGACCGGCCCGGACGCGGTCAGGACCACGTACCCGTCGAGCCGGAGGGCGATGGCGAGCGCCTCGCGAAAGTTCCGGTCTGCGTCGACGAGCAGGAACGCCATGGCGCGAGGCAGAAAAAAGAAGAAGTGCAAAGCGGCGCTAAGGTGGCGGGGGGGGGACCGACCTCGAGCAGGCTGCTTTGCACTTCCGCTCCGTGAAGGAGCAAGGGTGGTGCCAGGAGGGGCTTGCGCAGCAGGCACGCGGTTACCGCCTGGATCTCCTGGGCTTTCCTTCACGGAGAGGCGCTGGTAGTACCCGTCCGGGGCTCTCTCGTCTTGCAAACCTGAAAGTCCCGTTTCAAGCCTGAAAGGGGCTCCGCTCCCGGTTCGACGGGTCGCGCCGCCAGCGCGCTCAGGGCTCGCGGCCTTCGATGCCCAGCCGCTTCATCTTCCGCCAGAGCGTCGTCCCGGAGACGCGGAGCTCGCGGGCGACCTTCCCGAGGTCCTGGCCGTTGCGGTGCAGGGAGGCCTCGATGGTCCGCCGCTCGGCCTCCTCGACGGCGTCGGCGAGCGTCGAGCCCGGCGCGCCGCTGGCCGAGGCGCGGGCGGCGTCGAGCTGCACGTCGTCGCGGCGGATCTCCCGCGCCGCGGAGAGCGCCGCGGCCTGCTCGACGGCGTTCTCGAGCTCGCGCACGTTCCCCGGCCACTCGTGCTCGAGCAGCCGCGCGACGGCCTCCGCCGTGAAGACCTTCTCGCGGCCGGTGCGCGCGTTGAACTTCTGGAGGAAGTGCGCGGCGAGGAGCGGCACGTCCTCGCGCCGCTCCCGGAGCGGCGGCAGCCGGATGGGGACGACCGCGAGGCGGTAGTACAGGTCCTCGCGGAACCGCTTCTCGGCGATCGCCTTGCGGAGGTCCTGGTTGGTGGCGGCGACGACGCGCACGTCCACGCGCAGCGGCGTGGACTCGCCCACGCGCCGGATCTCGCCGTCCTGGAGCGCGCGGAGGAGCTTCGCCTGGAAGCCCGGGGAGGTCTCGCCGATCTCGTCGATGAACAGCGTCCCGCCGTCGGCCTCCTCGAAGAGGCCGCGCCGCGCGCGCGTGGCGCCGGTGAACGCGCCCCGCGCGTGCCCGAACAGCTCCGACTCGAGCAGCGTGTCCGTGATGGCGGCGCAGTTCACCGGCACGAACGGCCGCGCGTTGCGCGACGAGGCGACGTGGAGCGCGCGGGCCACGAGCTCCTTGCCGGTCCCGGACTCGCCGGTGATGAGGACGGTCGCGTCGGTGGGGCCGACCCGCAGCACCCGCTCCAGCACGTCGCGGATCGCCTGCGAGCGGCCCACCACGTGCTCGAGCCCGTACCGCCGGCGGAAGTCCTCGGCGTAGAACGTCACCTCGCCGAGGAGCCGGCGCTTCTCGACCGCCTTCCCGACGCGGAGGAGCACCTCCTCCTCCTGGAACGGCTTCGTCAGGAAGTCGTAGGCCCCGAGCCGGATGGCCTCGACCGCCGACTCGATGGTGCCGTACGCGGTCATGACGATGACCTGCGTCTGCGGGGAGGTGCGCCGGACGGCCTGGAGGAGCTGCATGCCGTCGAGGTTCGGCATGCGGAGGTCGGTGAGGACGACGTCGTACGCGTCCTGCGCGAGCTGCTCGAGGGCGCTCGCCCCGTCGGCCGCCTCGGCGACGCGGTGGCCTGCCTGCCGGAGGAGCAGCGCGGTGGTGGCCCGCATGTTCCGCTGGTCGTCCACGACAAGGACGTTGCCGCCGCCCGCGGCCGCCGCCGGCTCGGGGCCCGCCGGGGCGGGGGCGGCGGGATCCTGGGGGCGCGCGGGCATGCGGTGATCTCAGCCCATCCGGCCCGCGGTTTCAACCCGGCCGGGCGCGCGGCCGGCGACCGGGAACCGCACCCGGAACCGCGCCCCGCCCTCGGGTCCGCTCTCGACGCCGATGTCGCCGCCGTGCCCCTCGAGGATGCGCCGCACCACCGCGAGGCCGAGGCCGGTGCCCGTGGCCTTCGTCGTGAAGAACGGCTCGAAGATCCGGGGCCGCACCTCCTCCGGGATCCCCGGGCCGGTGTCCTCGAGCTCGAGCACCACCGCCGCGTCCGCGCGCGCGAGGCGCACCCGCAGCCGCCCGCCGCGCGGCATCGCCTGGACCGCGTTCTCGGCGAGGTTCAGGATCGCCTGGCGGACCAGGCGCGCGTCCATCGGCACCGGGGGCAGGTCGGGCTCGGCCGCCCGATCCACCACCACCCCGCCGCCCGCGTGCGCGAGCGCCGCGGCGACCGCCTCGTCCACCACCGCCTCCAGCGGCTCGGGGCGGAGCACCGGGGTGACGGGCCGGGCGAAGTCGAGCAGGTCGCGGACGATCCGGTTGAGCCGGTCCGCCTCCTCGCCGACGATGTCGAGGAGCATCTTGGCGTCGCCGGTCGGCTGGAGCATGCGGCGCAGCGATCCGAGCGAGTTGAAGATCACGCCCAGCGGGTTGCGCACCTCGTGGGCGATCACGGCGGCGAGCTCGCCGAGCGCGGCCAGCCGCTCCTTGTGGATGAGCTGCTGCTGGGCCTGGGCGAGCTGCTCGTAGCTGCGGCGGAGGTCCGCGTAGAGGCGCGCGTTCTCGACGGCGACGGCGAGCTGGTTCGCGACCGCCGTGGCGCGCTCGACCTCGGCGGCGCCGAACCGGCGCGGGCCGGCCGTCTCGATGATCACCGCCGTGCCGACGTAGCGGTCGCGCACGAGGAGCGGGACGACCAGGTAGGCGCGTCCGCCGAGGAGCTCCCGCTGCTCCGCGGAGATGCGCGGGTCGGTGCGCGCGTCCTCCACGACGAGCGGCTCGCGGCGCGAGAAGGCCAGCGCGCCGAACGAGCCGGGCAGGTCCACCGTCGGCCGCTGGCCGAGCACCTCCTGCGGCCCGAACACGGCCCGGAACTCGAGGCCCGCGCCGTCGCCCGTGACGAGGGCCAGGGCGGCGAGCGGCGCGTCCACGATGAGGGCCAGGTTGCGGACGCCGGCGTCGAGCACCTCGTCGAGGTCGAGCGTGGCGACGAGCGACCGGCCCATCTCGTAGAGGAGCCCGAGCTCCTCCGCGCGCGCGACCGTCTCCTCGTACAGGCGGGCGTTGTCCACGGCCACGGCGAGCTGGTGGGCGATGGCGAGCGCCCGGGACAGCTCGGCGGGCCGGAACGCGGCGTCCTCGCGCCCGCCGGCGACCAGGGCGACGCCGACCGGACGATCGCGCACCTGGAGCGGGACGGCGAGCACGGGCGGTCCGCCGGGCTCGAGCACGCCGGTCGCCGGCGCGCTCCCGTCGAGCGCGCTCCAGGCGAGCGAGGCCTGCCCGGTGGCGACGATCTCGGGGCCGAGCGGCGGGCCCCGGTGCGCCGCGCGGCGGAGGTCCCCGCGCGCGAGGTCCTCGAGCAGGATCGTGCAGGCGGCCGCGCCCAGGGTGGCCTTGAGGTGCTCGGCGCCCGCGGTCAGCACCTGGTCGAGGTCGAGGGTGGAGGAGACGACCCGCGCGACGTCCATCACGGTGGTGAGCTCGGCGAGCCGGCCGCGCGCCTCGGCGAAGAGCCGCGCGTTCTGGACGGCCACGGCGAGGTGGTTCGCGACCGCGGCGGCGCGCTCCCGCTCGTCGGCGTCGAACGCGCGCGGCCGCAGCGAGTCCGCGAACAGCACTCCGAGCGGCTCGCCGCGGGCGAGGAGCGGGGCGGCGATCACCGCGCGGCTGCCGAACCGGCGGTGCGCCGGGTGGGCGGCGGGCTCGCGGTCGAGGTCCTCCACCGCGAGCGTGCGGCCCTCGCGGAGGACGCGCGCGGTGAGCCCGCTCTCCCCGAGCGTCGGGCGATACCCCGCGAGGAGCTCCTCGATCCGGTGGCCCGCCCCGCCCGCGAGCCGCAGCCCCTCGGCGCGCGCGGGGTCGACGAGCACGAGGAACGCGCGGTCGGTGCCGAGGAGGAGCCGGGCGGCCTCGGCCCCCACGGCCACGATCTCGTCGAGGTCGAGCGAGCTCGCCAGCATGCGGCCCATGTCGCCGAGGAGCGAGAGGTGGCGCACCTGCTCCTGCGCGGAGGCGTACAGCTCCGCCGCCTCGAGGCCGACCGCGAGCTCGCCGGCGAGCGCCCGCGCCAGCGCCTGCTCACCTTCGGTGAATGGCCGGCCCGGGCGGTGCGCCAGGAGCAGCTGCCCGCGCACGGCGCTCCGGCCGACGAGGTCCACCGCGAACGCGGCGGACCGATCGAAGTGGGGCCCGGCCTGGGCGGCGGACCGGAGCGTCTCCCCGTCGGCCTCGACGAGATCCACCGCCGCCGCCGTGCACGCGAGCGCGGCCGCGGCCTGGGCGCAGCCGTCCTGGAGGAGCGCGGCGACGTCGCCCGGCGGGTTCGCGAAGATGCGGTTCGTGAGCGCGTGGAGCGCCGTCAGGTCCGAGAGGCGCCGCGAGAGCTCGGCGATCGCCCCCGCCGCGTCGAGGGCGGCCGCCACCTGGGCGGCGAACAGGCGGGCGGCGGCGAGGTCCTCGCCGCGGAGCCACGGGCTCGGGAGCACGAGGTAGAACCGCGGCCCGCCGCGCTCGTCGAGGCGGACCGCCGCCGCGCGGGCGAGGCCCTCGGCCGCGACCAGGGCGCGGGCCCGCGACGCGTGCAGCTCCGGGAGGAAGCTCGCCACCTCGGCGCCCCAGTCGTCGGTGAACGCCGCCCCCTCCTCCCAGACCTTGCGCGAGAACGCCGACCAGCGCCCGCGGAACCCCGCGATGCGCCGCCCGAAGAGCCCCTCGAACTCGCCCTCGAGGTGCGGGGGCAGCTGCGACCACGTGACCCGCACGCCCTCCGGCGACGCCCGCATGAGCAGCGGGAAGAGCTCGAGCCGGGGCAGCTCGGTCCGGAGCCGCTCGACGACCTCCGCCTCGGTCCCGGCGCGCTGGATCTCGGCCCCGAGCGTCGCGAGCGCGAGGAGGCGGTTGCGGCGGGTCAGCTCCTGGGTGACGTCGCGGAAGCGCACCACCACGTCCCGCCCCTCGCGATCGACGTGCAGCTCGAACGTGGCCCGGGCGCCGTCGGCGAGCAGCACCACCGCCTCGTAGTCGGTCGGGACGGGCTCGCCCCACAGGCGCCGGCGGTACCGGTCCAGGATCCGCTCGCGCTCCTCCGGCGCGAAGAGCGCCTCGAGGGGCAGCCGCTGGAGGGCCTCGAGGCCGTAGCCGAGGAGCCGGGCGGCGCCCTCGCTCGCCATGACGACCTGCGCGTCGCGGACGACGATCGTGCCGGATCTGGGGGCCTCGTCGATCACGAGGGCCGAAGCTTAGCGCGGATCCCATCCCGTGAACGAGCCCGGGGCTGGTTCACGCGGCGTGCCGCCGGCGGGGACCCTCCCCAGCTTCGCCGGGGCCCCACCCGCAGCGCGATCACCCGCCCGCCCCCTGCTCCTGCAGCCTCCGCGCGATCTCCTCGAGCTCCTCGGGGCCGAGGACGTACTGCTGCCGGCAGAACTCGCAGGTGATCGTGGCCTTCCGCTCGGCCCCGAGGATCTCCGCGATCCCCGACGGACCGAGCGCCGAGACGGCCACCCGCGCCCGGGCGGGCGAGCAGCCGCAGCGGTACGCCGCCTCCACGTCGGCGTGGAGCTCGAACCCGGCGCCGGCGACGGCGGCGATCACCTCGCCGGCGGGGAGGCCCGCGGCGAGGCTCCGGCCGAGCGCGCCCGCGGCGACGCGCGCCCGCGCCGCCGCGATCGCGTCCGACTCCTCGTCGTCCACCTGCTGCACGAGGATGCCGGCGACGTCGCCGAGCGGCTCGTCGCCGCGGCGTACAGCCGGGTCGACATGGTGGAGCGCCGCGGCGAGTTCGCGGTCCGCGGCGGCATCCTCGACGTGTTCCCGCCGACCGAGGACCACCCGCTGCGCATCGAGCTGTGGGGCGACACCGTCGAGGAGATCCGCTGGTTCTCCGTCGCCGACCAGCGCAGCCTCGAGATCGCCGACCACGGGCTGTGGGCGCCGCCGTGCCGGGAGATCCTGCTCACCGACGACGTGCGCGAGCGCGCCGCCGCCCTGGTCGAGCGGCTGCCCGGGGCGGTGGACATGCTCGACAAGCTCGCGCAGGGCATCGCGGTCGAGGGGATGGAGTCCCTCGCCCCGGCCCTGGTGGAGCGGATGGTCCCGGTGCTCGACCTCGTGCCCGAGGACGCGCTGCTCGTGCTGGCCGACCCCGAGCGCGTCCGCCGGCGGGCGCACGACCTCGTCGCCACCACCGAGGAGTTCCTCCAGGCGGCGTGGACCTCCGCCGCCGCGGGGGCGGCGACGCCGCTCGACCTGTCCGCCGCGTCGTTCGCCTCGTTCGCGGAGGTCCGGGCGCTCGCGGCGGTGCGCGGGCTCGGCTGGTGGACCCTGAGCCCGTTCACCCTCGACGCCGACGCCGCGGAGGGCGACCCCGACGGGCTGCGCGTCGCGGACGGCGTCGAGACCCTCGTGGTGGCCGCCCGCGACGTCGAGCGCTACCGCGGCGAGGTCGACCGGGCCGTCGCGGACGTGCGCCGCCTCCAGCAGGACGGGTGGCGCCTGGTCCTCGCGACCGAGGGGCACGGCCCCGCGCAGCGCATGGCCGAGCAGCTGCGCGCCGCCGACGTCCCCGCGCGCCTCGTGACGTCGGTCGACGACGAGCCCGCGGGCGGCGTCGTCCTCGTCGTGCCATCGATGGTCGGGCCCGGCTTCGTCCACGAGGCGCTGCACCTGGCCGTCTTCAGCGAGGCGGACCTCACGGGCCGTGCGGGTTCGAGCACGCGCGACATGCGGCGGATGCCGAGCAGGCGGCGCAACGTCGTCGACCCGTTGCAGCTGCGCCCGGGCGACTTCGTGGTGCACGAGCAGCACGGCGTGGGCCGGTTCGTCGAGCTGGTGCAGCGCACGATCGGCTCGGGGGCGTCGGCCGCGACGCGCGAGTACCTGGTCGTCGAGTACGCGTCGTCCAAGCGCGGGCAGCCCGGCGACCGGCTGTTCGTGCCGCCCGACCAGCTCGACCAGGTGTCGAAGTACGTGGGCGGCGAGGCCCCGTCGCTCAACCGCATGGGCGGGTCCGACTGGCAGAAGACCAAGGGCCGCGCGCGCAAGGCCGTCAAGGAGATCGCCGCCGAGCTCATCCGGCTGTACTCGGCGCGCATGGCCACGCCCGGGCACGCGTTCGCGCCCGACACGCCGTGGCAGCGCGAGCTCGAGGACGCGTTCGCGTACGTCGAGACGCCCGACCAGCTCGCGACCATCGACGAGGTCAAGGCCGACATGGAGAAGACGGTCCCCATGGACCGGCTGATCTGCGGCGACGTCGGCTACGGCAAGACCGAGATCGCGGTGCGGGCCGCGTTCAAGGCCGTGCAGGACGGCAAGCAGGTCGCGGTCCTGGTGCCGACGACCCTGCTGGTCCAGCAGCACTACGACACGTTCGCCGAGCGCTACGCGCCCTACCCGGTGACGGTCAAGGCGCTGTCGCGCTTCCAGACGCCGAAGGAGTCCAAGGAGGTCGTCGAGGGGCTGGCCGACGGCTCGGTCGACGTCGTGATCGGCACGCACCGCCTCATCACGGGCGAGGTGCGGTTCAAGGACCTGGGCCTGGTCGTCATCGACGAGGAGCAGCGGTTCGGCGTCGAGCACAAGGAGACGCTCAAGGCGCTGCGCGCCAACGTCGACGTGCTCGCGATGAGCGCGACGCCGATCCCGCGCACGCTCGAGATGGCGGTCACGGGCATCCGTGAGATGTCGACCCTGGCGACGCCGCCCGAGGAGCGGCACCCCGTGCTGACGTTCGTCGGCCCGTACGAGGAGAAGCAGATCGCCGCGGCCATCCGCCGCGAGCTGCTGCGCGAGGGCCAGGTCTTCTACGTGCACAACAAGGTCGAGTCGATCGAGCGCACCGCGTCGCGGCTCAACGAGCTCGTGCCCGAGGCCCGCGTCGCGGTCGCGCACGGCAAGATGGGCGAGCACCAGCTCGAGCAGGTGATCGTCGACTTCTGGGAGAAGAAGTTCGACGTGCTGGTCTGCACGACCATCGTCGAGACCGGGCTCGACATCTCGAACGCGAACACCCTGATCCTCGAGCGCGCGGACCGGTTGGGGCTGTCGCAGCTGCACCAGCTGCGCGGGCGCGTGGGGCGCGGCCGCGAGCGCGCGTACGCGTACTTCCTGTACCCGCCCGAGGTGCCGCTCACCGAGACCGCGCACGACCGGCTGCAGACGATCGCGGCGCACACCGACCTCGGCGCGGGCATGGCCGTGGCCATGAAGGACCTCGAGATCCGCGGCGCGGGCAACCTGCTGGGCGGCGAGCAGTCGGGGCACATCGAGGGGGTCGGGTTCGACCTGTACGTGCGGATGGTCGGCGAGGCGGTCGCGTCGTTCCGCGGCGAGGAGGCCGACGAGCAGCCCGACGTCACGATCGAGCTGCCGGTCGACGCGCACATCCCGCACGACTACATCGCGCACGAGCGGCTGCGCCTCGAGGCGTACCGCAAGATCGCGGCGGCGCTCGACGAGACGACGCTCCGCGAGGTCCGCGCCGAGCTCACGGACCGGTACGGGGCCGTGCCGCCGGCGGTCGACAACCTCTTCGAGGTCGCGCAGTTCCGGCTGCACGTGCGGGCCGCGGGCATCGCGGACGTCACGGCGCAGGGCCGGTTCGTGCGCTTCGCGCCGGTCGAGCTGCCCGAGTCGGCGCAGCTGCGCCTCAAGCGGCTGTACCCCGGGTCGGTCGTCAAGCCCGCGGTGCGCACCGTGCTCGTGCCGTTCCCCACGACCGCGCGGATCGGCGGCAAGCCGCTGCACGGCCGCGAGGTCATGACGTGGGCGCGGCAGTTCATCGACGCGGTCGTGCGGGGCGATGTGTCGGTCGCGGCGTCGGTCGGCACGACCGGGCGCTGACG
>JAEYZK010000054.1 GCA_023428085.1 Pseudomonadota bacterium
GGGGGGTTCGGGGTTGGCGCGGGGGGGGGGGCCCCGGGGGGGGCGCCGGCCCGCTGCGTTCCGGCGCGCGCGCCGCCGGCGGGCCCGCGTGCGGAGGTCGAGGGGGAGCTCGCGGCGGCGGCGCGGTGACCTCGGCGACCGGCGCAGGGCGCTCGCGGCGATCCGCGCCTCGCGGCGTCCATGATGGGGCGGGCGGTGGCGCGCGCCGCGAGCGGCGCGCTAGCGTCCGACCGTGCCGCCCTCGTCGCGCCACCCGCTGCTGTACCAGCTCAACACGCGAATCCTGCTGGGCGAGCTCGGGCGCGCGCTCGGCAGGCCGGCCACGCTCGACGACGTGCCCGACGCGCTCCTCGAGGAGCTCGCGCGCCTGGGGTTCGAGTGGGTCTGGTTCCTCGGGGTCTGGACGACCGGCGCCGCCGGGCGCGCCGTCTCCCGCAGCCGCGCCGGCTGGCGCGAGGGGTTCCTGCGCGACCTGCCGGACCTGCGCGAGGAGGACATCACCGGCTCGCCGTTCGCGATCCAGGCGTACGACGTCGCCCCGGAGCTCGGCGGCGACGCGGCGCTGTCGCGCCTGCGCGCGCGGCTCGCGCGGCGGGGGCAGCGGCTGCTCCTCGACTTCGTCCCGAACCACGTGAGCCCGGATCACCCGTGGATCCGCATTCACCCCGAGTTCTTCATCGAAGGGACGGAGCAGGACCTCGCGGCCGCGCCCGAGGACTGGGTCCGCGTGGACGGGCGGATCCTGGCCCACGGGCGCGATCCGTACTTCCCCGGCTGGCCCGACACGCTGCAGCTCGACTACCGGCACCCCGGTCTCCGCGCGGCGATGCGCGCGGAGCTCTCGCGCGTCGCCGCGCGCTGCGACGGCGTCCGGTGCGACATGGCGATGCTGATCCTGCCCGAGGTGTTCGCGCGGACGTGGGGCGAGCGGGCGGTGCGTGACGGGTCCGCGCCCGCGCCGTTCTGGCCGGAGGCGATCGCGGAGGTGAAGGCGCACCGGCCCGCGTTCGTGTTCCTCGCCGAGGTGTACTGGGACCTCGAGTGGACGCTCCAGCAGGAGGGGTTCGACTTCACCTACGACAAGCGGCTCTCCGATCGGCTCCGCAACGGCGACGCCCGCGCGGTGCGGGAGCACCTCCAGGCCGACGCCGCGTTCCAGGCCCGGTGCGCGCGGTTCCTCGAGAACCACGACGAGCCGCGCGCGGCGGCGGTGTTCGGCCCGGAGCAGGAGCGGGCCGCCGCCGTGATCGCCTTCCTCGCGCCGGGGATGCGGTTCTTCCACGAGGGGCAGCTCGAGGGGCGCAAGGTCCACGCGTCGATGCACCTCGGCCGCCGTCCGGACGAGCCGCCCGACCGCGCGCTCCGGGAGTTCCACGAGCGGCTCCTCGCCGTGGTCGCCCGCGAGGAGGCGCACATCGGCCGGTGGCAGCTCTGCCCATGCCGGTCCGCGTGGCCCGAGAACCCGAGCTGGGAGCGGTGCGTGGTGATGGCCTGGGACGCGGGCGCCGGGCGGCGCCTGCTCGCCGCCGTGAACTACGGGGCGACGCAGGCGCAGTGCTGGACGGAGGTCCCGTTCGCGGACCTGCGCGGCGAGGTGGTCCTCGCCGATCTGCTCGGGGAGGCGCGGTACGTGCGGGACGCCGGCGCGCTCGCGGCGAACGGGCTGTACCTCGATCTCCCGCCGTGGGGCCGGCACGTGTTCCAGGTGAAGAGCTCGTAGCCGAGAGGCGAGGAGGAGCGGATGCCCAGGAAGGCGAAGGCCAAGGTGAAGGCGCCCACGAAGGCGCCCCGGCGTTCACCGCGCGCCGGTGCGAGGCCCACCGGCCGCGCGAAGGGGGCCGCCCGCACGCGCGGACGATCGGCCGCGCGCAGGCGCGTGCAGGCGAGCGGCGCGGTGGGGCAGGGGACGTCTCCCTCCGCGCTCATCGACGCCCGGATCGAGGAGCTCGGCGACTGGCGCGGTGAGTCGCTCGCCCGGATCCGCGCGCTCATCCGGGAGGCGGTCCCCGAGGTCGCCGAGGAGTGGAAGTGGAGAGGGGTCCCGGTCTGGTCGCACCGCGGGCCGATCTGCACCGGCGAGACCTACAAGGCCGCCGTGAAGCTGACGTTCTTCAAGGGCGCGTCGCTCGAGGATCCGTCGGGTCTCTTCAACGCGAGCCTCGAGGGGAGCACGCGGCGGGCGATCGATCTGCACGAGGGCGACGCGCTCGACGAGCAGGCGTTCCGGGCGCTGGTGCGGGCGGCGATGGAGAGGAATCGCCGACCGGATTGATCCAATCTCCTTCCGTACGGCCGTGGAGGTCGTTCACGGACGGGTACACGGGGGTATCACGAAAAAGGATCGTGTCCACGAGCGGTTTTGCTCGCGAGTGAACCGGGTTCTTGACCGCGCGCCGCGCGCCGTGCCAGACCTGACGCGCTCCACCGTGTGAACGCTCACACGCCCGTGTTCTCCGGGCTGTGGTCCGTCCGGGACCGCTGTCCGGACCGGCGGTCCCGTGCCCGCCGAGGAGAGTCGCGTGAGGATCGACGGATCGCGGAGAGCCGTGCGGAGCGCGAGCGGGCGAGCTTCACGCGTGGTCTCTCCCAGCCCCACTGCGCAGAGGTCGAACATGCAATCTCCTGGATTGGCCCGCGTGCTCGCGATGGCCCTCGTCGCAGCGTCCCTCTCGACCGGTCGTGCGGCGGCGGACGACTGGTCGCTCGGCGGGGCCACCGGGGCGCACGACCCGACGATCCTCCGGGAGGGCAACCTGTGGTGGGTGGCGACGACCGGCGCCGGCGCTCCCATCAAGTACTCCTCGGACGGGAGGAGCTGGAACCAGGGCGTCCGCCGGTTCGCCTCGGAGCTCCCGTGGTGGCGGACCTACGCGCCGGGCATGGGCAGCAACGACGTGTGGGCGCCGGACATCCGCGCCTTCAACGGCCGCGTGTGGATGTACTACTCCCTCTCGTCCTTCGGCACGAACAACTCCGCGATCGGCCTCACCTCGGCGTCGTCGATGATCGCGGGCGACTGGCGGGACGACGGCCTCGTCCTCTCCTCCCGCGCGGGCGCGCAGTCGTACAACGCCATCGACCCGCACCTGGCGATCGACGCCGCCGGCGCGCCGTGGCTCTCGTTCGGCTCGTTCTTCTCCGGGATCCACCTCACGCGGCTCGACCCGGCGACGATGAAGCCCACGGGGACGCTGACCCGCATCGCGGCGCGGAGCGGCGGCATCGAGGCGCCCAACATCGTGTACGCGAACGGCTCCTACTACCTGTTCGTCTCCTTCGATCGCTGCTGCCAGGGCGTGAACAGCACCTACAAGATCGCCTACGGCCGCGCGACCAGCATCACCGGCCCGTACCTCGACCGGAACGGCGTGGACATGCGGAACGGCGGCGGCACGATCCTCGAGGCCACGAGCGGCCGCTACGTCGGGCCGGGCGGGCAGTCCGTGGTCCAGGTGGGCAGCGGCTGGGTGCTCATCCGCCACTACTACGACGCCAACGCGAACGGCACGCCCAAGCTGCGGATCGGCGATCTGTACTGGGACGCGAGCGGCTGGCCGACGCTGACGCGCCCGAGCGTCACCGACACGACGCCGCCCTCGACCCCGGGCGCCCCCGTCGCCGCCGGCGTGACCTCGTCGAGCCTCACGTTGACCTGGCCTGCGTCCACCGACAACGTGGGCGTGACCGGCTACCTCGTCTTCCTGCGCGGCAGCGGGGGCGACACCCAGGTGGCGACGTCGAGCACCGCGTCCGCCACCCTCTCCGGCCTCGCGGCCTCGACGAGCTACACCTACTTCGTCCGCGCCCGTGACGCGGCGGGGAACGTCTCCGCTGGCTCGCCCACCGTCACGGCGACGACCTCGGCCGGCGTGACGATCTACGCCCTGACCGTCACGAAGGCCGGGACCGGCGGCGGGACCGTCAGCGCGAGCCCGTCCGGCGTCTCGTGTGGCGCGACGTGCAGCGCCAGCTATCCGAGCGGCACCACCGTGACCCTGGCCGCGACGCCGGCCGACGGCTCGAGCTTCTCGGGCTGGAGCGGCGCGTGCGTCGGGACCGGCGCGTGCACCACCACCATGACGGGGGCGCGCGCGGTGACGGCGACCTTCACGGCGAGCTCCGGCACGACGCCCTGCCCGAACCCCGTCACGTTCACCGGCCAGTCGGGCAACTTCAACACCACCGGCGCGGTGTGCCTCCGGACCGCCGCGACCGTGAACGGCTGGGGCTGCTCGAACTTCGACGGCCGCACCGTGGCCGTGAACGGCGGCACGCCGACCGGCGCGTGCGGCGCCGGGCCGTTCCCGCTCCCGAAGCACGGCGATGGCTACACGTACTTCTCGATCACCGCCGGCACGTACCCCTGGGCGAGCCTGTACGCCTGGTGAACGGCGCGCCGGCGCCGAGGCCGAACCCCCCACGCGGCACCCTGGAGGACTCCATGAAGCGCTTCACGAGGCTCTGCGCCGTCATCGCAGTCGTCGCGTCGGCCAGCGCGGCCGCGGCGGCGACCAACCCGCTGGTCACGAACGTGCGCACCGCGGATCCGTCGCCGCTCGTCGTCGGCAACACGTTCTACATCGTGGTCGGTGAGGACCAGCCGAACGCCACCGGGTTCGACATGTACGGGTGGCACATCCTGTCGTCCACGGACATGAACACCTGGCGCGATTCGGGCGTGATCCTCCGCCCGAGCAGCGTCTCCTGGCTGCCGGACAACGCCGCGTGGGCCTCGGACATCGTCCACCGGAACGGCACCTTCTACTTCTTCGCCAGCGGCAGCAACCAGATCGGCGTGCTCACGAGCAACAGCATCTTCGGCCCGTACGCCGACGTGAACGGCCGGCCGCTCCTCGACGCCAGCACGCCGGGCGCCGCGCGGCGCACGATCGATCCCCACGTCTTCACCGACGACGACGGCACCTCGTACCTGTTCTACGGCGGCGACAACACCTGCCGGTACGTGCAGCTCTCCAGCAGCCTGACGGCGCTCGCGGGCGCGGTCCGGGACGTCCCCGGCCTGCAGGGCTACCTGGAGGCGCCGTACGTCTTCAAGGCGAACGGCGTGTACTTCCTCATCTACGCCGCGGACGGCTGGCCGGGCAACATCCGCTACGCGACGAGCGCGAGCATCCACGGTCCGTGGACCCACCGCGGCATCGTCGGGCCGCGCACCGGGACCGGCACGAACCACGCGGGCGTCGAGTTCTTCGACGGCTGGTGGCGTTACGTGTACCACACCGAGGTGCTCTCCAACGGCAACCCCTACAGCCGCTCGGTCTCGGCCGACCGCCTGATCATCAACGGCGACCGGCTGATCCCGGTGGTCTACAACGGCCGCTACGCGGGGAACGGCGATCTGGAGTCCTACAACTTCCCCGGCCACTTCCTCGGCCACAACAACTACCGCGGCACGCTGCAGTATGCCTTCGCGAACGCCGACGACGACGAGTGGGTGGCGCGGCCGGGCCTGGCCAACGCGAGCGCGGTGTCGTTCGAGTCCGTGAACTTCCCGGGCTACTTCCTGCGTCACTACAACTACGAGCTGTCCCTCGTCCGCAACGACGGCTCCGCCCAGTTCGCCGCGGACGCGACCTTCTATCGGCGTCCCGGGCTGGCGGACGCCGCCTGGGCGTCGTACGAGGCCTACAACGTCCCCGGCTACTACATCGCCCATCAGAACTTCTACGCGAACCTGATCCGGCCCACCGCGGCGCAGAACGGCGACGCGACCTTCCGGCCGATCGGCACGTCCGGCGGCGGGACCGGCACGACCAGCCGGCTCCAGTTCCGCCACAGCGGCAAGTGCGCCGACGTCTCGGGCGCATCCACCGCCGACGGCGCCCGGGTGCTGCAGTGGAGCTGTCACACGAACGCGAACCAGCGGTGGCAGCAGCGGGTGAGCGGCGGCACCATCACCCTCGTGGCGCAGCACAGCGGGAAGTGCATGGACGTGGCGAACGCCTCCACCGCGAACGGCGCGGCGATCCAGCAGTTCACCTGCAACGGCAGCGCAGGCCAGCAGTGGACCAGGGAGGACATGGGCGGCGGCTACTTCCGGCTGCGCTCGCGCCTGAGCAACCGCTGCGTGGACCTCTCCGGGGCCAGCACCGCCGACGGCGGCACCCTGGTCCAGTGGGACTGCCACACGGGGTCCAACCAGCAGGTGCGGGAGTACTGACGGCCCTGAGCAGCTGGGCAGGCGGCCCGCTCGCCCTCCGGGAATCGCTCGGGCGAGCGGGTCCGCTCGCCCGCTCAGTTCGTGTACACGTGCGCGCTCTCCGCCGCGGTGGGGAGCAGGTTCATCCCGAGGTAGGTGAACATGACCACCGCGAACCCGGCGATGAGGAGCCACGCGGCCCGGTCGCCGCGCCAGCCGCGGACGCGGCGCAGGTGGAGGTAGCCGCCGTAGACGAGCCAGGTCACGAGCGACCAGTTCTCCTTGGGATCCCAGACCCAGAAGTCGCCCCAGGCGCTCTTCGCCCAGACGGAGCCGACGAGGAGCCCGAGGGTGAGGAGCAGGAACCCGAAGCGGACGAGCTCGTACGACATCTTCTCCACGTCGAGCGGCGCGCCCGACATGATCGATCCGGCGCGGGCGGAGAGGAGCCGCTGGATCGCCGGGACGCGCGGGGCGAGGAGCTGGATGGCGGCGAGCGCCGCGGCGAGGGCCACGGCGGCGTAGCCGACGAAGTAGACCATCACGTGCGGCACGAACCACGGTGACTGGAGCGCGGGCGGGAGCTTCACGATCTCGGCGTCCCACCGGACGAGCGCGTACGCGAGGCACCCGAGCGCGAGCAGCGCCGCCGGCACGCCGAAGACCCGGGTGCGGTAGATGCGCTCGAAGAGCAGGTACACGAGCGCGATGCAGAGCGCGAAGAAGACGAGCGACTCGAAGAGCGACTTGAGCGGCGCGCGACCGGCCTCGTGCCAGCGGAGCAGCATGACGGCGACGTTGAGCACGAGGGCGGCGCACAGGAGCCCGGTCGCGGCGCGCGCGACGAGCTGCCGGGTGGAGCGCCACGCGGCGGCGTAGGAGGCGGCCGCGAGCGCGTACAGCGCGCCGGTGAGCGCGAAGAAGGGGTGCTCGGCGACGACGTACTGGAGCATGGGGTCCTCGGTCAGCCGCGGGCCGCGGGGGAGGGCGACGCCGCGCGCGCCTTCACGCGGGGATCGACGTAGAACATCCAGAAGACGCCCAGGCAGATGAGCGCGAAGCCCGCGAACACCCAGGACACGCCGGGGTCGAAGACGGCCTCGAGGCCGGAGTAGGTGGGGTCGGCGGGGTCGTAGTTCACCTGGTACAGCGTCCAGCCCGCGAGGCGCATCGGCTCGTTCACCTTGATGACGCGCTTCACCTCGTCCGCGCCGCGGCGCGCGGTCACCCACGAGACGTACGCCTTCTTCTCCTCGCGGCGCCGCTCGAACGTGAGCGCGCGCGCGTCGGAGAGGAAGAGCGCGCCGGGCTTCGCCGCCGCGAGGAGCTGCCTCCGCGGGCTGCCCTGCGCGACGGCCTCGATCGCGACCGCCGGGTTGCTCCAGGCCGAGGCCCCGAGGTCCGCGAGCGACGCGGCGACGGGCCTCGCGGCGTCGGGATAGATCGCCTGGAGCCGGAACGAGTCGCCGCCCGGGAGGCGGTGGTTCGCGAGATCGGGGTCGAAGCTCGCCACGAGCTTCCACGCGTCCCGCGCCCCGCGGCCGTCCGGGACGGCGGTCCGCTCGTAGTAACCGACGCGGAACTCCGTCTCGTACGCCTGCGCCTCGAAGCGATCGAGCGCCAGCACGAACCCGAGCGAGGCGACCGCGCCGGTGGGCTGCCCTCCCTTCGTGAGGGCGACCTGCGCCGCGTGGTCCCCGCCCGCGTGCAGATCGACGCGGCCGCGCATCGCCAGCGCGGCCGACGCGGCCGCGCCGCCGAGGGAGAGGAGCAGGCCCAGGTGGCAGAGGAAGAACCCGGCGGCCCCGCGCCGCGGCGGCCAGCGCAGGACCGCGGAGACGACCACCGAGACGCCGAAGAGCGCCATGAGCAGGGCGAAGGGGAGGCCGTGGAACAGGTCGTCGAGCTCGAGCCCGACGATCACCGGCGCCAGGAGCGGATGGCGCGCGGCGTAGTACGGCGGCGGCTTCCCCTGGATGACGAGCGTGCCGAGGATCGCCAGCGCCGCGAGCGCGAACAGCAGCGTGGCGACGAACCGGAAGCCGGCGAGCGTCTGACGGAGCCGCCCACGCAGCACGAACGCGAGGACGAGGACCACGGCGCCGGCGAGCGCGGCGCCCGCGACCAGGGTCATGGGGCCCGGGGGGATCCAGGTCTGGAGGATCATGCCGAGCAGGATCGCGCCGCCCACGAGCGCGCTCACGAGCGGGCCCTCGCCCCGTCGGGTCGCGGCCGGTGACGCGCCCGCTGCCGGCGGGTCCTCGGGCGTGCGGCGAGCGTCCATGATCGGTGTCTCCTCGGGAGGGCGCGGCTGCGCCCTCGCGGGTGCGCCCGGTGCAGCATGCGTGCCGGCGAGGGCCGCTCGTCTTCTCGGCGCATCCCGGCGCTCCAGGCATACCCACCGTGCACTGGTTGCGCGCCGTCGCCGGAGCCGCGCGGTCGCGGCGAAAAGCCTGCGGGCAGCGCGTTCGGAGGGGGCCGCGGGCTGTGACCGCGGCCGTCACAACGTGACCCGCGCCGTCCGTCTGCGCCCCCAGAAACGCGAGCGAACCACGGCCTCCGCGGCTGGCACGGCCCGTGCTCTTGCGCGTCGGAGCCCCCGGAGCCGCCGCGGTCTTCGGAAGGGTCCACGTCTTCCTGGAGGCCGCCGTGTGGCTTCTCTTCCTGAAGGGCATGCGCAGCCGGCTCTGGGAGCTGGTCCTGGCCGCCGTCGTCGTGGCGCTCGTCGTCGCGGCGCTCATCGCGCAGCGCGCGGTCTCGAGCTCTGCCGAGAAGTCGGTCCATGACCTCGCGCACCGCCTCGGGCGCAACATGCTGGTCCTCCCCGCCGCGGCCGACGTCGGCGCGTTCTACGCGCACCGCTACGGGCCGGAGGCGCTGCCGGCCGACGCGCCGGCCACGCTCCGGGCCTCGTCCGTGGGCGAGCACATCCAGGCGATCGAGGCGCGGCTGTATGGGAACGCGACGGTCGCCGGCGCGCCGGCGCTCGTCGTCGGCCAGGACTACCCGTGGCCGACGCTGCCCGACGCCGAGCCGGCCGTGATCGGCGCGGAGCTCTCGCGGCGGACGGGGCTCCTGGCCGGGTCGTCGTTCGAGCTCGGCGGCGTGTCGTTCCGCGTGCTCGACGTCTCCCCGGCGCCGCCGGACGGCCTCGACACGGGCGTCTTCATGCCCGTCGCCGCGGCGCAGCGGGCGCTCGGCCGGCCGGGCCAGCTCACCGCGCTCCGCCTCGGCGGCTGCTGGTGCCGGATCGACGTCGCGACGCTGGGGCGCGAGGTGGAGAAGGCGCTGCCCGGCGCGAAGAGCATCACCGTCGCCGGCATGGTCCGGGCGCAGCAGGGGAGCCTCGACACCATGCGGCGCTACGCGACGGTCGTGAACGTCTCGGGCTTCGGCATCATCGCCGCGGTCGTCGGGATCCTCACCGCCTCGCGCGTGCGGCGCCGCGCGCGCGAGCTCGGGCTCCTCGTCGCGATCGGCGCGTCGCCCGCGCTCCTCACCGGCCTGTGGGTCGTCGAGGCGGCGCTGGTCGGCGCCCTCGGGGCGATCGGCGGCTGGCTGGGCGCCGGGCCGCTGGCGCGGCAGGTGGCGGCCCGCCTGCTCGGCGGGCCGCTCGAGCTGCCCCTCGACATGCTCGCGCCGCACCTCCTGCTCGCCGCCGGCGTCTGCGCCGCCGCGGCCCTGATCCCGTCGAGCTGGGCGGCCACGCGGGATCCCACCGTCGTCCTTCGGGAGAGCTGACATGATCCGGATCGAGAACGTCTCCAAGACCTACCCGGCCCCCGGCGGCGGCGAGGAGGTCCACGCGCTCCGCGAGGTGAGCCTCCAGATCCGGCCCGGCGAGCTCGTGGCCGTGATCGGGCCGAGCGGCAGCGGCAAGTCCACGCTGCTCCACGCCATCGGCGGCATGTCGGCGCCGACCGCCGGGCAGGTCTTCCTCGGCGAGACCGACGTCTACGAGCTCGGCGTCCAGGCCCGGACCGAGCTGCGGCTCAAGGAGGTCGGGTACGTGTTCCAGACGTTCAACCTGGTCCCGTACCTCACCTGCCTCGAGAACGTGGTCCTCCCCGCGTACCTCGCCGGCGCCCCGCGCAAGGACGCACGCGCCCGCGCCCTCGCCACGCTCGAGCGCCTCGGCATCGCCGCGCGGCGCGCCCACCGCCCCGGCGAGCTCTCCGTGGGCGAGCGGCAGCGCGTCGGCATCGCGCGCGCGATCGTGAACGGCCCGCGGGTGCTGCTCGCCGACGAGCCCACGGGGAACCTCGACCCCGCGTCCGCCGACGAGGTGATGGCCATCCTCCGCGAGCTCGCCGCCGGCGGGCAGACGGTGATCATGGTGACCCACGATCCCCGCCTCGCCGCGCTGACGCCGCGGACGATCAAGCTCGCGGCCGGCCGGCTCGTCGAGGACACCGCCGGCGCCGCGGGCGGCCCCGCCACCACCGCCGCGCGGGTCGCCGCCGAGCGGAGCCTGTCGTGAGCGTGCGCGCCGGAACCTGGCTCGCCGCGCGCGAGCTCCGCGCGCGGTGGCCGCGCGTGCTCCTCGCGGCGGGCGTCGTCGCGGTCCTCTCCGGGACCGCGGTGACGATGGAGCTCCTCGCCCGCGCGCGCGAGGAGGCGATCGCCGGGCGGATCGACTCCATGGGCCCGCCGCTCACGGTCGTCCCGGCCGGAACGACCTCGGAGGCGCTCGGCCGGTACGCGCTCGGGGGCGCGACCCTGCCGGCCGACGCCGCGGCGCGCGTCGCCGGCCTCCTGGGCGGAGCGCTGCGCCGCGCCGAGGCGCGCCTCGTGCTGGCC